>JAQVTF010000234.1 GCA_028700185.1 Desulfobacteraceae bacterium | reverse complement strand
CCCGGGTGCGGTGGCCCACCGGATCGGCGGCCCCCGAGAACAGGTAGATGGGCAAATCCTTGGGAATCCTGGCGATATTTTCCGGCCGCTGAAGGAAAGCCATGCCGCCGAGCAGGTCCACGAAGAAGCCGGCGCTGAAAACGGCGCCGCAGAACGGGTCGGCGATGTAGCGGTCCACCTCGGCGCCGTCCCGGGAAAGCCAGTCAAACTCGGTGCGCGCCGGGGTGAAGGCCTTGTTGAAGCCGCCGAAGGAGAGCGCGTTGAGCAGCCGGCTCGGATGGCGGCGCCCCTTGAGGGCCGCCACGGACCGGGCCAGCACGAGGCCCACCTTGCCCAGCAGCCCCGGATCGCCCCCGGTGCCCGACAGCACCGCGCCGGCGATGTCGCCGGCATCCCGGGTGATGACGGTGCGCACCAGAAACGAGCCCATGCTGTGGCCCAGGAGGAAAACAGGCGTCCCGGGATGGTTCTGTCGGATGATACCGGTCAGTTGCACCAGATCATCGGCCACCTTGAACCACCCGTCCCGGTCGGCGAAGTAGCCCACCTCGTCCGGATCTCCCGCGGTGCGGCCGTGGCCCCGGTGGTCGTTGGCGTACACCGCGTAGCCTTTCGCATTCAGGGCCGCGGCGAAACGCCCGTAGCGCCCGGCGTGCTCGGCCATGCCGTGGGCGATCTGCACCACGGCCTTGATGGGCGAACCTGTATCGGGAACCCAGCGGTAGGTGAAAATATCGATGCCGTCATCGGTACGAAAGGTGAACGTGTCGGATGGCATGAGCCCCCCTTCCATTTTCTGTCAGACCCGTCAGACAGGTCGGAAAGATCCGACGGCTAACTTGAAATCACCAAATCCCACTTTTTCACGACAACCGGTTCTTGAAATCCGCGTACCCGAAGCGCCGCACCACCTCCAGCGCCTCCGTGCGGCTGTCGTAGCGGGCGATGGCCGGCAGGGGCACCCCGTTGAAGGTGTTGGTCTTGACCATGGAGTAGATGGCCATGTCCAGAAACGCCAGCCGGTCGCCGGGGCGCAGGGCCGCATCGAAGCTGTAGTCGCCGATGACATCGCCGGCCAGACAGCTTTTGCCCGCCAGGCGGCAGCTGAAGGCCTTCTCCCCGGGCCGGCCGGCGCCGATCACCTCGGGCCGGTAGGGCATCTCGAGCACGTCGGGCATGTGGCAGGCGGCCGAAGTGTCCAGGATGGCCACCGGCAGGGCGTCGGTGGCCACCACGTCGAGCACGCTGGCCACCAGCAGGCCGGCATTCAGGGCCACCGCCTCGCCCGGCTCGAGGTACACCTGCACCCCGTAACGGCTTTTCACCCGCGCGATGCAGGCGCAGAGCAGGTCGATGTCGTAGCCGGCCCGGGTGATGTGGTGGCCGCCGCCCATGTTGAGCCACTTGAGCCGGGACAGGAATGCGCCGAACTTTTCCTCCACGGCCTCCAGGGTGCGGGCCAGGGCATCGGCGTCGTGTTCGCAGAGGCTGTGAAAGTGCAGCCCGTCGATGTCGGCCAGCATCTCGGGCGCAAAGTCCTTGCGCCGCACCCCGAGGCGCGAGCCGGCGGTGCACGGATCGTAGATCGCCACCCGCCCCTCGGAGTGTTCCGGGTTGATGCGGATCCCCACTTCCATGGGCCGGCCGGCGGCCCTCACCCGGGGCAAAAAACGGCGCAACTGGCCGAAGGAGTTGAACACGATGTGGTCGGCCAACGCGATCAACTCCTCGATGTCCGCCGGCGTGTAGGCCGGCGAGGCCACATGCACCTCGCCGCCGAAGGTCTCCCGGCCCAGGCGGGCCTCGTAGGGACCGCTGGCGCAGGTACCGGCCAGCACGCCCCGCAGCGGCCCGAAGGTGGCGAAGGTGGCAAACCCCTTCAACGCCAAGAGAATCCTGGCCCCGGTGCGCTGCTGCACCCCGTCGAGCACCGCGGCGTTGGCCGCCAGCAGCGCCTCGTCCACCACGAAGCACGGCGAGGGGAGCCGCGCCGGGTTCAGTCGTTCCAGGTACGCTCGGTCCATGGCAGTCCGTGGCGGTTCATGGCGTCCATGAAGGGGTCCGGGTCGAGCTGCTCCATGTTGAACACCCCACGGCCGCGCCATTGGCCGGTGAGCATGAGCATGGCGCCGATCATGGCCGGCACCCCGGTGGTGTAGGAAATGGCCTGGGAGCCGGTCTCGGCGTAGGCCGCCTGGTGATCGCAGACGTTGTAGACGTAGTAGCGCTTCGACTTTCCGTCCTTCACGCCCCGCATCAGGCAGCCGATGCAGGTCTTGCCCCGGGTCTTGGGCCCGAGGCTGGCGGGATCCGGCAGCAGGGTCTTCAAAAACTGCAAGGGCACGATTTTCATGCCGCCGAAGTCCACTGGATCGATGCGCGTCAGGCCCACGTTGCCCAGCACTTCCAGGTGCTTGAGGTAGCTGTCACCGAAGGTCATCCAAAAGCGGGCCCGTTTGAGTCCCGGCAGGTTCAGCACCAGGGATTCCAGCTCCTCGTGGTACATGAGATAGCACTTCTTGGGGCCGATGCCCGCGGGGAAATCGTAGCTCATGGACCAGGCCAGGGGATCGGTCTCGAGCCACTCGCCCCGGTCCCAGTAGCGGCCCCGGGCCGTGACCTCACGGATGTTGATCTCCGGGTTGAAGTTGGTGGCGAAGGCCTGGCCATGGTCGCCGGCGTTGCAGTCGATGATGTCCAGCTCGTGGATCTCGTCGAAGTGGTGCTTGGCCGCGTGGGCGCAAAACACGTTGGTGGCCCCGGGGTCGAAGCCGCTGCCCAGCAGGGCCATGATCCCTTTGGCGGCGAAACGCTCCTGGTAGGCCCACTGCCACTTGTACTCGAACCGGGCCTCGTCGGGCGGCTCGTAGTTGGCCGTGTCCAGGTAGTCCACCCCGGTCTCCAGGCAAGCGTCCATAATGGCAAGGTCCTGGTAGGGCAGGGCCAGGTTGGCCACCAGGTCCGGGCCGAAGCCGCGGATCAGCGCCACCACCTCCGCCGGTCGGTCGGCATCCACCCGGGCCGTAGCCACGCTACGGCCGGTGCGCCGGCGCACGTCGGCGGCGATGGCCTCGCACTTGGCCACGGTGCGGCTGGCCAGCAGGATCTCGGAAAACACCTCGGGATTCTGGGCGCACTTGTGCACGGTGACGTTGGCCACGCCGCCGGCGCCGATGATCAGTATCTTGGACATGGCAGGCTCCTGAGAAAGTGACTAAAGTGACGAGTGGCTAAAACTACAAGTGACTGAAACTACAAGTGACTAAAGTGAGCTAAAGTGACCCCTGCTCCTCACCTGTCATCCCGACGGAGCGCAAGCGACGAGGGATCTCCCCGAATCCGCCTTTAACTTCCCGCCTTGTTCCCAAATGCAGATTCCTCGCTGACGCTCGGAATGACAAGTTAAAAGTGACAAGTGACTAAAGAGAGCTAAAGTTAAGGATTATAAAGATTTTTAATCATCGCCGGAGCCCGGCGGCGGGATGGCCTCGGCTCACCGGTGGGCTGAATCAAGGCCTTCGCCACCTCATTCTTGACC
>JAQVTF010000071.1 GCA_028700185.1 Desulfobacteraceae bacterium | reverse complement strand
AAAGCCGGTTGCCATCGACCCTGAAGCCCTGGGGAAACCGGAAAGAATCGTGCAGGCCCTTCTTCTTGAACCTGGGGAAGCGCTTGGGGCTCTTCTTGTCAAAGGCTTCTTTCAGCGCTTTGTCCAGGTCCTTCAAAGTTTGTTGAAGGGTCTGGGAGGGGGCTTCCTTGAGAAAAGACGATTCAGGGTCGGTTTTCCATTTCAAGAGTTCAGCCGCCATTTCCGGGTAGGGCAAACAATACTCACCGGCTTCCAGTCGTTCTTTCTGTAGGGCCAGAGCCTTGTTCCAGACAAAGCGGCAACATCCGGCGAACTGAGCCATTTTGGATTCGATTTGCTGGTTTGTTTTGAGCCGATATTTAAAAGCCTTGCGTATCAGCATGGAATATGTTTAACATTGGTCTATGGGAAATTCAAGTGAAATCCGCACAGGCAGACATTGCGTTTTTAATATTCATGTTCATTTGGTCTTTGTGACGAAATACCGGCGAAAAGTTTTTACAAAGGCCGTCCTGGATGAAATGCGCGGCATCTTCAAAAAAGTCTGCAAGGACTTTGAAGCCGTGCTTGCCGAATTCGATGGAGAGGACGACCATGTTCACCTCTTGGTGAATTATCCGCCCAAAGTCCCCGTGTCCAGCCTAGTGAACAGCCTGAAGGGTGTTTCGTCCAGACTTTTAAAACAACGGTTCCCGGAGCTTGAAAAACGATACTGGAAAGGGGCTCTGTGGTCTCCGAGCTACTTTGCCGCCTCCTGTGGCGGAGCCCCGATCTCCATTATTCGCCAGTACATTGAACAGCAGAATACACCGGATTAAGCCGAAAGGCGCCACTACATCCCCTACTTGAAAGAAGGGGTCTTGTGACGCAGGGTTGATAATACGCCTGCGCCGTCTTGACCACCCCGTCCACCCCCTGGATCTTTGCCTTTTTAGGGGTGGGGCCGGCTTACAAGATCCAGCGGCGCTGGATGTTCCACAGGCTGGCGGCGAACAGGACGATGCAGAAGGCGCCGAGAATAGCCAGGTCCACGGCAAATGGCAGGATGTGGCTGCCATTGACGGCCCCGTGGAGCACATCGGCCCCGTAGGTCAGAGGGAAGGCGTAGGAAAGCGGTTGCAGGAAAACCGGCAGGCGCTCGATGGGAAAGAAGAGGCCGCAGAGAAAAATCATCGGGAATCGGAAAAAGTTGGAAAAGGTCTGGGCTTCGAAGACCTCGCTGACGGCCACGGCGATAAACAGGCCCAGGAAGGTAGAAGCGATGGAGATCAACACCGTCGCCGGAACGAACACGCCCCAGGCCACCCCGGAAAGGTCGGCGAAAAAGGAGGCCATGGCCACGGGGATGAACCCGTTGATGGTGCCGATGAGAATCGCTCCGGCCGTCTTGGCGAACATGAGCAGTTCCAGGGAAATGGGTGCCAGCAGGAGCCGCTCGAAGGAGCGCTGCTTCTTCTCGAAGGTCACCGCCGTCGCCAGCATGCTGGTGGTGCCGAAGAGGATGGAAACGGCCACCACGCCGGGCAGCACGGCGGGGATGCTGTCCAGGCCGCTTCCCGACTTGATGAAGAACATCCCGGTCCAGGCCAGGGGAAAGACGATGCCCCAGCTGATGTTGGGCGGTTTGAGGTAGTAAGTGCGCATGTCCTTGGCCAGGATGTTCCAGAAGGCGATCCAGCGCTTCATTGTCCGCCTCCCTTTTTTTCCTTCTCGTGGCGCATGGCCTTCGCCTCGATTCCCGTGATCTGCACGAAGATGTCCTCCAGGGAGGGCCGCATGGCCCGGGCCTCGGTGACCTCGGCGTCCCGATCCTCGAGAAACCGGACCAGGGGGCCGACGCGCACCGGGCGGTCGGCTTCCACGCGGATCAGTCCGGGACCGGGGATGGAGAAGTCGAGATCGGCGAATGCCGCTTCCAGTTCGTCCTGGATGCCGGTCAAGGGGTTGGCGCAAGTGATGCAAACGACGTGTTTGGCCTGGATCGGTTGTACCAGGTTGGCGACGGTGTCGGTGCGCACGATGCGACCGGAGACGATGAAGGCGATGCGGTTGCAGAGCCGTTCGGCTTCCTCGATGTAGTGCGTCGTGAGAAAAATGGTGGTGCCCGCCTGGTTCAAGGCGGCGACGATCTGTCGCAGACGGCGGGCACTGGCCACGTCGATGCCGGTGGTGGGCTCGTCGAGAAACAGGATCTCAGGAGCGTGAATGATGCCGGCGGCGATGGTCAGCTTGCGCTTCATCCCCTTGGAGTAGGTGGCAAATTTCCGATCCGCCGCTTGGCTCAGGTCGAAGGTGGCCAGCAATTCGCGGGCCCTCTCCTGGCGCTGGGCCTTGCCCATGCCGTAAAGGGCCGCGCAGAAACACAGGTTCTGGAAGCCGGTGAGCTCCGGGTAGAGGTTGCTTTCGTCCGGCACCACCCCGATGCGCTGCTGGGTGGCCCGGGGATTTTTGACGCAATC
This sequence comes from Desulfobacteraceae bacterium, assembly GCA_028700185.1. Classification (GTDB taxonomy): domain Bacteria; phylum Desulfobacterota; class Desulfobacteria; order Desulfobacterales; family UBA2174; genus UBA2174. The sequence goes on along the minus strand of JAQVTF010000071.1, from coordinate 11,798 downwards.
GATGCCGCCGATGCGGATGGCGCCGGCATCCGGTCGCGCCAGGCCGGTGAGCATGTTGATGGTGGTGGTCTTGCCGGCGCCGTTAGGCCCGAGGAAGCCGAACAGTTCACCGGAGATCACCGTGAAATCCACCCCGGAGAGGGCCTCTACTTCACCGAAGCACTTGGTGAGCCCTTCGACTTCGATGGCAAGCTTTTGCTGGTTTTCCATTTTGTGGCGTCACTTCCGTTCCTGTTGGCGGCGGAGCTGCCGGGGCGGCGAAAAAACCGGATTGCCCACCAGGCCCATCGGTCGTCCTGGCAGAGTCCGAGATAGCCGGGTCTAATACGGCGCTACCGGCGATGTCAACGGGAAACGGGCGGCAGGTGCGGACCGTCCTGGATTGACGGGGTGTCCATTTTTTCCCAGCCGGGATTTTGAGATTCGTTTGCCTTGCTGAACGGCATTTGGTAAATTTGATAAATGTTTAAACCCTCTACCCGAACCAAAGGAGACTAAAATGAAAGCGACCGTGACCAGTCAGTGCATGGGCGACCGCAACTGCAACAAACTGTGCCCCGAGGTGTTCGAGTATGATGAAGATGAGTTGCTGTCCAAGGTTAAATTCGACGTGATCCCGGAAAAATACGAAGCCCTGGTGCGGCAGGCGGCGGAGGAGTGCGACGCCAACGCCATCGAGATCGAAGAGTAGGAGGCCGCCGGTGGGAAAATTCAGAGAGAGCCGGACGGCCCGCAACTTGTTGCTTTCATTTGCCGGCGAATCCCAAGCCCGCAATCGCTATACCTATTTCGGCCGCCGGGCCCGGGAGGAGGGATACATCCAGATCGCCGCCATCTTCGAAGAGACGGCCGACCAGGAGTGCGAGCACGCCCTGCGCTTCTTCAAGTTTTTCAACGGCGGCGAACTGGAGGTGACCGGCAGTTTTCCCACCGGTGTCATTCGTACCACCCGCGAAAACCTACTCGCCGCCGCCGACGGGGAGCGTTACGAGCACCAGGATCTGTATCCGGGCTTTGCCCAGGTGGCCGAAGAGGAGGGGTTCGCCCGGGCCGCCGACACCTGGAACGCCATCGGCATCTCGGAAAAGCAGCACGAAAAGCGCTACCGGGATCTGGCGGCCAATCTGACGGCCGAACGGGTCTTTGCCCGAAAAGAGCCGGTGGTGTGGCGTTGCCGCAACTGTGGCTACCTGCACACGGGGTTTGCGGCACCGGAAAAGTGCCCGGCCTGCGTCAAGCCCCGTGGCTGGTTCGAACTGCTGGGAGAAAACTGGTAATCGGGTTCAACTACCACTAAAAAGCATCATCAGGGATGGAGTCCCCCCTTACAAGCGCCCGGGTTCGGGCTGATGACGCCTACCGGAACAGACGTTCGGTGGGGCATTGGCGACGAGGATCGCGGGCGTTTTTTTCAGAACCATTTTTTCTTCTTGAAGTAGCAGAGCATGCCAACACCGACGGCGAGCATGACGCCCCAAATCAGAGGGTAACCCCAGCGCCATTGCAACTCCGGCATGTGCTCAAAGTTCATGCCGTAGACGCCGGCGATGAAGGTCAGGGGGATGAAGATGGTGGCGATGATGGTCAGCACCTTCATCACTTCGTTCATCCGGTTGCTCAGGCTCGACAGGTAGGTGTCGTGCATGCCGCCGAGGATGTCCCGGAAGGTTTCCACCATGTCGATGATCTGGATCGTGTGATCGTAGAGGTCGCGCAGGAACACCCTGGTCTCGGGATGGATCAGCGCGGACTCTGTTTTTTCCAGGGTGCTGACTTCTTCGCGCAGGGGCCAGACCGCCTTGCGCAGGCCGAGGATGTCGCGCTTGAACCGGTGAATATCCTGGAGGTCCTCCGGCTTCGGATCGGCCAGGATGCGGTCGTCGAAATCCTCGATGCGGTCGCCGATGCGCTCGACGGTGAGAAAGTAGTGGTCCACCACGGCGTCCATCAATGCATAGGCCAGGTAATCGGCGCCCATCTGGCGGATGCGGCCCTTGGCGGACCGGATGCGCTCGCGCACCGCATCGAAGAGGTCGCCCTCGTCCTCCTGAAAGGAAATGACGAAACGGTCCCCCAGAATCAGGCTGACATGCTCCATCTCGATCCGGTTCCGAGCTTCGTTGAAGGTGGTCATCTTCAAAACAACGTAGATGTAGTTCGGAAACACCTCGGCTTTGGGCCTTTGGGACGTGTTGACGATGTCCTCCAAGGTCAAGGGGTGCAGGTCCAGGCATTTCCCCAGGGCCTCGATGAGGCTGATGTCGTGGATGCCGTTGACGTTGATCCAGGTCACCCCGGCGGTCTTGGCCGTATCCCGGCATTCCTTGACGGAGACATCTTCCCTTTCATCGAAGGCCCCTTCTGCGTATTTAATGACATCGACGCGCACCGCGCTCATTTTGCGTTGGCCGACAAACACCATCGCCCCCGGGGACAGTCCCACCTTGCTGCCGCCAGCGCGGTGCCGGATTTTTTCTTTTTTTATGAATTTTACCATGTTACCCCGCATTGGGATGAAGTTTTTCTCCGTGCCGGAGGTGACTTTCGGCAAACCCTCCAGGCTTCTTGCCCGGGAGCCGATACGGCCAGCGACTTTTCAAAATAGGGCGGATCCAAGGCCCTTTGTATTACCGCCACGATTTGTACTATCATGGAATCCACCCCACCGCTGAACTTGAGTTTTTCATACCGAGTCCGGCGTGTGGAGACAAGGAGTGACGCCGGCAAGGAAAAACCGCAACGGCAAGGGAAGGGGCTTGATCCGAAATGGGAGCATGGGCGCAACCGCTGGCCGATACGTGGCGGCTCGTAGAACCGGGATTCAACAAGGTGTTGCTGGTGATGATCGGCGGCGGCTTGGGGGCGGTGTCGCGCTACGGCATCGGCCTCCTGGCGGCCCGACTCTGGGGCTCCCATTTTCCTTGGGGCACGTTGGCCGTGAATCTGCTCGGCTGTTTTTTCATCGGGCTGCTTTTCGCCCTGGTCGACCGGGCCCGGTTTCTGACGCCCCATCTGCGCCTGTTGCTGGTGACCGGATACCTGGGCGCGTTGACCACCTTTTCCACCTTCGCGTTGGAGACGGTCAACGCCGGGCGTCTCGGTTTGGCCTTGCAGCCCCTGGCCAACATCCTGGTAAACAATATTGGCGGGCTGGCGTTGGTGGTGATCGGCATGCGTGTCGGCGGTCTGCGGTAGGGAGGGGTTGCCATGTTGAATTACAAGGCCATCGAAATCTTTACCAGCGAGGGTGCGCGCCACCGGGGCCAGCCGCTGGCCGAGGCCGTTGTGGATTACGTTCGCGACCTGAAGATCGCCGCCCGTTGCATTGTCACCCGGGGCATCGCCGGCTGCGATGAAAGCGGTGAGGCGGCCACGGTGCAGCTGGAGGTGCTGTCCTACAACCTGCCGGTACGGATTTTCATCGTGGTACCGGCGGGGGAGATCGAACGTGTCTTGGAAGGCCTGGACGGCATGGTGGAAGAAGGGATCGTGGCGCTGCACGACCTGAAAGTCCTCAGCCATCGAACCCGCAACGCCTTTTTCCCACGGCGGCTTCTCGTCCGCGACGTGATGACCGCCTCGCCTAAAAGCGTGACAACCGATTCTTCTCTGAACGATGTTGTCCGCCTGTTGCTCTCGTCGGTCTTTTCAGGATTGCCGGTGGTGGACGGCCAGGGCCGGCCGGTGGGCCTGATTACCCAGGGAGATCTCATGGCACGGGCCCAGTTGCCGCTGCGCTTGGGGCTCTTGGCCGAAAGCGACCCCGATCAGCGCGAAAAAGTTTTGGCGCAGCTTGCTTCCAGAAGCGCATCCGAGGTGATGACGACACCGGTCATCACCATTGGCCGGGACCACCCCCTGTCCGAGGCGGTGGAAAAGATGCTCGCCAAGGAGGTCAAGCGGCTGCCGGTGGTGAATTCGGATGGGCGCCTGGTGGGCATACTTTCGCGGCTGGACATCTTTCGTACCGTGATGCACGCGGCGCCGGATTGGAAGGCCTTTGCCGCCCAGAAGGTCGAGGTCAAGAATCTCAAGCAAGTGGGCGACATCCTGCGCCGGGACACCCAGACCGTCGGCCCGGATACGCCGGTATCCGAGGTGATCCGCGTCATCGACCGCGACGATATCCAGCGGGTGGCGGTGGTGGACGCGGGCGGCAAACTGCTCGGTCTGATCTCCGACCGTGACCTGCTGAGGTACTTCAAGCCTCGGGAGGCGGGGATCTGGGGGGTGCTGAGCCGTTTGAAGGGGGTCGTTGAAAAGGATGCCTGCACCGACGGTCTGTCCCAATGCCTCGAATCCACCCGGGCCGCCGATGTGATGACCGCGGATCTGATTACCGTGGGGGAAGAGACCCTCATTGAGGAAGCGGTGGCCCTGATCACCGAAAAGTCCCTCAAACGCCTGCCGGTGGTGGATGCGGATGGCCGCTTCAAGGGGATGATCAGCCGTGATTCATTGCTGCGCACTGGGTTCAAGGCGACTGGATCGAGGTGAACAGGGCGCCGACCGGAGAAGATCCCCGCGTCCGGCGCCATTGCCCAACAAGGGATTGCAACGATGCTTTCGTTTGAACGGGAACGATTCTGCGCCCGCGTTCAGTTGCCCGACGGCACCATTGCCGACCGCCCTGTGGAAATCCGGGTCCATCCCCACTTCCAGATCCAGGCCGACCGTCGGCCGGCCAACCACCAGCGCTTTCTGCGGCAGCGGACCGCCGGGCACCGCCGTCGGTTCGGCGTGCGCCTGTTTTCCGATTACCTGGAATGTGAAAGTCGAGCGGGAGAACGGCTCATCGGCGCCACCGGCGCCTGGCAGTGGCTGGCAGCCTTCGCCCCCGAGGGTTTTTTTGAAATCTGGGGCATTTTGCCGGAGATGACCCGTCTGGATCAACTTTGCGAGGCGGATTGGCGTCATCTGGCGGAAGGGGTGCTCAATGCCCAGAAATTCTACCGCAGCCTGGGACGCAACGGGTATAATCTTGGTCTGCTGCTGCTTGAGGACGGTACCGACGACCAGGAGCTGCGCGTCGTCATGACGGTACGCAGCAACTACGCGCCCTGGGTACGCAGCGATTTCACCGGGTTCGAGGTGATGCTGGGGGATATGGCCACTTTCACCGCGCCGGAAGAAACCGCTCGCTTGGCGCGCTCTTTTTGGGTTCAAAGAACGACGTGTTCGTAGGACATTCCGAACTATCATTCCGTGCGAAGCGGGGGATTTCTGGGCTTGCCGGAAAGACGGATGTTTTTCCGGCGCTTTTCATGACCGAACCAAGGACGGTGTCGTGACGCTATCGGTGTGGATCCTCCTGGTGATCGTGGCCGCGGCCTTCATCCTCTTCGTGAGTGGATGGCTGCGGGTGGACCTGGTGGGGTTGCTGGTCCTTTCGGCCCTGGCCCTGACCGGCCTGGTTTCGACCCGGGACGCTCTGGCCGGTTTCAGCAGCCCGGCGGTGGTCACCGTGTGGGCCATGTTCATCCTGTCGGCGGGGCTGACGCGCACCGGTATCGCCAACTGGCTCGGCAGGCCCTTGCAGCGCTTTGCCAAGGGGAGTGAAGCCCTGTTGGTGGCCGTGCTGATGATCGTTGCCAGCCTGCTCTCGGCCCTGATCAACACCGTGACGGTGGCGGCCATTCTGTTGCCGTCCACCATGGAACTGGCCCGGCGCAGTGGCCGGCCGCCTTCCCGGCTGCTGATGCCCCTGGCGCTGGGGTGCATGCTGGGCGGTCCGTTTACCGCCATCTCCACCACCCCCAACATCCTGATGGCCGATGCACTGCGCGAAGCCGGCCTGCGATCCTTCGGTATTTTTGAATTCACGCCCATCACGGCGGCCGTCGTGGCGGCCGGCACGGTTTTTGTCGTTTTGGTGGGCCGCCACCTGCTTCCGGTCCGCGGCAGCACGCGGGCCCCTGGCGATCCGGCCGCGGTGGGAACCTTCTACCAGTTTGAGACCCACATTTTCAGCCTCCATATTCCTTCCGGGTCTCCCCTGGTCGGGCGGAACCTGGTGGAAAGCCGACTGGGCTCGGCCCTTGGCCTCACCGTCCTGGGTTTTGTCAGAAACGGGCAATTGATCCTGGCGCCGCGTCCTTCGAATGTTTTGCAGGCCGGAGACACCCTCATCGTCCACGGGACCCCGGAGCACTTGCAGTCCTTTCGGGGCCACGAACACCTGCGCATCGAACCGATGGAGGCCATCGACGGGATGGCTTGTCCCAATCTGGCCATGGCGGAAGCGGTGGTAGGGGCTTTATCCCCTCTGGTGGGGGGAACATTGCTGACCAGCGGACTGCGGCGCCAGCACCGGGTGCATGTGGTGGCGGTAATGCAGAAGGATGGCGCCCTGGTGACCCATTTGCGCCACCACCGGCTTGCCGCCGGTGATCGATTGATGATGCGGGCCGAGCCGGAGGCCCTTGATCTCCTGGCTAAAACGGGGCTGGTGGAAAGCTTGGATCGTCTTTCGGCGGAGGCCGCCGGCAGGATCGAAGACGGCCATGAAGCCCTGCTGGCGGTGCGCGTGCCGTCCGGATCGGTGCTGGCGGGACGCAATCTGGTGGAAAGCCGGCTGGGCAACGCCTTCGGTTTGACGGTGGTGGGGATTCAGCGCGACGGGCAGTATCTGTGTATGCCCTGGCCCACAGAGACGGTAAAGGCCGGTGACTTGCTCGTGCTCCAAGGCTCGCCCCGGGATCTGGAGGTGCTTGAAGGGCTTCAAGCGCTTGAATTGACGCCGCCGTCTCCCGGGCTGGCCGCCGAACTCGAGTCCCAGAATGTCGGGGTTGCCGAAGTGCTGCTTTCCCCGCGCACCACCCTGGCCGGCAAGACCCTGGGCGACCTGTTGTTTCGCGACCACTACGGCCTGAGCGTCCTGGCGATTTGGCGCAAGGGCCATGTCCTTCGTGACGGGCTCCAGGACATGGCCCTGAAGTTCGGTGATGCGCTGCTGGTCTACGGCTCCCGTCGCAACCTGGAGGCCGTGGCCCGGGATCCCGATTTTTTGGTTCTCGATGGAGAGGCCACCCGGGCACCGCGCCTGGAAAAGGCGCCTGTTGCCGCCGTGGTGATGATCGCCGTGATTCTCAGCGCCATCCTGGGTTTGGCACCCATTGCCATCGCCGCCATGACCGGTGCGGCGCTCATGGTACTCTTCGGATGCCTGAGCATGGACGAGGCCTATCGCGCCATCGAGTGGAAGGTGGTGTTTCTCATCGCCAGCATCCTTCCCCTGGGGGTAGCCATCGAAAACGTGGGTGTGGCAAGAATGGGGGCCGAAGCATTGATCGCCGTGGTGGGCCATCTGGGGCCGCGCTGGGTGGTGGCGGCGCTTTTCCTCGTTACGGTGACGGCGATTCAGGTGGTGCCCCCGGCGGCCCTGGTGGTCCTGATGGCCCCGGTGGCCTTGAGTGCCGCCACCAGTTTGCAGATTTCACCCCATCTACTGATGATGACCGTGGCCATGGGGGCTTCGGCCAGCTTCGCCAGTCCGCTGTCCCACCCGGCCCATCTGCTGGTGATGGGGCCGGGCGGGTATCGCTTCAGCGACTATCTCAAGCTCGGGGTGCCGGTGACCATCGTCACGATGCTGGTTATTGTTTGGCTGCTGCCGATCCTTTTCCCGGCATGAACAGATCCGGGAGAAATGGCCACGGATCGCCCTAGGCCAGGTTCTTGGCGGCCGCCAAGGCGGCTTCGTAGTCGGGTTCGTCCCCCACTTCCTTGACTAACTGCCGGTGGCGCACGATGCCGTCGCGGTCCAGGACTAACACAGCGCGCGCCAGCAGACGCAGCTCCTTGATCAAAAGGCCGTAGGCCCGGCCCAGGGCCGCTTCGCGGTGATCGGACAGGGTGATGACCCGGTCCACGCCGGCGGCGCCGCACCAACGTTTCTGGGCGAAGGGCAGGTCCACGCTCACCGTCAGAATCACCACGTCATCGCTCAGTTTGGTGGCTTCGCTGTTGAAGCGCCGGGTTTCCATGTCGCAAACCGGGGTGTCCAGCGAGGGGACGGTGGCCAGGACCACCACCTTGCCCCGGTAGCTGGAAAGGGACACCGGTTTCATCTCGTTGTCGATGAGGGGCGCGTCGGGGGCGGTGTCGCCTACCTGGATGGGATCGCCCACCAGGGTCATCGGATTGCCGTGCAGGGTCACGGCGTTGGGATATTCGTTCATATGGCCCTCCTTGAAACTTGTTTGAATTTTTAAATCTTTCGCCGGCCCCAGGTTTTTTCCCGTGCCGCCGCTGAGTGACCATAAGGCAGCCTGGGGATGAATCAAGATCAAAGGGAAATCTTGATAGACGGCAGCAAGCGCGCCATAATAGATAAAAATTGCGTCTTAATCTGCCAAAGGAGGCCCGTCCATGACCCGCTCGAACCGGATCCACAAACCATTCAAGGCCCGTTTTGCGCTTCTATCGATCTGCGCCGCGGCGGTGTTGTTCATGGTGCACTGCAGCGGTGCCGACGCGCCGGTCTTTGTCCAGGAACCGCTGCCCTATCCCCAGGACGCCTTGGCGCCGTTTATCAGCGCCGACACGATGCGCCTGCACCACGAAGCCCACTATGGCGGCTACGTGAAAAAGGCCAACCAACTGGCCAAGGGGGGGCGATTCGGCGGCAATGGCCCCGAAGACCTGATCCGGGCGATGGCGGGTGACCCCGGTCGAAAGGCTCTGTTCAACAACGCGGCCCAGGCCTGGAACCACGGCTTTTTTTTCAAGTGCCTGAAGCCCGAGGGTGGCGGGGCTCCCCAAGGGATCCTGGCCGAACGGATCAACGCCTCCTTCGGTTCCTTCGCCAGATTCAAAAACGCATTTCTATCCGCCGCCGATGCACACTTCGGCAGCGGTTGGGTGTGGCTGGTGCAAGACGGGGAAAATCTGGCGGTGATGACCACGGCCGACGCCGACACGCCCATTGCCCATGGGCTTGTCCCGCTGCTGGCCGTGGACATCTGGGAGCACGCCTACTATCTGGACTATCAGAACCGGCGAGGGGATTACGTCCGCAGCGTACTCGACTATTTGGTGAACTGGGATTTCGTGGCGGGGAAGTTGAAAAATACGCAGGAATCCGGTGCTGGAAATTAACGGCAAGAACCGACAACCCGACGCCCCTGTCTTGGACTTCCCCCGCATCGCCTGGCCGCCGCTGACTCCCGGCCGGCTGATCCGGCGCTACAAGCGTTTTCTGGCCGACGTGCGTCTCGACACCGGCGAAACGGTAACGGCCCACTGCCCCAACTCGGGCCGCATGATCGGCTGCGCCGAGCCCGGCCGGCCGGTTTACCTGTCCTTTCACGACAGCCCGAAACGCAAGCTCAGGTACACCTGGGAGCTCATTGACATGCCCGCCTCTTTGGTGGGCGTCAACACCCTGGTGCCCAACCGGCTGGTGGCCCTGGCCGCCGCCAACGGTACGGTTCCCGAATTCCAAGGGGACCTTACGGTTCAGACCGAGGTGGTGGTGGCGCCCCACACCCGCCTGGACCTTCGCCTTACCGACACCCAAGGCCGCCAGACCTTCGTCGAGGTCAAGAATTGCACCCTGGTGGAAGAAGGCCGCGCCCTGTTTCCCGACGCGGTCACGGCCCGGGGCCGCAAGCACTTGGAATCCCTGGTGGAACTGCGCAGGGCGGGGCATCGTGCCGTCATCTTTTACCTGGTCCAGCGCATGGATGCCGGGTGTTTCTCACCGGCGGACCGGATCGATCCGGATTATGGAAGAGCGTTGCGCCACGCCCTGGATAACGGTGTGGAGGCCCTGGTCTACGACACGGCCATCGATCTGGCAGGCATCGCCCTCCACCGCAGCCTGCCCTTGGCGCTGTAGGCGGTGCCATCCGGGGAGACGCCACCTAAATGCGGATCCGGCCATGATCGTAATATTTGGCGCAACATAGGGATCCGGATCGGCAGCAATCACCGATTTCTTCCTTGCTCTATCCAAGGATTACGGTAAGCGAAGCAATGGCCACTCCTACAGCGATTCGTTGCATCCTCCTTGACACCGATTGGCATGGCCGGTATCTTTTGTACCAATTGTACATAAGGGGGCTGATATGCCGAATACCGTTTCCACCGCCGAAGCCAGAAAAAGACTCGCGGAAATTGTAAACAAGGTTGCCTATGGAAAAGAGCCGATTATCCTGACCCGCAGGGGTGAACAAATTGCCGCGCTAATTTCCATGGAAGAGCTTGAATTGCTGCAATTAATTGAGGATTACAGCGACATTCAAGAGGCGAAGAAAGCGCTTGAGGAGCCGGGTGAAAACATTGCGGCGAATGAATTTTGGAAAAAATTGGGGTTCTGATCCGTGAAACATGCAGTCGAGTTCAGGCCGGCCGTTTTGAAGCGCCTGAAACGGCTTCTAAATAAAGACCTGCGTAGAATCAAAAATAGAATAGATCGCCTCGCCGAGAATTTGCCTGACCCGGCGATGACGAAGATGAAAGGCGACAATCCGTTTCACAGGGTCCACTCTGGCGATTATCGCATCGTGTATCAGATTTTCGAAGATCGGCTTGTCATCCTCGTCGTAAAGGTTGGACACCGGAAAGACATATACAAAAAACTCCTCTAAAGGGCCGCCGCGCTGGCGCCTTGCCACGAGCCGTCGCGCGCGGCTTTCTGCTCAAGTTTCCGCGCTTTCTAGACGGAAAGCTTTTCCCATTTCAACATCCAGGCGACCAGCATTCCGGCGATGAAGCCGGCGGCCAGGTTGCTTGCCAGGGTGATGCCCAGAATCAGGGTGGCCACGAAATAGTCCTTGGGCCGGTTCAGGTCCATGATGGTGACGGCCAACTGGATCCCGGCGAAGACCAGCAGGATGCCCAGGATCGCCATGGGCAGCAGGTTGAGCACCGCCACGATGCGTTCTCCCAAAAGTAGCGCCAGTACCACAAAGAGTCCCCCGATCATCAGGTTGGAGCCCGCCGTGCGGGCCCCGAAGCGGTAGTGGGCCGCCAGGCCCCCGGCCCCGTGGCAAAGCGGCATGCCCCCCAGGCAGAAGCTCAGGAAGTTGGCCAGGGCCATGCTCACGCATACCTTGCGGTTGGTCAACCGGCCGCTGTGCCCGCCGAAATACTCCCTGGACAGGTCCGTATAGGCCAGTACCGCGTTGCCCAACGTCATGGGCAGTTGGGGGAGGACCAGGGCAAAGAGCGCGAAAGTGAAATCGGCCTCGGAAGGGAATCCGAACGGCAGCCATCGCGGCAGGTGCAGGCCCAGGCCCGGGCCCTCCGGCGGCATTCTCGCCCCCAGGGCCAAGCCCAAGGTGAACCCGCCCGCCACCACCACCAGCCCGGCCGGAAAGCGTCGGCTGTCCAGGAGCAGGAGGGTGACGAGGCCGCCGATGACCCCGATCAGTACTCCAATGGGAATCGGGCCGATGGCCTGCACCGCCAGGTGGGGCTCGGCCACCTTCTGGAGCACCTGGAAGCTGGAGGTGCCGATCATGAAGCGAACCCCGCCGGCGATGAGCAGTGCCCCGGTGGACAGCTGAACACCGCGGATCACCGCCTTGGGTGTGATGCGGCGAATGAGATCGATGGCCCCGGTGATGCCGATGAGCAGCAGAAAAGCGCCCATCAGCAGGGAAGAGGCCAGGATCTGCTCGGCGCTCATGGCCGTGGCGATGGCGTAGGCGCCGATCACCTTCATCGGCTGGACCGGCACCGTGATGCCGAAATAGACCCCGGAAAGAATGTAGAAGACCCCGATGCTCAGGAATAGCCCCAGGGGGTCGAGGCCGTTGAACAGCACCATGGCGATGGCGATGGGCAGCAGG
>JAQVTF010000070.1 GCA_028700185.1 Desulfobacteraceae bacterium | reverse complement strand
AGTCGTTCGAGATTGGAGGCGTACAGGCGCCGAAGACACCCTTCGATACGGATCCCGCCACTGTCAGGACGCATCTGACCAATGAGCAGGCGGGCCAGGGTGGTTTTGCCCACCCCGGACGGGCCGAACAGCGCGTGAAATCCCGGCCCTTTCAGGTTGAAATTCAGGGCGGCGAAGATCGGCGTTTCGGCGCCGACCAACGCCAGCGCAATGTCGTCACAGGAGATTTGCATGAGCTTGTTGTTTTTGTACCTTGAGATCCCGGTCAGCGTCAAGACGGCACCAAGGGGCCGCATTGCTGTTGACCGGGATGGGGGGCTCTGGTAGCGTAGCGATGGCCTTCGCCGCGAAAAAAAACCAACGGAGACCAAGACATGTACCGCGACAACTACATCACCGCGCTGCGCCAGGAGATGCTCGAGCTGGTCCAGGAACGGCTCTCGCCGGTGGCCCTGCGCTACGGTTACAGCGAGACACCCCTGGAAACCAACATCAAGTGGCGGCCCCAGGTGCTGTTTCTGGGCAACTATTCCTCGGGAAAATCCACCCTGATCAACGAGTTGCTCGGGGTGCCGATTCAGGCCACCGGCCAGGCGCCCACCGATGATTGCTTCACCGTGATCACCTACGACGAGGTGCCTGGTCCGGTGCGGGTCACCGAGGAGCGCGATGGCCGATTTCTGCTCAACGATCCCGAGTATCCCTTTGAAAATCTCAAACGTCACGGCCAGCGTTTCGCCGCCCATTTCCGTCTCAAGAAAGTCAATTCGCCCTTTCTCAAGCAGATGGCCCTCATCGACACCCCCGGCATGCTTGACAGCGTCGCCGAGCGCGACCGCGGCTACAATTACCAACAGGTCATCGGCGATCTGGCCCACATCGCCGATCTGGTGCTGATGCTCTTCGATCCCCACAATCCCGGAACGGTGCGCGAGGTTTACAACAGCCTGCGCGAGACCCTGCCGGCGCACACTTTCGAGGATCGGATCCTCTTCGTTCTCAACCGCATCGACGCCTGTGCTTCCCTCAACGATCTGTTGCGGGTGTACGGCACCCTGTGCTGGAACCTTTCCCAAATGACCGGGCGTAAGGACATTCCGCCCATCCGGCTCACCTATTCGCCCCGAGCGGCCGAAGGGGGAACGGAGGGCTCCCGCCGTTCATACCTCCAGTACCTCGACAATCAGCGTGAGGAGTTGCGACGAGCCATCCAGGAGGCCCCCCGGTATCGGCTCGACCATCTGGCGGCTTTCATCGAGACCCATGCCGATCGCCTGGCGCTGTTGTTGAGCGCGCTGGTGGCCTACCGCCGCCGGCTGCGCGGTTTTCGTCTGCGGAGCCTGGTAAGGGCCTTGGTTTACAGCCTGTCGGCCGGCGCCGTCGCCGTGGGGGTTCTCATTTTTGTTGGCGGTGGGGGGATCGGCGATCCGATGGTGGCCGGCGCCGTAGGCGGCACCACGGCCGTGCTGGCCGCGTCGGGCTGGATCGCCTTGGTGCACCGGTATCTGTTCCGTCGTTTTCAACGGCGAATCCTGGCCGATCCGGACCAGTTGGTCTCCCTGGAAAGCCAAACCCGTCGCGATACCTGGCAGACGGTGCGACCGCGGGTGGCCGACTTCATCCGGCGCACGGCGGGACGCTTTTCCCTCGGCGAGACGCGACGGGACTTCGATCGCATCGGCCAAGTGGCCACCGAAGGGACCCGGGAGATTCGCACCGCCCTCAACGAACTGGCCGGAATGAGGCCCGATGAGCCATCCCTCTTAGTCCCACCGCCTCCGGAGAAGGGCTCCGTACTGCCCCTGAAAAAGGCTTCGCCGGAAAACGGATAACCGCCAACAAGAAAATCGGATCGTTGTCCGTCCGACCCCACGGCCCTGCCCAAGGCGGGACCTGCACGGTGTAAAAGAACAAGGCTTGCAAGGATGACTGACCATTTCATCGACCAACGGCGCCGGGACGGGATGCGCACGCTTCCGGAGGATTGCGCTGAGACCATCGTCCAAAACACCACCGAGGGCATCGTGTTTGCCGACACCCGCGGGGTGATCTCCTTTGTCAATTTCGCCCTGGCGAAGCTGCTGGGGTATGCCGCAGCCGAGATGCTGGGTCGCGGCTGGCAGGAATTCGTGCTGCCGGCGCATCGGAACCTGGCCATTGCCGCTGAAATGCGTCGGGCGACGGGCACCAGCGAACGCTACGAATTGCTGCTTCAGCGAAAAGACGGCACCGCCGTTTGGACCCTGGTGGGGGCCTGCGCGCGCAAGGATCCCGCGACGGGAACGTACTTGGGATCCATCGGCGTGATCAGCGATATCAGCGCCCAGAAAGAGGCCGAAGCCCGCCTCCGGGACAGCGAGACCCGATACCGCATCATCCTCGAAAGTATTCAGGAGGGGTACTACGAGGTGGATCTGGGCGGCAGGTTCACCTTTGTCAACCCGGCCGCTTCGCGACAAATCGGATACGGAATCGAGGAAATGATCGGCCTGAACTACCGGGATTACGCCGCCGATGATGACAGTCGGCAGAAGATCTACAAGGCGTATACCCGTCTGTTCAAAACCGGCGAACCGGTGAAGGATCTGTGCTGGGACGTCCGGCGCAAGGACGGTCAATGCCGCACCATCGAAGTCTCCGTCTCGTTGATCCACGACCAGAACGGACAAGCCGTGGGATTTCGCGGCATTTCGCGGGATGTCACCGACCGACTCAACGCCGAAAAGGAGCGTGACCGTCTCCAGGCCCAGCTCATCCAGGCCCAGAAAATGGAGTCCGTGGGACGCCTCGCCGGCGGAGTAGCCCATGATTTCAACAACATGCTCGGGGTGATCCAGGGGTATGCCGAGATGGCGCTAAGCCGGCTGTCACCGGAGGATTGGCTCCATGAATATATCAACGAGATTCACAAGGCCGCTCAGCACTCGGCCGACCTGACCCGGCGGCTGCTCGCTTTCGCCCGCAAGCAGACCGTGGCGCCTGCGATCCTGGATCTCAACCGAACGGTGGAAAGTTTGCTCAACATGCTGCGGCGGCTCATCGGTGAGGATATAGAGCTGGCGTGGGAGCCCGGCGAAGACCTCTGGCCGGTCTACATGGATCCGAGTCAGATCGACCAGATCTGCACCAACCTGTGCGTCAATGCCCGGGACGCGATGCCCGGCTCCGGATACCTGGTCATCAAGACGGAAAATGTCGTCATCGATGCGGTTTATTGCGCCGCCCACACCGGTTTTGTTGCCGGCGACTTCGTTCAACTCACCGTCAGCGACAACGGTTGCGGCATGGACCTGGAAGTCCAGTCCCACCTGTTCGAGCCCTTTTTCACCACCAAGGGGGTCGATCAGGGCACGGGCCTGGGGCTGGCCACCGTTTACGGGATCGTCAAGCAGAACAGCGGATTTATCAATATTTACAGTGAGCCGGGTCTCGGGACCACCGTCAAGATCTACCTGCCGCGGGAACGGCGGGCGCAACGGGCCGAGGGACCTGGCGGCCTGGAGCCGGTTCAGACCACCCCCGGCGGTGAAACGGTGCTGGTGGTGGAAGATGAACCCAAGCTACTCAATCTGGACCGGATGATGATGCAGAAGCTGGGCTACCGGGTTCTGAGCGCCGGCACCGCCCGGGACGCTATCTCCTTGGCCCAGAAGCATGCCAACGAGATCGGCCTGCTGGTCACCGACGTGGTGATGCCCGAGATGAACGGACGCGAGCTGGCCCAGCGGTTGCAAGAAATTCGACCGGGACTCAGATGCCTCTTCATGTCCGGTTATACCGCCGATGTCATTGCCCACCACGGGGTTCTGGACCCCGGCGTGCATTTTATCCAGAAACCCTTTTCCATTCAGCTCTTGTCCGCCAAGATGCGTGAAGCCTTAGAGGGTTAGTCGCCGGTTGGACTAGCCTTCGATGCCCACGGCAAACCCTTTCAAGTAGCGGCTCTCGGGAAAGTTCAACGCCACCGGGTGATCCGGTGCCTGACCGAGGTCGTGGAGAATTTTAACCGTACAGCCGGCATCCAGGGCCGCGTCGAAGACGATCTTCTGGAACAGCGCGCCGTCCACGTGACCGGAGCAGGAAAAGGTGAACAGGGTGCCACCGGGGCGCAACAGACGGAAGGCCAGGAGGTTGATGTCCTTGTACCCTCGGGCCGCCTTGGAAACCTGGCCGGCGGCGGCGGCGAATTTGGGCGGATCGAGGATCACGAGATCGAAGCGTTGGCCCTGGTCCCGGTAGATGCGCAGTTGTTTGAAGACATCGGCGGTGATGAGCGAGACCTTGGCGGAATCGAATCCGTTGAGGGCCGTGTGGACATCGGCCTGGGTCAGAGCATCGGCGGAAGCCTCCAGGTGGGTAACGGTTTCCGCTCCCCCCGCCAGGGCCCAGAGACCGAAGGCGCCGGTGTAGGCAAAGGCGTTGAGTACGTGCGCGCCGGGGCTGTAGGCGGCGACCAGACGCCGATTCTCCCGTTGGTCCAGGTAGAAGCCGGTCTTGTGGCCCGTTTGCACGTCCACCTGAAACCGCAGCGGTCCCTCGGTGATGTCGATGAGCTCGGGCGGCGGCACGCCCCAGATCGGCCCCATCGAAGGAGGCAGGCCCTCCTTGCGCCGGGCGTCGGTATCCGAACGCTCGAAAACTCCCTTGATCGGAAGCTGCGCGCGCAGGGCGGCCACGATCTCTTCACGCCAGAGGTCGGCCCCCGCGGATAAAAATTGGCAGACGGCAAAATCGGCGTAGCGGTCCACCACCACACCGGGTAACCCGTCGCTTTCCCCGTTGACGATGCGCCAGGCATTGGTGTCCCGTAGTTGGGGAAGACGGCCGCGCCACGCGATGGCCCTTTCCAGGCGGTGATGGAAGAAGGCGGCGTCAATGGCCGTTTGCGGGTCATGATCCCAAAGCCTGACCCGGATCTGGGAATCCGGGGAGTAGGCGCCCACGGCCAGGGTGCGGCCGTCGGCCGCCTGGATCCGCACCGTTTCTCCCCGTTTCGGTTTGCCCACCAGTCGTGCCACGGCACCGGAAAAAACCCACGGGTGGTGCCTGAGCAGGCTGGCTTCCCGTCCCTTCTTGATGACTACGGCATTCATGTCGGCGTTCCTGGCCTGTTCAAGTTGCGGTTTTACGGCCGGGCATCCGCCTTTTCGCGGCGTCGCCACAGGTTCGCCAGGGTCGCCGCCTCGGCCGTCATCAGCC
Organism: Desulfobacteraceae bacterium; assembly: GCA_028700185.1. GTDB lineage: Bacteria > Desulfobacterota > Desulfobacteria > Desulfobacterales > UBA2174 > UBA2174. The sequence continues at coordinate 9,125 of JAQVTF010000070.1, read as the reverse complement.
AATAGGTGATTTGTCCGCGGGCATCGGGGTTGAAGTCCCCGGCTTCGAGGCGGATCGACAGGGTGTCGGGGTTCGGGCAGCCGATCGTCACCCGGTCTGTGGTGGGGTCGCTCAGGTGGATGTCCAAAACCCGTTTCGAGAAGGCATAGACCAGCAGACGTTCCCGTGTGATGGCCACCGCCCCGGTCGCGTTTTGCTGGTGCGCGTGGATGCGGTGGCCCACTTGGCGGAAACGGCGCCAGGCGATGGTGATGGGAATGCCTTCCACGAGGCATTCCAGACCTTCGGCGGCCAAACGTTCACGCTCCTGGCGGGGCAAGCGGCCCATGCGAAATAAGCGGTAGAAAAAAGTCTTGCTCATTGTGGTTGGACCCACTGGGGCTTGTGAAGATTGGTCTGGATCTGTTTGCAGCCCTCGTGCTCGAGCAGCCAGGCCTTGCGCCATAGGCCACTGGCGTAACCGGTCAGGCTTCCGTTGGTGCCGATGACCCGGTGACAGGGCACGACGATGGTGATGGGGTTGCGGGCGTTGGCGGCCCCCACGGCCCGCACCGCCCTGGGCCGGCCCAGCCGGCGGGCGATGTCCTGGTAGGATGCGGTGCAGCCATAAGGGATTTCGAGCAGTTCCTGCCAGACCGCCATCTGAAAGGCGGTGCCATCGAAGGACAGCGGCAGGTCGAAGAGGCGTCGTTGGTCGTGAAAATAGCCATTGAGCTGGACGACGGCCTCCTCCAGCAGCGGCGTGGTCTGGCTGAGGTATCGGGGGTGATCGACGAATTCCACGGCGCGAAGGGACGTTGCGTTGGCACACAACTCCATCATGCCAATGGGGGTGGTGAGATATTTGAAAAACTTTTCGTCGCTCAAAAAAACCTCATTTCAACCAGGACCCGGCAGCGTTCTGATCTGGTGTATTTGAAAGTAGATACTATTATTTTCTCACAAAAGTTTTCTGTCGGCAACGCTATTTATCCGTCATGGCAGGGATCCGGTCGCTGTGAGGTATTCACCAACCCGGGCCAAGGCGCTGTTGAAGATCCGTGCAGCGGCCATGCCCACGGGCAGGTCCTCGCCACAGTCGCAAAGTCGAGCCAGGGTGATCCCGATGATACGGCCCGCATCCCCTCCCGAGGGAACCAGGTCCCTGACCGCGGCCAGATAAAGGTTCAGGCGGTCCCTGATTGTCTGAAAATAGTCGATACGCTGGCCGATGAGCAAAGCGGTGGTCTCTGAAAAGCGGACTGAAAAATCTTGCACCGCTTTCCAGTAGGCCTCCTGGAACGGCGCCTTGAGTGGACTGTCCACCAGGCGGTGGGTAAGCCCCCATCCCACGGCGATGATCTTGAGCATTTGCAACTCGGAGTCGATGCGGGCCAGGTGAGGGGAGCTTTTGGAAGGCAGATGCGCCAGGCACCACTTGATGTCCTGACGGTCGATGGCGTAAGCGAGCAGGTCATCGGCCGCCCGGGTCGGTGCGGGGCGATGCGATGGGGTAAAAGTCGAGTCGGATGCCATGGGCGGTGGGATGAAATCCAATGAAAAAGGTTTCAGGTAAAGAGACGGTTTTCGGCTTCAAACTTTTTTACCTGCGCCAACTCGCCGACATTCAGCCCGGGCAGGGCGATTACCGGGCGGATCTCGCAGGTAGCCGCCATCGGTTGCGCCGGTTCGATCCGCAGCATTCCAAACAGGGTGTACGACTTGCGCGATGCCGCCATCAGGCCGGTGATGGCGGCATCCCGGCGCAGTCGATGGAGCAACCGGTCCCCGGGGGGCCGTTTGGTTTCAATCGGATAAACCACCAAACGGTTCAACCACCTGCGCCAGCCCTCCAGGCGCCACTGAACCACTCGAGAATTGTTGATCACGGCCACGGCCGAAAAAACGAGACCGGCCTCTTCGTGAATTCTCTGGTGGTTGTCGGCGAGATAGCGCAGGCTCTGCGTCTGCTCCGGCCAGCCGCCGAGGATCAGGACGGCTTTGAGCCGCTCATGGTCCAAGGGGCCGACGCGGTCCAGGGCACCGAGCAGTTCGTCGAGAAAATCGCCGTGCATAACGGTTTCCCGCGGATTGGGCGGATGCCGGACGGCAGAAGCGGCCGCCGTCTTGGTCAAACAGGTGGTCTATACAATGTCGATGAACGCTTGACAAGCCGGCCACGGCATCCGGCAGGGGCGATCATTTTTTCGTGAGCAGTCGGTGGATGGTTTCCGTTTCAAAGCCTCGGGATTGCAGAAACCGATAAATCTTGGCGCGCCGCCGCTGCAAGTCGCCTTCCCGTTCGAAGTGGGACCGCCGGCGTTCGTATACGGCCCGGGCCGCCGCCAGTGCCCGATCCGGGTCGGCATCGACAGTGGTGAGGGCGTCGATGATGTCCCCGGCGATGCCCTTTTCCCGCAGTCGGGCCCGGATGCGGTGCAGGCCCAGTCCCCGGCGCCGCAGGGCCGCCGCCATGATTTCAGCGGTGCGGGCATCGTCCAGGTATCCCAACTGCCGGCAGCGTTCCAGCGCGGCCTGGCAGGTGGCGTGATCGAATCCCCTGGCACCCAGTTTGGTCGCCAGCTCCTGACGGCTGTGGTCACGGCGGGCCAAGAGGTTCAGGGCGGCGGCCACGGCCCGTTTGGTCAGATCGGCGCCATCGGTGGAAGTCATCCGTCGCGGTCCCGGTCAGTCTCCTGCCTCGGCGGCGCGGCGACGGAGCTCCGAGATGGTGCGGGTATAGTCACTGCTGCCGAAAATGGCCGAACCGGCCACGAAGACGTTGGCTCCCGCCGAGGCGATGGAGCCGATGGTATCGGCGTTGACGCCGCCATCCACTTCGATGAGGGTTTCCAGACCCCGCTGCTCGATGGTTCGTCGCAGGCGATGGATCCGTTCCAGGGTGTTGGGAATGAACGACTGGCCGCCGAAACCGGGATTGACGCTCATCAGCATCACCACGTCCAGGTCGTCGAGAATCCATTCGAGGGTTTCCAGGGGGGTGGCCGGGTTGAGGACCGCGCCGCACTGGATTCCGGCTTCCCGAATGAGCTGAAGGGTTCGGTTCAGATGCAGGCAGGCTTCCACCTGCACGCTGATCAAGTCGGCGCCGGCCTTGACGAAATCGGCGATGTAGCGCTCGGGGGCGGCGATCATCAGGTGGACATCGAGAAAGAGATCCGTGGCGCGTCGCGCCGCCGCCACCACCAAGGGGCCGAAGGTGATGTTGGGCACGAAGTGGCCGTCCATCACGTCCACGTGGATCCAGTCGGCACCGGCGTCGACAACGGTCCGAATCTCTTCGCCGAGACGGGTGAAATCGGCCGAAAGAATCGACGGGGCAATGCGGGGAGACGTTTCCAAGAGGCGGTTCCTTTGTTCTGAAAGCCGGCGACGAAGTCGTCGGGAGCAAGGTTGGGAATTACCCGAAAAGGTTCCGGGCGGGCAGGAGGCAATCTGGCCGCCTTATAGTGGATCGAGGTCGGCTTTTCAATACAGTCTCTCCGAAACGCCGTGGTGCAGCAACCGGACCATGAAGAAACCGTCCATCGGTTCCATGGCCGGATCGATGCGGACCGCCCCGTCCGGTTGTACCAGGCGGTGGGCCGGAGCCGGCAGATGCATCCGGGGGGGCTGGATGCCGAAGGCCGGATGCCGTGCCAGAAAGGCGGCAACCACGGCGTCGGTCTCCTCCGGTTCCAGGCTGCACACGGCGTAGACGAGAACACCGCCGGGACGGACCCGGTGTGCCAGCACGTCCATCAGCGCCAGTTGCCGGCGGGCCTGGCGGGCGACATCCTTCGGTTGGCGGCGCCATTTGGCGTCCGGGTTGCGGCCGATGACCCCCAGCCCCGAGCAGGGGGCATCCAGGAGGACGAGATCGAAGATGTCGCCGTCCGGCAGCGGCTCGCGCAGCCAGTCCACGGCCGCGCACCGGACGCCGGAAACCTTCAGGCGCCGCATTTCGACCTCCACGTCGGCCAGCTTGCGGGGGTCGTTGTCCGTGGCAACGATGTCCGCCCGGTTTTCGGCCAGGGCGGCCAGGTGTCCCGTCTTGACCCCCCGGCCGCAGCAGGCGTCCAGGATCCGCTGTCCGGACTGTGGTGCCGCCAACAGGGAAACCAGCTGGGCCGCCTCGTCCTGGACCTGGAACCAACCCGCATCGTAGCCCGGCAGACTCTGGATCGGTCCCCGGAAGGACTCGATGGTGATGCCGTCCGGAGAAGTTTCGGTGGAAGAGACGTCCACTGCCGCGGCGCCCCAGGCGGCCAGGGCTTGGTGGCGGCGGGTCTGAAGGCGGTTGATGCGGACCGTCAGCGGGGGAATCCGGTTTGCGGCCTGGCAGCGCCGGCGGGCTGTGTCCAGACCATCCCGGGCTACCCAGCGGGACACCAGCCAGGGGGGAAAGGCCGTTTCAAGGGCCAGGGCCGCCACCGGGTCCCGGGGCGGGGACGCAAGGACGCTGTCCACTCCCTGGCGCAGGAGACTTCGCAGGAGGGCGTTGACGAAATTGGCGGCCCGGGGAACCCGTTTCTTGGCCAGGTCCACGGCGGTATGAACGATGGCCGGGGCCGGAATGCGATCGAGAAACAGAAGTTGAAAGAGGGCCAGGCGCAGAATGTTGCGCACCGTGGGATCGACCTGGTGCCAGGAACGGCGGGTGAACCCGGCGGCCACGTGGTCCAGGCGGCTGCGCCAGCGCTGCACGCCGTAGACCAGCGCGAAAACGAGGGACCGATCCCGCTGATCCAGGAGCGGATGGGCCTCCAGCGTCTGCTCCATCAATCGATCCAGGGTCAGGGGGCTCTTTTCCAGCCGATGAAGCAGGTCAAGGGCGATGATCCGGGCATCTGGGGCGGGGGATGACATCAGCCCAGAACCGTTCCCGGAGCGATGGGGTTTCCCCGGAGGAAGGCGCTGGTTGGCAGACGTTTGCCCGAAGCGCCTTGCACCTCGTCGATGCAGAGGGCGTCGCGGCCGGTCATGACCCGCAACTCCTCGCTGAAACCGGCCAACACGGTACCGGCCGGAGCGGCCCCTTGTTCCGGTGCGGGGTGGGCGCGCCAGATTTTGAGCCGCTGGCCGTCGCAGAACGTAAACGCTCCGGGCCAGGGGTTGAGCCCCCGCACCAGCGCCTCGATGGCTTCGGCCGGCCGGTGCCAGTCGATGCGGCCGTCGGCCTTGTGGAGCAGCGGTGCGTAGCTGGCGGCGGCCGGATCCTGGGGATGAGGCGTGAGCTTGTCCGTCGCCAACCCCTTCAGGGTCTCGGAGAGCAGTTGGGCCCCCATATCGGCCAATCGTGCCGAAAGGGTGGCGGCGGTGTCGTCGGCGGCGATGGGGGTGGCGGATGACAGAAGAATGGCGCCGGTATCCAGCCCGCTGTCCATCAGCATGGTGGTGACGCCGGTTTGCGGCTCCCGGTTGATGATGGCCCAGTTGATGGGGGCCGGACCGCGGTAGCGCGGCAGCAGCGAGGCATGCACGTTCACGGCCCCCCGGCGCGGCAGGCGCAGAAGAGAGGGCGGGAGGATCTGCCCGTAGGCCACCACGACGAAAAAATCCGCTCCGGCGTCGGTTAACACCCTCACGAGGTCCGGTTCATCGAGGCGCCCGGGTTGAAGGATCTCCAGGCCGAGTGCCTCCGCGGCAACCTTCACCGGCGGCGGCGTCAGCCGACGGCCTCGTCCCTTGGGGCGATCCGGCTGGGTCACCACCGCCACAATGTGGTGTCCGGCTTCGGCCAGGGCGTGGAGGCTCGGGACGGCAAAGGCAGGGGTGCCCATGAAAACGATCCGCAACGGCCTTTTTTTCATGCCGGTTGCTTCATCTGCTTGTGGACGCGGCGCTTGTAGAGTTCGCGCTTCAGCCGACTGATGCGGTCGATGAACAGGACACCGTTGAGATGATCGATCTCATGTTGCAGCACGATGGCGGGGAACCCTTCCGCCTTGATGCTCACCGACTGGCCATCCTGGTTGACGCCGGTGACTTCCACGCGCCAGGCCCGGTGGACGTCGGCACGAAAATCCGGCACGCTGAGGCAGCCCTCGTTTTCCGACACCTGTTCTCCCTCGGCCGTCACGATTTCGGGGTTGATCAGGGCCTGGGGTTGGGGGGGCGTATCCGTACCGGAGACGTCATAGACGATGATCCGTTGATCGATGCCCACCTGGGTGGCGGCCAGTCCCACGCCGGGCTCGGCATACATCGTTTCGGTCATGTCCGAGATGATGCGGCGTACGTCATCATCCACATCCGTCACCGGTGCCATCTGGCGATGCAGGAACGGATCCGGGTAGGTCAATACGGTCAAGACGCTCATTTTTCAGATATCCTGGCGATGGAGGCATAAAACCTCATGATAAAGTTTAATGAACATCGAATAAACCAAATAAAGACAATTAAGTATAAATTTTTTAACGCTGACAAGCAATCGGGTCTTCACCCGCCGAAGGTACCGTTGCATTTATAATAATCCATCGATTGCGAATATCAAATCCGCCGGGCCGTTTTGGCGATGCGACCCAGGCCCACCCCACTGATCAGGGCCGATCCCAGACCGATGAGGATGACGGGAAAAATTTGAGCCGCATGGTTGACCAGGGTGAAACCGGCGGCCGGCCCGGGGGCGATCCTCATCAACGAGAGGGCGAAAACTCCACCCGCCTCCCACAATCCCCACCATCCAGGCACCGAGGGCAGGGCGATGCAGAAGCTGATTACCACCAGGACGGCTGTCATCTGGATCAAATTCAGATCGATGCCGGGAAAGCCCACCGACAGGATAAAGAAGGAACAGGCCGTCAACAGCCAGATGACCAGGGAGAGGCCGATGCACGCCGAAAGGCGCAGGGGGCGGCCCACGATGGCCAGGCCGTGCACCGCCTGATCCACCAGGGCGGCCAACGGGCGGCTCACCCGCTGGAAGAGCCACTGGCGGCGGTGGGGGCCGATTGCCGGAATCCAGTCCGGCAAACGATGAATCAGGGTTTTGATCCATCGCTGCACCGTCTCCAGACGCAGCAGGCCGATGCCGACGAGCAGGGCCATGCCCACCGCGAGGGTAACCCGGCCGGCCGATACCACCAGGGCGCCGTCGATGCGGTAGCCGGCGAATTCAATGGCGTCGGCCGCCGCCAGGTCCAGGGCCCCCAGTACCCAGGCCAGCAGCGCCAGGATGGTGATGGTATCCAGGAGCCGTTCCGCCACCACGGTGGACAGGGCCGTGGCAAAAGGAATGTCCTGCTGGCGCCCCAGGATCAAGGGGCGGGCCAACTCGCCGACGCGACCGGGCAAAATACAGTTGAGCATGAAGCCGATCATCATCGGGTGAAAGGCGCTGGTGAATCCCACCGGCACCACCGCTCCCAGAATCACTCGCCACCGGTGCGCCTTGAGAACCTGGAGCCCCGCCACCATCGCCAGGGACAGGAAGAGAAAGCGGTAGTCGACGCTGGCAAGATAAGCGCCCAACTCGGTGAGGGGAACGTTGCGAAACGCCAGGTATAGGGCCAGCAGCGAAACAGTCCCCCCGGCCAGCAGGGGCAAAACCATGGAACGGGCGCCGGAGGCTGGCGGCGGCTGCGGGAGTGGATCATTCAAAACGGTGGATCCTCGGCGATGGGGAGCGGTCCCGGCGCCTGGGGCCGTCAGGACAAGGTGGTGGCAAGGATCTGCCTGGCGGTTTGAATGTCTTGCCTGATCTGGTCCGAGAGGGCTTCGAGCCGGTCGAAACGGATTTCGTCGCGGATCCGGCGGATGAAGTTCACGCGGATATCCCGGTCGTAAATATCCTCCTGGAAATCCAGCAGGTGGACTTCGACGGTAAAGACGTGGTCGTCGAAGGTGGGGCTGTAACCGATGTTGGCCACTCCGGGATGGCGGGTTTCGCCGATTTGCACCATCACGGCGTAGACCCCCGTTGGTGGGCACAACTCGTCCTGCAGGATGATGTTGGCAGTGGGAACCCCCAGGAGGGCGCCCCCGCGACGCCGGCCGGCCACCACCTTGCCGCGGATCTGGTAGTAGCGGCCGAGCATATACCGGGCGCGTTCCATTTCTCCGGCCTGCACCAGCTCCCGGATCTTGGTGGAGGAGATGCGATCCTTGATGGCCTGGGGCGCGCGAATCCAGTCGGCCACTTGCACCTGGAACCCCAGTTCCCGGCCCATCTGGCGGAGCAGGTCGATGTTGCCTTCGCGGTGGCGGCCGAAGGTGTAGTCGTTGCCGATGATGATGGCCCGCATGCCGATGCGGCGCACCAGGATGTCGGAGACGAAGGTGCGGGCGTCGATGGCGGCGAAGGTCCGGGTAAACGGGACGCAGATGATGACATCGATGCCGGTGCCGGCGATGAGCTCCAATTTCTGGGCGTTTACCGTGATCTGGGGCGGATGCCCGTTGGGCTTCAACACCCGCAGCGGATGCGGCTCGAAGGTCATGGCCACCGAGGTGCCGCCCAGGGCGGTCGCCTCCTCGATCACTTGGTGAAACAGCGCCTGGTGACCGACGTGGACCCCGTCGAAATTCCCGATGGTCAAGACGGCGCTTGGGAAAGGTTTTTTAATTTTTTCAATATCTTCAATCAGTATCATGACTGTATGCCCAAAGAAGTGAAAGCGGCTTTGAATTTCGGCTTGACAGAAAATGTAAAAAACTTTAGTTAAAGCAACCTCGACACGAAATCAACGTTTTTTCATAGTCGCAGGTTGTTCCGTGTGCCGAAGTGGCGGAACTGGTAGACGCGCTAGGTTCAGGGTCTAGTGGATGTACGTCCGTGGGAGTTCGAGTCTCCCCTTCGGCACCAAAGAAAAGAATGGGCCGTAATCCGAAAGGGTTACGGCCTTTCTTGTTTTGTCGGGTGCAGCCGGGGTGTCCGTGGCGGTGGCCGGCGCCGCCAACCGGCCATGCCGATTTGAAGGATCACCGGTATGCGGCTGGCAGGTCCGGGCGATTCACCCTATTGACAGGTTACGTTTCGGTTTCCCAGGCCAACGCCACCCGGGCCGCCCCCAGCACCGGGGCCGATTCGGTGAGGATCACCCGCACGGGTACGGTGGTGAGGAAATCCCTGAAGCGGCCCTTATCCAGGAAGGCATCCGTGAATCCGCCGCGCTTGAGTGCCGGCAAGATCTTGGGTGCGATAC
>JAQVTF010000233.1 GCA_028700185.1 Desulfobacteraceae bacterium | reverse complement strand
CAGTTCGGCCAGGGCGGTGACGGTGTCCATGATGATGGGGCCGCGGCCTTCCTTCATCTCGAAGAGCATCAGGTGGTTGCGCAGGCAGGTGGGGGTGATGGTGGCCGTGCCGTAGGGCGCGTACTTTTCCAGTTCCTTCTTGGCGGCGTCGGAGGCGGCGAAGTTTTCGCCCAGACCGTTGAGCGCTTTGGCCTTGAACAGCAGAAACCACGCCCCCACCGGGCCGTAGCCATCCTTGAAACGCGCCGGGGTGAAACGGTTTTCCATCATCGACAGTTCGGCGCCGACCTGCATGCACAGGGTGTAGGTGGAGCCGGAGTTCCACACCGGGTACCAGGCGCGGCCCTTGCCTTCGCCCACCGAACGCGGCTGGTAGATGTTCACCGCGCCGCCGCAGGCCACCATCATGGTCTTGCACTTGATGATGTAGACTTTGTTCTCGCGCACGGAGAAGCCCACCGCGCCGGCGATCTGGTTCTCGACGTTGGCGTCCAGGAGCAGTTTGACGATGAAGACGCGCTCGAGGATGTTGTCGTCACCGAGGGCTTTTTTGGCAGCTTCGGCCACCACGCGCTTGTAGGACTCGCCGTTGATCATGATCTGCCATTTGCCGGTGCGTACCGGGGTGGCGCCCGCCTTGAGGGTGCCCATGGCCTGACCCTTCTTGCCGTCGAGGTTCTTGCCCTCGGCGCTTTTCTTCCAGATCGGCAGTCCCCATTCCTCGAACAGATGAACCGAGTCATCGACATGGCAACCCAGATCGAAGATCAGGTCTTCACGCACGATGCCCATCAGGTCGTTGCGGACCATGCGCACGTAGTCGTCGGGGGAGTTTTCGCCGATGTAGGTGTTGATGGCCGAAAGGCCCTGGGCCACGGCGCCGGAGCGCTCCATGGCGGCCTTGTCGCACAGGAGGATTTTCTTGTCGCCGGCCCATTTCTTGATCTCGAAGGCCGCACCGCAGGCTGCCATGCCGCCGCCCACGATGAGAATGTCCACCTCGCGCTCTTCAACTTCCGGATCCTTGACCGCCTTGAGTTCTCCGAGGGGTTTGTTCGGTAATGCCATATTTGTTCCTCCTTAAAGAAAATCGCTTGTGAATGCGGAAAGGAAAATTTCCGAATGGACCGATCGGTTTGGATTACACCAAGGCCTGGGGCCTGGGGATGGCGAATCCATCGGCTTCTTCGGTGCTGAGCAGCTCGCTGTCCAGATCCTTGCCCTGCAGGTTGTCATAGGCGTTGGCCGCGCCCTCCGGAGTGGTCCGGATGGGGAACTTGAAGCGCTTGACCACGCCATTGCGGAACTTGCAGGTCCACATCACGTCCTCGGTGCCCATCATGGGCATGATGGAGCTTCCCAGGGGCACGAAGTCGGCGTAGCCGCGCACTTCGATGGCCTGGGTCGGGCAGATTTTGACGCAGGAAAAACATTCCCAGCACTGATCCGGCTCCTGGTTGTAGGCCTTCATGGCGTTGGGATCCAGGACCATCAGGTCGTTGGGGCAAATGTACATACAGGCCGTCTTGTCGCCGCCCTTGCAGCCGTCACATTTTTCCTGAATGACGAAACTTGGCATTTAGCATACCTCCTGATTGCAGTTGATAATTGCGTAGACTTCTTCACCGACGCTTGCAGATGTTTTTTTGCTCGCGTGACACCTCCTCTCTTTCGCCGTCATAGGTAATTATGGTGATGACAACCCTTGCCGTCTCGTTTGAAACGTGATGTCTCCGGCGGGCCGGTGAATGTCATGTCACGTCCCGGCGCAAGATACGCCTCCCCTCCGAAAGGAAGGGTTCAGCTCATTTTGTGAAAATTCTCTGTAATTTTAGATATATAATTCTCGCAATCAAATTGCATTTTTACCACTCGACCTATAGCTTGTCAAGCCTTTTTGGCCTTTTGAAAGTCCCGTGACCCACGGTTGGGGAAGGTGTCCATATCTTGACTAAAAGACCTGAAACACCCCCCACATGTGGGGCTTTGTCCGGATGAAGACGATTTTGATGAAGGGATCTGATGGTGGTTGACACCGACGCCAGAAATGATACGAGTACCCGTCATGGAACCCCAACTGACGCCCGTTGAAATGGATCATTGGCTCGATTTCACCTGTCATCCCGAAATCCCTTGCTTCAACGCCTGCTGCCATGACCTGAATCATTTCCTCTATCCCTACGATGTGTTGCGGCTTTGCCGCCACCTGGAACTTTCCTCGGGGACCTTTCTGGAACGTTATGCCCGGATTCACCAGGGGCCGGAAACGGGGTTGCCTGTGGCGACGCTGCGCCTCGATCCGGTGCGCAACATGGCTTGTCCCTTTGTCGGAGCCGCCGGTTGCGGCGTCTACCCGGATCGGCCGGCGGCTTGCCGGCTCTATCCCCTGGCCCGTGCGGTCCGCCGCTGCGCCGAAACCGGTCGTCGGACCGAGCACTTCGCCCTGCTGCAGGAACCGCACTGCCTCGGCCACGGCAGCGGCCGGCGGCGACGCGTGGCCGATTGGATCCAGGACCAGGGATTGGTGCCCTATCACCGCATGAACGACCCCTTCGTGGAGGTCATTGCCATCAAGCGCCGGGCCTGCCCGGGGCCCCTTTCCCTGGCCCACAGTCAGCTGGTGGGGCAGGCCCTCTATGATCTGGATCGGTTTCGGGCCAGAATTCTGTCCCGCCCGGGCGGTGATCCCCTCAGCGCCTCGGCCACGGAATGTGAACGGTTGGCCGACGATGATGAGGCGCTGCTCACCTTCGCCTATCGCTGGGTGGCGGCGCTGCTCCAGGGGACCGCCCGCCCAGGGCCCGGGATGCCCGTCGGCTAAAAATCATCGGAACGCTGGATCGGATGGGGCCTCCCAGTCCTGTTTTATGAGTCTTTCCAGGAGCAACCCATGAATCTCGAGGGGAAAACCGCTCTGGTCCTCGGCGCGGTCAAGGGAATCGGCCGGGGGATCGCCCTGGCCTTGGGCGAAGCGGGCTGCAAGCTGGCGTTGACCCATTTCGACTGGCCGGAAGCCTTGCCCCCGCTGCGCCGGGATCTGGCAGCGGGCGGGGTGGATCATTTGCTCATCGAGGCCGACCTGCGCGCGGCGGAGGCGGCCGCCGGGGTGGTGGATGCCGTAATGACGCGGTTCGGGCGGCTGGACATCCTGATCAACAACATCGAAAGAGGGGGATGGCCGGTGGTGCATGGGCCTTATGTGCCGGCCCAGTGGCACCTGGAGCAACGCACCACCTTGGACGCCAAGCATTGGATGTTCCAGGCGGCCCTGCCCCATCTGAAGGCGGCCGGGGACGCCGTCGTGGTGAATCTTTCCTCGGTGGCGGCTTTGGTGGGCCGCAGCGGGCCGGCCAGCCTGCTTTTCAACGACGGTTATGCCGCCGCCAATCGGGCCATCGCCATCCTCACCGAGACCTGGGCACGGCTGGGAGCCCCCGAGGTTCGGGTCAACGAGGTCATGCTCGGGCTGGTGGAAACCCGGCACGGTCCCGGCACCCGTGGATGGGGCCTGCTGGACGAAGCGACCCGAAGTGCCTTGGTGGACCACGTGGTGCTG
>JAQVTF010000069.1 GCA_028700185.1 Desulfobacteraceae bacterium | reverse complement strand
ACAGCACCGACAACGTTCCCGGCGTGCCGGGCATCGGTCCAAAAACCGCCGCCGGACTGATTCGCACCCACGGCTCCATGGAATCCCTCTACGCCCATCTGGATGAAGTGGGCTCGGCCAAGCAGCGCGAGAAACTGGAAACATTCAAGGACCAGGCCTGGTTGAGCCGCAAGCTGGTGGAAATCCGCACCGACGCCCCGGTGGAATTCGATGCTGACCAATTCCGCACCACGGCCCCGGATGCCGCCGACCTGGGCGTGCTGTTCAAGGAACTGGAGTTCTCCCAGCTTCAAAAGATGTTTCCGGTGGAAACGGATCGCAAGCAGAAGCGATACCATACCGTTGCCACCCCCGAAGGGCTGCGTGATCTGACGGAAGCGATGAAAGCGGCCCGGATCTTTGCCATCGACACCGAGACCACCAGCCAGGATCCCATGCGGGCCAAGCTGGTGGGGGTCTCGGTGGCCATGCGCCCCCACGAGGCCTACTACATCCCCTGCGGCCACCGCTATCTCGGGGCGCCGGCGCAACTGTCCCGCGAGGCGGTGCTCGAAGCCCTGGGGCCGCTGCTGGAAAACCCGGCCATCGCCAAGGTGGGCCAGAACATCAAGTACGATCTCATCGTGCTGGCCCGCCACGGCGTCGTCCTCGACGGGATCGTTTTCGACACCATGATCGCCTCCTACCTGCTCAACCCTTCCAAGCGGGCCCACAATCTCGACCAAATCGCCCTGGACTTTCTCGACCACCAGACCATTTCCTACCAGGAGGTGGCCGGCAAAGGCGCCTCGGCGGTTACCTTCGACCAGGTGACCATCGACAAGGCCACGGCCTACGCCGCCGAGGATGCCGACATCACCTGGATGGCCTACCGGGAGCTGGAAAAACGGCTGGCGGAAGAAGCCCTCGACGCCCTGATGGTTACGGTGGAAATTCCCCTGGTGCCGGTCCTGGCGCGGATGGAGATGACCGGTATCGGCGTGGACCGGCGGGTGCTGGAGGACCTGTCCCGGGAATTCGAGGCCGAGATGGCCCGGATCGAAAAGGAGATCTACCGCCTGGCCGGCGAGCATTTCAACATCAACTCGGGCCAGCAGTTGGGCCACATCCTCTTCGAGAAACTCGGCCTGCCCACCCAGAAAAAAACCCGCAAGCGCACCGGCTACTCCACCGACGTGGAGGTGCTCACCACCCTGGCCGCCGATCACCCGCTGCCGGCCCAGATCCTGCGCCACCGCACCCTGGGCAAGCTCAAGTCCACCTACGCCGACTCGCTGCTGGAACTGATCCACCCGGAAACCGGCCGCATCCACACCTCCTTCAACCAGACGGTGGCCGCCACCGGCCGGCTCAGCTCCAGCGATCCCAACCTCCAGAACATTCCCATCCGCACCCCGGAGGGACGCCGCATCCGGGCGGCCTTCGTGCCGCGGAAGGGCTTTGCGCTCATGTCCGCCGACTACAGCCAGATCGAGCTGCGGGTGCTGGCCCACTGCAGCCAGGACCCGATCCTGATCCAAGCCTTCGAAGCCGACGAGGACATTCACACCCGCACGGCCAGCGAGGTCTTCGACCTGCCGCCGGCGCAGATCGGCGACGACCTGCGCCGCCAGGCCAAGGCGATCAACTTCGGCATCATCTACGGCATGAGCCCCTTTGGCCTTTCGCGCCAGTTGGGCATCAGCCAGAAGATGGCCCGCACCTACATCGATCACTATTTTTCCCGCTACCAGGGCGTCAAACGCTTCATCGACGAGACCATCGCCGAGGCCCACCGGAGCCGCCGCACCAGCACCCTGCTGGGCCGCATCCGCCTGCTGCCCGACATCGACAGCAGCAACAGCGCCGTGCGCCAGTTCGCCGAACGCACCGCCGTCAACACCCCGATCCAGGGCACCGCCGCCGACATCATCAAGCTGGCCATGATCCGGGTCGACGCCCTGCTCCAGACCCGGCGCATGAGGGCGGCCCTGCTGCTCTCGGTGCACGACGAGATCGTTCTCGAGGCCCCCCCGGCGGAAAAAGACGACCTGTCGGCAATGGTCGTCGATGTGATGGGAAAAATCCTCGATCTGAAGGTGCCGCTGAAGGTCAACGTGGCCTGGGGCGCCAACTGGGCCGAGGCGCACTGACTCGCCATGGATGGAAAGGGGTTCGCGACCCTCGTCTGCGAATAGGCGCAATTGACTGAAAAATTTCCGGAAATCTTCAGCCCTTCGACATGGACCCCGGGCCTATGGCCCGGGGTGACGGGCTGCTGAAGAATGCCGGATGCGTCCGGCCATCCTCCGTCATTCCCGACCCCGATCAGAGCCTGCCTGAACCTAATCCGGGGAATCCATCTGCTTCATCAAAACGAGACGGCGGAAAATAATCCGGAAAACTCAAAAGCAGCCGCAACTCATTTTGAATAAGGATCGCGCCGGTGGTGGGCGAGGACGCTGTCAACCCGCCATGCGCCGCCGGCCGAAGGCGATGCCGAGCTTGCGCATGCGCGCCCTCAGGGTGCTCGGATGCAGCCCGAGCATCTCGGCGGCGCCGTTTTTCCCCTCCACCCGGCCGCCGGTCTTTTCCAGCACCCGGCGGATATGGGCCGCCATCACCGCGTCGAGGCTTTCCACCGGGCCGCCGTCCTTGCCTGCAAAACGCCTGTCGGCGGCCGCCGGTCCGGCGGGCAGGTCGGGGAAGGTCAGCAGCCCGTCGCGGCCGGCGAACTGGCTCTGGAGAAGGGCTCGCTCCACGAGATTTTCCAGCTCACGCACGTTTCCCGGCCAGTGGTAGGCCTGCAAGCGTTCCAGGGCGCCGGGGGCCAGGGACGGCAGGGTGCCGATCTTCAGCTCACGGGATTTGCGTTCGATGAAATGGCGCACCAGGGCCGGGATGTCGTCGATGCGCCGGCGCAGGGGCGGGATCATGATGGGCAGCACGTTGAGCCGGAACCAGAGATCCTCCCGGAAAACCCCCGCGTGCACCAGGGACTCCAGGTTGCGATGGGTGGCGCTGACGATGCGCACATCCACCGGTACCGTCTCGGTGCCGCCCACCCGCTCGATGACCTGCTGCTGGACCACCCGCAGCAGGCGCACCTGGGCCTGGAGGGGGAGCTCGCCGATTTCATCCAGAAAGATGGTCCCCGTGTGGGCCCGCTCGAAACGCCCCCGCTTGCGGGCGATGGCGCCGGTGAAAGCGCCTTTTTCATGGCCGAACAGCTCGCTGTCGATGAGGGCCTCGGGGATGGCGCCGCAGTTGACCGCGATGTAGGGGTTGGCTTTGCGGTGGGAGGAGAAATGCAGCGCGTTGGCGATGAGCTCCTTGCCCACCCCGGTCTCTCCCATCAGCAGCACCGGGCTGTTGAGAGGCGCCACCTGGCGCACCATCTCCATCACCTCCCGCAGGCCGAAGTCGGCCCCGATGATGGTGTCGCCGGTCATCTGGTGCATCTGCCGGTGCAGGTAGCGGTTGTCGTCGGCCAGCATGTCCTTGAGGCGGGAGATTTCCTCGTGCTGGAGCATGTTGGAGATGGCCACGGCGATGGGCTCGTGGAGCAGCGAGAGCAAGCGGGCGTGCTCCGGCCGGTAGCGGTGCTTGCCGGGGGCGAAGAGCACGAAGCGCCCCAGGCGCCTGGCGTCCAGCTCCAGGTCCATGGAGAGCAACGAGGTGTCCGGGGGCCAAAGGACGGCAAAAAGCTGCTGCGACTCGGGCGGCTCCAGGTCGATGTCGTTCACCATGCGCACCTGGGCGTCCTCGTCCCAGTTTTGCCTGAGAAAATCCCTGAACTCCCTGGGCGGAGAGAGGAAATCCCCCGGTTTGGGCAGGTCGTCCGGCCAGATGTAGGCCAGCATGCGCCCCAGATGCAGGTCCGGATCATACAGGGAGAAAAACATCCCCGAAATCGGAATAAAATCCTTGATGTAGGCGAAAAAATGCCGCATCGCCGTCTCGATGTTGAGACTGCCGGAAATGCGCAGGGTTGCTTGGCGGAAAAATTCGTTTTCGTCCAAAGGTGGTTCCTCAAAAATGCCGGTTGCAGACTCCAACGGGGGAAATAGCGCCTTTGAAACGGGCAAAAACTTTCATATTTAACAGTATCAGATCCATCGTATCGATCAAATCGGCCTGATGAGGCCCATCGATCTGATCAATCGGATTTCTCTGATCCGTCTGATGGATCGAATCGGTCTGATCGGTCTGATTTATCCGGCTTTTAACAAAAACCCACCGAATACAACAGCCCATTCCTTTCAAATAAAACAGTTTTTTCACAAAATTATCCCAAGCCACTGAAATCACATTACTTAATTTTCCGGCACGATTTCTGCTTTCTTTCAGAAACCATTTGTCTGATGAACTTCAACATCGAGGTCACCCATGGACTGGATCGAACTGATACATCTACGGACCGCATCCGATGGCGAACGGGATGCGGCCCTGGACGCCTTCGCGCAGCTCTCCTGGTCCGATTGGCACGACGATCTGAAAGAGATCAAACTGCTGCGAAACTGCACCCTGACCCTGGACCTGAGCCTGTTGATCGTCTGGCGCAGGCGGGTCTGTGCCGAAGCCAAGAGCCCGTTGGGACTGCGGCTGGCCGCGGCATTTTCCGATTTCGGTCAAATCAACCATTCCGTTTGGGACTGCGAGGCCACCGTGGATGCCTCGATACAGGAGTCAACCCGATGAAGAAAAAACTGTCCGGCAAGAACCCGATTCTCCCCATGGCAACGTTGCTGATGGCCGGTTTCCTGCTCGTTGGCGGCTGCCAGAAACAGAGCGAACAGGCCGCTCCGCCCCAACGGATACCGGAAGTGGCCACCGTCCCCATCACCGCGCAACGAGTCGAACTGACCACCGATCTGCCCGGGCGTACCTCGGCGTTTCGTATCGCTGAAATCCGCCCTCAGGTCAACGGCCTGATCCTCAAGCGGAACTTCGAGGAAGGAGCCGATGTCGAAGCGGGCCAGACCCTCTATCGCATCGATCCGGTCCCTTTTCAGGTGGCCCTGGATTCGGCCGAAGCCTCCCTCGGCAGAGCCCGGACCAACCTGCCGGCGATCCAATCCCGGGCGGAACGCTACCTCGAATTGGTGACCGAAAAGGCCGTCAGCCAACAGGACTACGACGATGCCGCCGCCGCCGTCGCGCAAGTCAAGGCCGACATCGAATACTGGAAGACCCAGGTGGAAGCCGCCCGCATCAACCTGAACTACACCCGGGTCGTTGCGCCCTTTGACGGCCGCATCGGCCGCAGCCACGTCCGGGAGGGAACCCTGGTGACCGCCTACCAGCCCCAATCCCTGGCCACCTTGCAGCAGATCGATCCCATCTACGTGGACGTGGTGCAATCCTCGGCCGAGCTGCTGCGCCTCCGGCGCCGGATCCAAGCCGGGCGGATCAGCCCGGACGGTCAGGATCGCAACAAGGTCCGCATTCTCCTGGAAGACGGGACGCCCTACGATCACCCGGGCACCCTCCAATTTGCCGACGTGACGGTGGATCCCACCACCGGCTCCTACTCCCTGCGCATCGTGGTGCCCAATCCGGATCACGTCCTGCTGCCCGGCATGTACGTGCGCGCCGTGATTCAGGAAGGGATCGCGGAAAACGCCATCCTCGTCACCCAGCAGGGGGTGAGCCGCAACACCAAGGGCGAACCCGTGGCCCTGATCGTGGATGAATCCGGCACGGTGCAACAGCGCCTGCTGACCCTGGACCGGACCCTGGGCAGCCAGTGGCTGGTGGCCTCGGGCCTGGCCCCCGGGGATCAGGTCATCGTGGAAGGGATGCTCAACATCCGGCCGGGAATGCCGGTGAAGGCCGTCGCCCTGGAAGCCGGCGGGCATTCCGAAACCGTTTCCCCAACCGGCGGCACGGCCGCGGCGCCAAAGCAGTAACGGAGGCTTGCCATGCTGTCGAAATTCTTTCTGGATCGCCCGGTCTTCGCCTGGGTCATCGCCATCATCATGATGCTGGGCGGCGGCCTGGCGATCTACAACATGCCCATTTCCCAGTATCCCCCCATTGCCCCGCCGTCCATCGCCATCGACGCCTACTATCCCGGCGCCTCGGCGGAGACGGTGGAAAACAGCGTCATCCAGATCATCGAGCAGAAGATGACCGGTTTCGACCGGCTGCTCTACATGACCGCCACCAGTAGCGGCACCGGCTCCGGCCGCATCGAGTTGACCTTCGCGCCGGGCACGGACCCGGATTTCGCCTGGTCCCAGGTGCAGAACAAGCTCCAGCTCGCCATGGCCAGTTTGCCCGATGTCATCCAGCGCCAGGGCGTCAAGGTGAGCAAGTCCACCCGCAACTACCTGATTCTCGTGGGCCTGATTTCCGAGGACGGGAGCATGAGCGGCACCGACCTGCGCGATTACGCCCAGAGCAACATCGAAAAGGTGCTGGCCCGGGTCCCGGGGGTCGGGGAAGTGGAGGCCTTCGGCGGCCAGTACGCCATGCGGGTGTGGCTGGATCCGGACAAGCTCACCGATTACAGCCTCACCATCGAGGATGTCATCGGTGCCCTGCGCGCCTACAACGTGGAAATCTCCGCCGGCCAGTTCGGCGGAATGCCGGCGGTGGAAGGCCAGCGCCTCAACGCTTCCATCATCGTCCAGAACCTCCTCCAGACACCGGAGGAATTCGCCGCCATCCCCCTGCGCATCAACGGCGACGGCTCCGTGGTGCGGGTCAGCGACGTGGGCCGCACCGAACTGGGCACCGAGCGCTACGATGTGGAAGGGCTGTTCAACGGCAAGCCGAGCGCCGCCATGGCCATCCGGCAGGCCGCCGGGGCCAACGCCCTGGACACCGCCACGGCGGTGCGGGCCAAGATGGAAGAACTCTCGGAGTACTTTCCGCCGGGGGTCAAGGTCATCTATCCTTTTGACACCACCCCTTTCATCGAGGTTGCCATCGACGAGGTGGTCAAGACCCTGTTCGAGGCCATCTTGCTGGTCTTCCTCGTGATGTTCCTCTTTCTGGGCAACATCCGCGCCACCCTGATCCCCACCCTGGCCGTGCCGGTGGTGATCCTGGGCACCTTCGCCGTGCTGGGGCTGTTCGGCTACTCCATCAACATGCTCACCATGTTCGCCATGGTGCTGGCCATCGGATTGCTGGTGGACGACGCCATCGTGGTGGTGGAAAACGTGGAACGCATCATCCACGAGGAGAAGCTGCCCCCCAAGGAGGCCACCGCCAAGTCCATGGAACAGATCACCAGCGCCCTGGTGGGCATCGGCCTGGTGCTGGCGGCGGTCTTCGGCCCCATGGCCTTCTTTGGCGGCTCCACCGGCGTGATCTACCGTCAGTTTTCCGTCACCGTGATCTCGGCCATGCTCCTGTCGGTGCTGGTGGCCTTGATCCTGACGCCGGTGCTCTGCGCTTCCCTGCTACGCTCCTTCGACGCCCGGGTGGAGGCCAGGCGCCTCAATGTGCCGCTGCTGGGTGCCATCGTGTACGCCGGCAACCGTTTTTTTCTCGCCTTCAACCGTGGGTTCAACTGGATCCGCGACCGCTACCAGGGCACCGTGGGCCGGATCCTCAAGGGCAAATTGCGCTACCTGGTGGTCTACGTGCTCATCGTGGTGGCCCTCGGCTACCTGTTCCAGCGCATGCCCACCGGCTATCTGCCCGACGAGGATCAGGGCTCGATGTTCATCCAGGCCCAGCTTCCTTCCGGCTCCACCCTCGAGCAAACCCAGGCGGTGCTGGATGAGGTGCGCGCCTACTTTGAAGAAGAGGAAAAAGAGACGGTGGAGTCGATCCTGACGTTGGTCGGCATGGGCTTCGGCGGCGGCGGCCAGAACATGGGCATGGGATTCGTGCGACTGAAGGACTGGGAGCTGCGCAAAGAGCCGGAATTGAAGGTCTGGGCCATTGCGGACCGTGCCATGGCCCGTTTTGCCCGGATCCGCAACGCCCGGGTTTTCGCCTTCGCCCCGCCGGCGGTCACCGAGTTGGGGACCTCGGTGGGATTCGACTTCCAGTTGCAGGATCGCGGCGGTATCGGGCACCAGAAACTGATGGACGCCCGCAACCAGCTCCTCGGCATGGCCGCCGCCGATGAGCGCCTCACCCGGGTGCGGCCCAACGGGATGGAAGACGTGGCCCAGTACCGCGTCGACGTGGACTGGGACCGGGCCGGGGCTCTAGGCGTGCCGATCAATTCCATCCACAACACCATCACGGCGGCCTTCGGCGGCGCCTACGTCAACGACTTCATCCAGGGCGGCCGGGTCAAGCGGGTCTACGTCCAGGCGGACGCCCCCCACCGCATGCTGCCCACGGACCTGGAGAACCTGTACATTCGCAACAACCGGGGGACCATGACCCCCTTTACCGCCTTTGCCTCGGGGTACTGGGACTACGGCTCGCCCAAACTGGAGCGATTCAACGCCTTTCCCTCCATGAACATCCTCGGCGAGGCCGCACCGGGACGCAGTACCGGGGAAGCCATGGCCGCCATGGAGGAAATCGTCGCCAAACTGCCCGAAGGCATCGGTTTCGACTGGACGGGCATCTCGTACCAGGAGCGCATGGCCAAGAGCCAGACCGGGTTGCTCTACGCCTTTTCCATGATCGTGATCTTCCTGTGCCTGGCCGCCTTGTACGAGAGCTGGACCGTACCCATCTCCGTCATGCTGGCCCTGCCCCTGGGGGTCATCGGCGGGGTGGTGGCCTCGATGCTGAGAGGGTTTCCCAACGACGTCTATTTTCAGATCGGCCTGCTCACCGTGTTGGGGCTGACCACCAAAAACGCCATCCTCATCGTCCAGTTCGCCATGGGCAAGGTCGAGGAAGGCAAGGGGCTGGTCGAGGCCACCCTGGAGGGGGCCAAGCTGCGGCTGCGGCCCATCGTGATGACATCGCTGGCCTTCGGCTTCGGCGTCTTGCCCCTGGCGCTGGCCACCGGCGCCGGCGCCGGCGCCCAGACCGCCATCGGCACCGGGGTGTTGGGGGGCATGGTGACCTCGACTTTTCTGGCCATTTTCTTTATTCCTCTCTTCTATGTGGTGGTGGTACAACTTTTCGGACGCAAGAAGAATCCGTCCACCGGTACCGTCGAACCAACGACGAGGGATATGAAGGAACACTGACATGATTCGAAAAATGCTGTTTTACGGGGTCGTGGTCGCCCTGCTGACCACCGGCTGCTCCCTGGCCCCCCCATACACCCGCCCCGCGGCCCCGGTACCCGAAGAGTGGCCCGCGGACTCGGCGGATTCCGACACGGCAGCGGCCGAAGGAACGACGGCCGCCGCCGATCTGCCCTGGCGCCAATTTTTCACCGATCCCCGGCTGCAAGCCGTGATTGCCGCCGCCCTGGAAAACAACCGCGACCTGCGCCTGGCGGCCCTGAACGTCGAGCGGGCCCGGGCCTACTACCGCATCCAACGCGCCGACCTGTTGCCCAAGGTGGACGCCACCGGCACCGGCCACCAGGAACATTTGCCCGCCGATCTGGCGAGCAAGGGGCAGTCGATGACCGTGGAACAGTACGGGGTCAACCTGGGTATCAGCGCCTGGGAAATCGACTTTTTCGGCCGCCTGCGGAGCCTGGAAAGGGCCGCGCTGGAGGAGTACCTCGCCACGGAAGAGGCCGAGCGCGCCGCCCGGATTCTCCTCATCGCCGAAACCGCCAACGGCTGGCTCACCCTGGCCGCCGACCGCGAAAAGCGGCAACTGGCCCAATCGACCCTCGATACCCAGCAAGCGGCCTACGAGTTGATCCGCCGGCGCTACGATGTGGGCCTGGCCCAGGCGTTGGACCTGCGGCGAGCCCAGACCCAGGTGGATGCCGCCCGGGTGGACGTGGCCCGGTTCACCCAGGTAGTGGCCCAGGATCAAAACGCCCTGGCCCTGCTGGTGGGCGCACCGGTGGAATCTCCGCTGTGGGCCGATGAGATCAGCCGGGTGGAGCGCCCGGTTGACCTGGCCGTGGGAACCGCCTCGGATGTACTGCTGCGCCGGCCCGACGTGCTGGCCGCCGAAGGCCGCCTCAAGGCGGCCAACGCCAACATCGGCGCCGCCCGGGCGGCCCTGTTTCCCCGGATCTCGCTTACCACCGCTTTCGGTACCGCCAGCGCCGAGCTCTCCGATCTCTTTGCCGCCGGCCAGGACACCTGGAGCTTCTCCCCGCGTATCGCGATGCCGATTTTCGATCCGCGCACCTGGGCGGCCCTGGATGTGACCAAGGTGGAACGCGAAATCCTCCTGACCCAATACGAAAAGGCCATCCAAACCGCTTTCCGCGAAGTCGCCGATGCCCTGGCCCAGCAAAATACCGTGGGCCGCCAGCTGGAAGCCCAGCAGTCCCTGGTGGAAGCCTCCAGCGAGGCCCATCGCCTCTCCGAGGTCCGTTACACCAAAGGCGTGGACAGCTACCTGAGCGTCCTGGAGGCCCAGCGGTCCCTCTATGCGGCCCGGCAGGGGCTGATCACGGTCCGCCTGGCGGATCTGGCCGCCAGGGTCAACCTCTACGCCGCCCTGGGGGGGGGTGCATGAAAAAAACAGCCGTCACGATCGCCTGTGCCGGCTTCCTGATATCAGCGTTGGCCGCCGTTCATCCCGCCGACGCGGCCGGCGTTCACGCCGCCCCCATCTCCATGGTCAACGCCTCGCCGGTACAACTGCTTTTTTTGCAAGCCCCGCCGGACCGGGCCAAGACCCTGCCCCAGGGCACCGGCCGGCTGACGGTATCCAACAGCCTCACCAACACCCTCCTGGTGGAAGACGATCCCGGCCCGGCCACCGGGATCATCGACCTGGAGATGCTGCGCACCACCGTGGCCTTCAGCTACGGCCTTTCCCACCGCTTGGACCTCCACCTGTCATTGCCGCTGGCCCTGTCCGGCGGCGGCGCCATGGATCACTTCATCCTGGACGTGGAGCAGGCCTTCGGTAACGCCCGCAAGGTGCGCGAGGAGGAGTCGCCCGGTCAGCACCACTTCGATCTCCGTCGCGGCGGGCGTCGCGTCATCGGCAGCGACCACCGGGCCACCGGCGCCGGAGACCTGGCCATGCACCTGAAGGCCCTGCTCCTGCGGGAAGGCGGATCGACACCGGCGCTGGCCGCCCGCGTCGGCCTGAAACTGCCCACCGGCCGTCGCAGTCGGGGCCTGGGCAGCGGCGGCACCGACGTGGGCCTCGGACTGCTGCTGGAGAAACATTTCGGTTCGGTGGCCGCCTTTCTCAACGCCGATGTCATCTTTCCCGGCGATATCGACGATCCCGAGGTGCAGGCCGAGACCTTCTACCAGGCGATGTTCGGGATGAGCTACGCCTTCACCGAGGTCTGGTCGGCCAGCGCCCAGGTGGCCTACACGTCCCGGCCTTTCTCCAGCACCGGCCTGACCATGCTTGACCGGCGCATCGTGGACCTGCTGCTCGGCGTCACCTACCAGCATCCCGGCGGCTTTTTCGTCCAGGCCGGCACCATGGAGGATATCGTCGACTCGGCCGACGCCGGCGCCGACATCAGCTTCTTTCTCAATCTCGGCTGGCATTTCTGAGCGTTGAAGACGCTTTTCTTCCCAGTCACATTTCGCTATCCTTTTTTCTATCGCCGCGGTTCAATTGGACCGCTCCGCCAAAACCGGCGCCGGTATTCGTGATGTCCGCCGGTGCCCCATGATCGCCAGACATTTCAATCCCCATCGAACATCGGGAGAAGCCATGGGACCTTCCGTCAGAAAGGGCATGCTCGCCGTCGTGGCGGCCGTGGCCATCGCCTTGGTCGGCTGGTGGTGGTGGGCGCGGATGCAGACCGGCGGACCGGGAGCGGGCTTTGTCAGTGGCAACGGCCGCATCGAGGCCACCGAGATCGATATCGCCACCAAGTACGCCGGCCGGGTGGCCGAAATCTTCGTGGGGGAAGGCGATTTCGTCAAAACGGGCCAGGTGCTGGCCCAGATGCAAATCGAGGTGCTCAACGCCCAACTGGATGAAGCCCGGGCCCTGGCGCAACAGGCGATCAATGCCGTGGCCAGCGCCGAGGCCCAGGTGAAGATGCGCGAGAGCGATCTGGCGGCAGCCCAGGCCGTGGTGGTGCAACGGGAGAGCGACCTGGACAACGCCCAACGGCGCCTGGCCCGGACCCGCACCCTGTCCCGGGAGGGAGCCGCCTCCATCCAGCAATTCGAAGACGACCAGGCCGCCGTCCGTTGCGCCGCGGCGGCTCTGGATGCCGCCAAGGCCCAGGCCGAGGCTGTTCGGGCGGCCATCACGGCGGCCCAAGCCAATGTCACCGGCGCCCGTTCCGCCGTGACGGCGGCCTCGGCCACCATCGCCCGCGTCGAGGCCGACATCGCGGACAGCCGGCTCACCGCCCCCTGCGACGGCCGGGTGCAGTTCCGCATCGCTCAACCGGGAGAAGTGCTCGGCTCGGGGGGCAAGGTGCTCAACATGGTGGACCTGACCGATGTCTACATGACCTTTTTCCTCCCGGAAACCGTCGCCGGCAAAGTGGCCCTGGGCAGCGACGTGCACATCATCCTGGATGCGGCCCCCCGCCATGTGATTCCGGCCCGGGTGTCCTTCGTGGCCAGCGTGGCGCAGTTTACCCCCAAGACGGTGGAAACCGCCAGTGAACGGCAGAAGCTGATGTTCCGGGTCAAGGCCCGCATCGACAAGCGCCTGCTCCAACAGCATCTGGAACAGGTCAAGACCGGCCTTCCCGGCGTTGCCTGGCTCAAGCTGGATCCCCGGGCCGAGTGGCCGCCTTCCCTCACCGTAACCTTCGGGAGGCCGTCGTGAACGCCTCGGTTCCCGACGGCGTTCCGGTGGTACAACTGGCCGGCGTCGGTCTGCGCTACGGCAAAACAGTGGCGCTGGCGGCCATCGACCTGGAGGTGCCGCCGGGAACCATCGTGGGGCTGATCGGTCCGGACGGGGTGGGAAAATCCAGCCTCCTGGCCCTGGTCGCCGGCGCGCGGGAGGTTCAGCAAGGACAGGTCACGGTGCTGGGAGGGGACATGCGCTCGGCCCGTCACCGCCGGCGGGTCTGTCCGCGCATCGCCTACATGCCCCAGGGATTGGGCAAAAATCTTTATCCCACCTTGTCCGTGGCGGAGAACCTTCAGTTTTTCGGGCGACTGTTCGGCCACAACGCCGACGAGCGCCGACGCCGCATCGACGAACTGACCCGGGCCACGGGACTGTATCCCTTTCGCCATCGTCCCGTAGGAAAGCTCTCCGGCGGCATGAAGCAGAAGCTGGGCCTGTGCTGCACCCTGGTCCACGATCCCCAACTGCTGATCCTGGACGAACCGACCACCGGGGTCGATCCCCTGGCGCGCAACCAGTTCTGGGCCCTCATCGCCCGCATCCGCCGGCAGCGTCCGGACATGAGCCTGATGGTCGCCACCGCCTACATGGACGAGGCGGAACGCTTCGACCGGCTGGTGGCCATGGACGCCGGCCGCATTCTGGCCACGGGAACGCCGCGGCAACTGCATCGGCGCACCGGCCAACCCTCCCTGGAAACGGCCTTCATCGCCCTGCTGCCCGAAGAGCGGAAACGGGGACATTGCCCGGTGACCCTGCCCCCCTCGACCGGCAGCGGGGAGATCGCCATCGAGGCCCGGGACCTCACCATGCGCTTCGGCACCAACACGGCGGTGGACCACGTGAGCTTCCGCATCCATCGGGGAGAGATCTTCGGCTTTCTCGGCTCCAACGGCTGCGGCAAGACCACCACGATGAAAATGCTCACCGGCCTGCTACCCCCCAGCGAGGGAGAAGCCTGGCTGATGGGGCGCAAGGTCGACGCCCGGGACATCGCCACCCGCCGGCAGGTGGGCTACATGTCTCAATCCTTTTCCCTCTACGGCGAGCTGACCGTGCGGCAGAATCTCGTCCTCCACGCCCGGCTGTTCAGCGTCCCCGAAGCGCTTATCCCGGCGCGGATCAACGATCTGATGACCCGCTTCGGCCTTGACGGCGTGCCCGACGCCCTGCCGGGGAAACTGCCGTTGGGGTTGCGTCAGCGCCTGTCGCTGGCCGTGGCCATGGTCCACCAGCCGCGGATGCTGATCCTGGACGAGCCGACCTCGGGGGTGGATCCCGTGGCGCGGGACGCCTTCTGGCGGTTGCTCATCGACCTGTCCCGCAACGACAAGGTGACGATCTTCATCTCGACCCATTTCATGAACGAGGCCGAGCGCTGCGACCGCATTTCACTGATGCACGCCGGTCGCGTCCTGGCCAGTGACCGGCCCGAGGGCATCGTGGCCCGCCGGGGCGCCAGAAATCTCGAAGCGGCCTTCATCGCCCATCTGGAAGACGCCGCCGGAGCCGAAACCGAGGGCCGGCCCGGGTTGACGCTCCCGGAAGAGACGTCCGCGGCGAGGCTGTTGGAGAAACCGGGGCCTCCTCGTCGTCGAAGTCGGGGATTCAGCTTCTCCCGCGCCTTCAGCTACACCCTGCGCGAAACCCTGGAACTGGCACGGGACCCGCTGCGGCTGGTGATGGCGCTGTTTGGCAGCCTGATCCTGATGGTCATCATGGGCTACGGCATCACCATGGACGTCAACAACCTCAGCTACGCCGTGC
>JAQVTF010000232.1 GCA_028700185.1 Desulfobacteraceae bacterium | reverse complement strand
TCGGGGATGCATTTGGCGCTCAGGGTGGCGTTCTTCTGCACCTGTTCCCAAATTCCGGCCTTTTTGAAGGTTTTTTCATGCCAGATGCCCACGGCGCAGGACTTGGGATTGCCCAGCCCCACCCGGATACCGGGTCTTGCAAAATCTTCGATCTTGGTGATGTTGGCCGGATTTCCCTTGGGAGTGATGATCACGGTGACGAAATAGGCCGGAATGTCGGTTTCGGGATTGTAATTATGGACAAATCCACGTTCCTGGGCCTGGAGTAGATAGAATTCCTCGCCGGGCATGAACAGGTCGCCCTGACGCGAACGGGTGATGTCGGCGATGAAATAGCCGGAGCCCTTGTAGGAAAAGTTCACCCGTTGATTCGGGTTTCGCTGTTCCCAGATATCCTTGATTTCGTTAAGGGAGCTGCGTTGGCCGACCCCGGCATGAAACAGCAGCTCCTTTTCATCTCCGGCCAAGGCGGCCAGGGGGGCCAGGATGATGGCAATCCACAACACGACTCGCAACCACATGACGACTCCTTTCCCAGCATCGTTGCTGTGATGGCGCTGCCTGTCCGCAAAAGGATGGCAACCCATGATTCGGTTACATGACGTGAATCTTTTCCGGCGGCACTTCGATCCAGATCTCGTCGCCTTCGACGATCCCCCGATCCACCAAACGGCCGGTGGGTACGATGGCCTGCCAGATGAGACCGTCGCAGCGCACCCGGATTTCGCAAAACACGCCCTGGTGGTCGATACGCGTCACTTTGCCGGAAAAGCAGTTCAATCCGTTGCGTCCGGCATCCGGCGGGCCCAATCCCACCTCCAGATCCTCGGGTCGTACCGCCACGAAACGGCGGAGGGAATCCACGACGCCGGACAGGGTCAATTCCAGTGGGCCGGTTTTGGCCGTACCACCGTCAAAACGGGCCTCGAAGATGTTTTTCATCCCCACGAAAGCGGCCACCGCCGGAGAGACGGGCCGTCTGAAGACGTCGGTCACGGGACCGACCTGCTCGATCCGGCCACCGCTGATCACCGCCGTGCGGGTTGCCAGGAAATGGGCCTCGGCAAAATCGTGGGTCACCATCAAGGCCGTGATGCCCGTCTCACGGTGCAGGCTTTTGAGCAGATCCCGGATCTCCTCCCGGAAATTGGGGTCCAGGGCCGACAGCGGTTCGTCCAGCAGCAGAATCTCCGGCGCCACGGCCAGGGCCCGGGCCAGGGCCACGCGCTGGCGCTCTCCTCCGCTGAGGTTGACCACGGCCCGCGCCAGCAGCGGTTGGAGCCCCAGGCGCTGGACCAGACGGTCGATCTCGGCCTCGCGGCCGGCGGTCTTGGGCCGGTAGCGCAGCCCGTAGCGGATGTTCTGGATCACCGAAAGGTGGGGAAACAGGGCTTGATCCTGGTAAACGATGCCGATACCACGACGCTCGGGGGGCAGATCGGTCACGTCGCGGCCGCCGATGCGGATCCGTCCGCCGGAGATGGGAACCATGCCGGCGATGGATTCCAGGATCAGGGTCTTGCCGGCGCCGGTGGGCCCCAGGATGGTGAAAAACTCCCCCGGCGCCACGT
The DNA here is from genome assembly GCA_028700185.1 of Desulfobacteraceae bacterium. Classification (GTDB taxonomy): domain Bacteria; phylum Desulfobacterota; class Desulfobacteria; order Desulfobacterales; family UBA2174; genus UBA2174. Next base: position 2,056 of record JAQVTF010000232.1, on the reverse strand, counting down.
CGAAGGAAACCCCGTTGAGGGCAAAATCAGGCAACCGGACGGAAAGATTCTCGACCCGGATCATGTCCGCGCCCGTCCGGCCGGCGGGTTGAGCCAGCGCAGCAGGAAAAACAGCACCAGGCAGACCCCGATGAGCCACACCGCCACCGGCTGGCTGTAGCGCAGGCCGTAGGCGGTGAAACGCTCATAGATCATCACCGGGGCGATCATCGGGTGGTAGGCCACGATCACCACGGCGCCAAATTCGCTCACCGCCCGGGCGGTGCAAAGGATCATGCCCACGATGACGCTGCGCCAGGCCAAGGGAAACGTCACCCGCCAGAAGGTGCCGAAGGCCGTGGCCCCGAGGCTGCGCGAGACGTTCTCCAGTCTTTGGGGAATGGCCTCGATGCCGTTTTTCACCGTGTTGATATAAAACGGCAGTCCCACGAACGTCAGCACGATGACGATGCCCGTCACCGAGCCCATCACCCGTACCCCGAGGTCGGCGGCCAGGCGTCCGATCCAGTGCTGACGACCGGCCAGGCTCAGGATGGCGATACCGATCACCGGGTGGGGAATCATGATGGGCAGGTCCACGACGCTCTCCACCAGGCGTTTGCCGGGAAAATCCCGACGGGCCAGCAGGTAGGCGAAGGGGGTGCCGAAAACAAAGGAGATGAGCGCCGCGCTTCCCGAGGTAGTGATCGACAGCCAGATGGCCCGACGCACATCGGCGTCCAGGATGCTGGCCTTGAGATCGGCCGCCGTGGGCTGGCGGATCATCTCCGCCAAGGGCACAACGATGAAGGCGACCACCAGGATCGTACTGGCGGCGGCCAGGGCATGGAAGGGATCAGGACGGCGCATGGCGTGCAGGCTTTAGGTCTCGGGGTGGGCCGATGTCGGGGCGGGATTGAACCCCGCCCCGACATGTTCAGGCTTTAACATCAACCACTTATTTCTTGACCCCGACAAGGGTCGACAGTTTGCCCGGCAGGTCTTTTTGAGCCGCCTCGCAAGTCACCTGGCTCGGAGAAATGGCGGGCTGGCCCATTTCTTCCAGGATCTTGAGTCCCAGCTCCGGATCCAGCAGGTACTCGAGGAACAGAACGGCGCCATCACGGTTGGGGGCCGTCTTGACCAGGGTCAGGCCGTAGGTGCACGACTGACCCGTGCGGGTGATCCAGGTGCCGGGCGCCTTGCCGGTCACCTTCACCTGGGCCTGGGCGTAGAAATTGTCGTATTTGTAGTTGCCCAGGTTGATATGGTCGTCCAGGCTGACATACTTGAGATCGTGCTGTTTGGCCACCGATAGATATTCCCAGGCGTAGTCCATGTTACCGGTTTTCATCAGCGAAACCAGCTCCACCGACTTGGGCCGGACGTTGGCCTCGGGCCGATTGGCGATGAGTTGGTCGTAGAGACCGGGTTTGTTGTGAAATTTTTCCGCCAGTTGGAGCACCATCAGGGCCCGGTAGCCACAAGGATCCAGGTTCGGGTCGCTGTGGCCCCAGACCACGCCGGGACGGGCGAGGATTTCGTACCAGTTTTCGGCGTTCACCTCGTCGGCGAACTTGCTCTGATCGGTGTAGCAGAGCACGAGCTGATTGCTGGCAAAAAGAATGTTCCAGTCGGCATGGCCCGGGATCAGGCCCTTGTCGATCACCGTGTAATCGGCCGAGGCCATGATGTCCGCCGGCTTGCCCAACTCGCTGATCATGCGTGCCATCTTGGTGCTGCCGCCGGCTTCCCGCAGCACGTCGATGTCCGGGTGCAACGCCTCGAAGCGCTTTTCCACCTCGGCAAAGGGAACGGTGAGGCTACCGGCATGAAAAATGATCACTTCCTGCTTGGCCTGGGCCGCCGGGGCAAGGGCCAGCACCATCAAGGCCGCCAGCAGTCCAAAACCCCATTTCAATCCTCTGGTTTGCCGTCTTCTCCTCATGGGTTACCCATCCTTTCGTCCGTTGTTATCGGTTTGGGGGATCTCTTCCCGTTGTTCACACCATCGGCTTGCGGACAGATTCCAGCGATCACTCACGCCCTGTGCCCATCCGCCATCCGGACCCGCGGT
>JAQVTF010000231.1 GCA_028700185.1 Desulfobacteraceae bacterium | reverse complement strand
TGATGATGGGCGAGCTGCTGGAAACAGATCCGGGCGATGCCGCGCAATTCAATTCAACCTCATCCCTGGATGCCTTGAGCCAACGCCTGGCCACCCGCTGCCGCTACGATGCCCCAACCCTCCATGCCGCCCTGTCCTTCACCCATGACCAAGACAACCTCCGGCGCCAGTGGGATGGGAAAGCCTGGCGCTGGCGGTGGGTGGATGAGCTGTAAAATAAGCGTACCGTCCCCGAATTGATCATGCGGGGGCCGACAGCACCAAGACACACATTGAATGCGGCTCTCCCGCATACGGCTCTCCCGTTTGTGGTCTCAACATCGTGGTCGGTTTGCCAGAGCACGGGCTTTCGACCATGGTAAAAAGCCCTTGCGCGGCGAAGAAGGCATTCGTTTGCCTCCTTTGAGGCAGTTTTACAGCGCCGCCAACATGCGCTGCGTCCAGAACGACTCCCACCTGAACCGCTGGATGCCCGCAAACACCCATCTCACAGACGGCGAGGACAGCGAAAGGCCTCTTATTTCTAAACGCCTGTAAAGCTGTGCCAATATTGACATACCGCGCAAATCATGTCATCCACTTGTTTTTTTTGATAAGATCCGATTTTACCAAAACGAGAGACTGATCCATTCGCGATCACCACATCTAGCGGGAGGCCCCATGACATCCCGGTTGTTCGAGTCCGAGCAGGCTTCTTTTCGGGCCGTCGTCGATGCGATTCCAGACCTGATCATCCGCATCGGCAGAGATCATGTATTTCGCAGTTTCGAAGGCAACGTTCAGGATTTGTTTCGTCCCGCCGACGCATACCGGGGACAAAAGATTGAGGACGTGCTGCCCGGCACGGCGGCCGCGGCGTTTATCGATGGTCTTGAAAAAGCCTTTTCCAGTGGACGGCTGCAGCAGATCCAGTACACCCTCTCCGTTGAGGGTGTCCCGCGGCACTACGAATCGCCCATCGTCAAAAGCACCGAAGATGAAGCCATCGCCATCGTCCGAAACGTCACCCATGAAAGGGAGACCGAAGAGCAACTCGAGGAATACCAGTGGCATCTGGAGCACCAGGTGGCGTCCCGCACCGCCGATCTATCCACCGCCGAAAACCGGTACCGGGCCATTTTCCGCCACTCCGGCGCCCCGTCGATCATCGTCGACCGGGACTTCACCATCTCCATGGCCAACCCCAAGTTCGAAGAGTTTACCGGGTATAGCGGCACTGAAATCGAGAACCGGATGAAGTGGACCGATTTCGTACATCCGGAAGACCGCGCCACCGTCACCCGATACCACTTCGCCCGCCGCGCCAAGGGCGGCCAAGCCCCCGATGAGTACGAGTGCCGCATCCTGGACCGCAACGGGGGCGTCAAGACCATTTTTATCAAGGTGGGCGCGCTCTCCGAGCCGGGCCGCTGCATCGCCTCGATCATCGACATCACCTCCCTGAAGGAAACCGAACAGGAACTTCGGGACCGGGAAGCCCTCTACAGCGCGATCCTGGAGGGATACGAGGGGCGGATCTATTTCATCGACCGAAACTACCGGCTGCGCTTTCTGAACGAAAATCTCATCCGGATCATCGGTCAAGACGTCACGGGCCACATCTGTTACGAGGCCCTGCACCATCGAAAGTCGCCCTGCCTCTGGTGCGTGGCCGAGCAGGTCTTCGAGGGAAAGCGGGTACGCTTCGAAATGAAAAATCCCCGTGACAACCGATGGTACTACAGCATCAACGTCCCGGTGACCCTCTCCGACGGTTCGGTTTACTGCCAGGCCATGATCTCCGACATCGACGAGCGCAAACGGATGGAGGAGGACCTGCGGGTGAGCGAGGCCCACCTGCGGGAGGAAAACATCCGGTTGCGCACCAGCATCGAAGAGCGCCACCGCTTCGGTGATCTCGTGGGAAAGAGCCCGGCCATGCAGGAGGTCTACGAGCTGATGCTCATGGCCGCCGCCTCGGATAACAACATCATCCTCTACGGCGAGTCGGGAACCGGAAAGGAGCTGGCGGCCCGGACCATTCACGCCATGAGTTCGCGGCAGGAACGAAACTTTGTCGCCATCAACTGTGGTGCCATCCCCGAACATCTGATGGAGAGCGAGTTTTTCGGCCACAAGAAGGGGGCTTTTACCGGCGCCAGCACCGACAAGAAAGGGCTCCTGGACAAAGCCGACGGCGGGTGCCTGTTTCTGGACGAGATCGGGGAGATCCGAACGGACCTGCAAGTCAAGCTGCTTCGTGCCATCGAAGGGGGCGGATACATGCCGGTGGGCGGCAGCGAGGTGCGGTACCCGGACTTCCGGATCATCGCGGCCACCAGCCGGAACCTTACCGAACGGGTCAAATCCGGGGAGATGCGGAGCGATTTCTTCTACCGCGTTCACGTCATCCCGATCCACCTGCCGCCGCTGAGAAAACGCAAAGAGGACATCCCGCTGCTGGTGGAGCACTTCCTGAAAGCCTACGACCGCAAGATGCGCCCCAGGATCACCGGTGCCATTCTGGATACCCTGATGGCGCACACCTGGCCCGGAAACGTGCGGGAGCTGCAAAACGTGCTCTACCGGTTCGTCACGCTCAAGCGACTCGATCTCACCGGAGGGGAACCGTTGGCGTCCGCCACCCCCGAAAGCCCTCAGGACGAAACCGACTCGGCGCTCCCCCTGGCCGAGGCCGTGGCGGAGTTCGAAAAACGTCGCATCACCGCGGCCCTGGCCGAGTGCCGCTGGAACCGCACTCGTGCGGCAAAAGTGCTAAAGATCGGCTTGCGGACCTTGCAACGAAAGATGAAAATATACGGCATCCAGTAGGGCTGCCCGTATTTTTAAATGAGCCTTCGGTTCCTAAAAAAGATTCAACTTATTGATATCTCAATATTTATGCCATTTTCAGCACAATATGCGCCATAATTGGCATATCTTTCTTTTTCATATAAATTCGGTATGTTATTCTCATTTAAGTTCAAAACATGTCAAATATGACGTACTTCTCAACGGATATTCATCTTCTCCAAAAAAGACTTTTAGTTCAGTAAAATATTTTTTATTCTTATTTCAAGATGTTAACCGTAATTCGTCCCCAACGTAAAAACATGGCACGAGTGTTGAAAGCTCCTTCAGCAAAAAAGAGAAACCGTTCTCGTTTAAAATAAGGAGAATCCATGCACTCGACTTACGCCAGCGCGTATGATCAGAATCCGGCCAGAATGGCCTTGGTTGTACGTAGAAACCGGAACAAAAACCCCAAAAAAGACCGTTCCTTTGCCTACAGCCTCCTGGTGACCATTGCCGCCGGCGCCGCCTTGGCATTCCACTATCTGCTGTCCAAGGCGTAAAACCTGTTGCTGCAATTTTAGCAACGGTCATCCCCCCCCCGCTGGAACGGGGCCGCGATCCGGCCCCTGCCCCGCCTCGCCTCTACGCAAACCGGATACATCCCCCCGGCACCACTTCCTCGTCGGCGGCCGACACGGGAGAAATACCAGCGTTGTCACCCTTCAGCACTGCCGCCGGCCAAAGTCGTATCCGGTTTGCTCAAGCAGGTGACGGCGCCCCCCCCTTTGTCATCCCGCGGAGTGAGCGAGAAGGGATCTCCTGAAGGCGTAATAATCCTCACTGCGTCCGGAATGA
>JAQVTF010000230.1 GCA_028700185.1 Desulfobacteraceae bacterium | reverse complement strand
ACGATGAGAGCTGTGGACTCGGCCACTCCTTCGATCAGGCCGACGGCGAACGTGCTTGCTCCCAAGGTGCCGACCAGAAAAAGGGGAAGCAGGCTGTGGATCATCTCGGACGAGATGTCCATGAACAGGCTCACCAGGCCGAGGGCCCAAATGCTGGCCGGAATGCGTTCGAGCGGGGCGTGCGTGCTCATTACCTACCCGGATACTCTCTGAATCCGTCTGGTACGTCGTTGCCATTTACGCCAATACAAAAAACAAATGATGCCGCACCCGGTTGCCAAAATCAATGTGACCCAGTGCAGGTTTTGCACCACCAGTTGCTCGTTGCGGCCAAACCAGAATCCCAAACCGGCCAGCACCAGCACCCATAACCCAGCGCCCAACGCCGTTGCGACGCAAAAGGTGGAGACATTCATACGAGTCAACCCAGCCGGCAAAGAGATGTATTGGCGGATTCCCGGTAACAGCCGACCAATAAATGTGCTGATATGCCCATGGCGGCCAAAAAACGGTCGGCCTTTTCCAGAGGATGGCGACTGACCAGCAGAAAGGGCCCATACTTTTCATCAGTGAGCGCCCCGCCGGGATATAGGAGCTCCGTGCGGGGCGCTGGGCTGGATCAGTCCCTATGGTCCCGGTCGCCTTCCTGTTTGCCGGATTGGTGGTCCTCGTCATTCATCGTGTCCCGCTCCATGGCCAGCACCTTGCCCGAGCCGGCGTCCACCTTCACCTCCATGATGGCCTTGGCGGCCGAAACCACCTCCACGTCGTAGACCAGAAAGCCGTTTTCGTCAGCGAGCTCGGCTTTCAAGATTTGGCCCTGGACCGAGGCCAAGGCTCGCTCAACGGCTTGGTCCATCGAAATCTTGGCCATCGAAGGAAATTCGGCTTCGGTCTGTTTTTCGATCCGGATGGTGCCATTCTTGACTTCGGTATCGTCCGTATCGGCGAAACTTGCGCCGGCGACGGCAAAGCCGATGGCCAAAGCTCCGCTTCCAATGACCGCAATCCATTTGCCTTTCATGATGATACCTCCTCTTCTTCGGGTTATGCCGGCAGCGCATCGGCAAGACGACCCATGTCTTGTCCCGGCCGGGTTGACGCCACTATAAACCCTCATCATGAAGGAAACGTGAATGGACAAATTCAGATTTGAGATTTGGGATCCGAGAGTTGAAATCCCAGGGCGGCGGCCAGGAGCAGTCCACCGGCCAGGGCGATGCCGGCGCTGACGAGAAACAGAGGCCGGGTGCCCATGATTTCAAACAGATAGCCGTTGAGAAAAAAGCCCGCCATGTTCCCCAGTCCGTAGGTGACCGCGTTGTTCAGGGCCTGGCCGGAGGTCTTGGCGGCCTCGGGCATCAACCGGTCGACGAAGAGGATGCTGGCCATGTGGAAGGTGCCGTAGGTGACGGCGTGAAGCACCTGGGTGGCGAGAATGGCCGCCGGGGATACGGCGATCCAGACCAGGACCCAGCGCAACACGGCCACGGCCGTGGAAAAAACCAGCACCGCGGGCAGAGAGAAGCGGCGAAAGAGGGCTTCCGAGCCGACCATGACCCCGATCTCGGCCGCCGAGGCCAGGGCCCAGGCCAGACCGATGAACGACTTGCCGAAACCGGCCATCTCCAGGTGAATCGAGAAGAATCCGTAGTAGGTCCCGTGGCTGACGAGCATGAGAAAGGCGCCCCCGAGAAACAGCCACAGGCGCAGTCGCCGCATGGCCTCGGCCCCCTGCCAGAGTGGTCGGACCGGCTGGCCCGCCGGCCGTGGCAGCGCCAGGGCGAAGACGCCCTGTACCCCGGAGCCGACGAGAATCAGGGGAACGATGAGGTTCACCGGCCGGTTTTCCAGCAGGCGGCCCATGGCCAGTACGACGAGGATGAAGCCGATGGAGCCCCAGAGGCGCAGGCGTCCGTAGCGCTGCTTGCGGGCGCCGAGGACATCCATGCTGAAGGCTTCCAGAAAAGAAATCAGCGGGGCGAAAAAGAGGGCATGGGCCACGGTGATGATCAGCATGGGAGCGAAGCGCTCCGTGGTGAGATAGGCGCTCCAGACGGCCGTGGCGGCCATGCTGCAGAGGATGAAAATACCACGGCGGGACTGAAAGCGATCCGCCAGCGCGCCCCACATCAGGCCGAAGACCACCAAGGCCACCGAGCGCAGGGCCGAGAGGATGCCGATCTGCGGTCCGGAAAAGCCGAGGTGGTAGCAGTAGAGGTTGAAGTAGGGGAGATAAACGGCGAAAACGCCGAAATACAGGAAGTACTGCAAGGCCACGAGGGCTTGGCGACTCCGGTCCGACGGCCGGTGACGGGCGCCCTCCGATGCCTTGCGGGCGTCTGCCGCCGAACGGGTCCACGGGGCCTTCATTCGATGGGGATCTGGACCTGCCAAGGCTTTCCGGATGCGGGCCGGGCGATGAGAATGACGAGCACGCCGTCGCGGAAACGGGCCGTGACCTCGGACGGCGTCACCATGAACGGCAGGTTGAAGGCGCGGTGGAACGTGCCGAGGCAACGCTCCTTTCGATAGTAGCGGGATTCCGGGATCTGTTGCTCGTCGGTCCGTTCGCCGTGGATCGTGAGGACGTTGTCCTTGACATCGAGGTAGATCTGCTCTTTGGCAACCCCGGGGAGGTCCATCTCGATGACCATCCCCTCGTCGCTTTCATAGACGTCCACTTTCGGCTTCCAGGCGCACATGGAGACGTCCTCGTCCACGTCGCGGCCGAGGCTGAACGCCTCCTCGAACATCCGGTTGATGCGTTCTTGCAGGACGGTGATGCTGCCGTAAGGATTCCAACGGATGACGGCCATTCAAAACCTCCTTTGCTGCGGGAATGATTTCACCATAGGCCAAAGGATTGCCGGAATCAAGTCACCCCTGGGCGGGGAAGGACGCCTGAAAATCCCGAGTCATCAGTACTTTTCGTCACCCGCCGCTCCCTTTACAAGCCCGTATTTCGATGTTACTTAATTTTCGGTCGGCCGCATGCCGTGTATCGCAAGGGATCCCTGTCTCACGCTCAGCCGCCACCCACAAGCAGGAGAAGCGAGCATGGACTACATCAAGATCCGCTTTGGCAAGGACTTCGATCCACTGGGCGCCAGCTTCGAGCGAACCCTCGAAGACATTTTCCGGCAGCACGCCGTCAGTCCAGTCTTCAGCAAGGCGGGAAGCTGGACACCGCCCATGGACATCTGCGAAACCCCCGAGGAGATCATTCTGCGCGCCGAGATCGCCGGCGTCTCCAAGGAAGACCTGGAAGTGGAGATCAACAGCCGTGCGGTCCGAATCTACGGCCAGCGGCTGGAACCGCCGCGCGGACAGAGCGCCACCTACCGGCTGGCCGAGATCCAGTACGGCCCTTTCGAGCGGATCCTGTATCTGCCGGCGCCCATCGACCCGGAAGTGGTTTCCTCATCCTACGTCAACGGCTTTTTGCTGATTCGTCTGGCCAAGCGGAACCAGGCCAAACCGCACCGGATCACCATCACGGATGGCTGATGCCGCCGGACCCGTTCAACCAAGCCCTGATGTGTCGCACCGACGTCTCTCATGGAGGTCCGCATGACTGAATCCCAATCAGCGCCGTCCCAGAGCCAGGAGCAACTGCCGGACGTGATCCCGATTCTGC
>JAQVTF010000229.1 GCA_028700185.1 Desulfobacteraceae bacterium | reverse complement strand
TACTAGCCCGCCTGGACCGAATTGACGAAACGTTGGCGACGCTGCTGTTCGAAATCACCAGGTTGGCGCGGAGCATGGCGCCGAAGTAGATCCGGGCGTTTCCGGAAACACCACCACCGATCACCACGGCCGTCTCCTACCAAGGGGCCGGCCTTTTTGTTTTTCGAATCTGCTTACAATCTGCTTACAATCTCTTTTTCCGCGCCCTTCCCTCTTTCCTGCAATCACCTTGTAAGCTGTTGATTTTGTTGGTGCCCGGGACCGGAATCGAACCGGTACGGTGCGTTGCACCGAGAGATTTTAAGTCTCTTGCGTCTACCTATTCCGCCACCCGGGCTTTCTTCCTGAATCATCCAAAAGTATCGTGACCCGCTTCAAGCGACCATGGAATGGATGCCAAACCCTGACACGCAAATTCTACCCCTCGTCCCCCGTCTTTTCAAGCCGATCGGTTTTCCCTTCGAAGGGGCGCAGGGGCTGGACCACGGAAAACGCCCTCACCACCATCCACAACGGGTGTTCAATATCTTAAAAAATGAAAAAATTGAACCCCAAAACAATTCGCATCAGGGGTTCAACAGAACTTGGGAGTTCGTCCAAGGCATCGATACGAAGGCAGGTTCAGTGGATGTGGACCCCTGCCGCCGACCACCGGCCCGATCACGGTGTGTCCTCCGCTTTCGGGCGCATCGTGGCAGAAAAGGTCTGCTCGCCAACGGCAAAAGACTTGCTTTTTGGCGACCTCACCGTTAAAACTCGGGCCATGATCCGTGCAGCCACCACAAAGGATGTCCGGGCGATCCACGCCCTGCTGCAAATCTACGCCGAGCGCGGCGAGCTGCTGGCACGCCCCATGGGCCAGCTCTACGACCACGTGCGCGATTTTGTCGTGGCGGTGGACGAGCAGAGCCGCAAGGTCATCGGCTGCTGCGCCCTCCAGATCTGCTGGCAGGATCTGGCCGAGATCCGTTCCCTGGCGGTGGACCCGCGCCACCAGCATCGCGGCCTCGGCAGTCAGTTGACCCACCATGCCCTGGAAGAAGCCCGGCAATTTCGCCTGGACAAGGTCTTCACCCTCACCTACCGCCCCGGTTTTTTCGAACAGTTCGGCTTTGAGCGCACCGACCGCTCCCTGTTGCCCCGCAAGATCTGGGCCGACTGTGTTTTGTGCCCCAAGTTTCCCGATTGCGACGAAATCGCCATGATCAAGACCCTGGGCCGGCGATCCTGACTATCAGAAATTCGGTTGGAAAAAAGGCTGGAACACCCTCGGTCATTCCAAAGCGCCTGCCACAAGGAATCTCTGCCTGTTGAATATCGGGTTGTGCGCAGAGATCCCTCGCTCCGCTCGGGATGACAATTGGGGGGGCGGGCTCTCAGGAATAGATGAAGTTGAGCGGCAAAGGCGGATATTTCCAGACGCCGGGTTTGGGCAGCAGGTGCTGGCCCCCCACGGTGAGCCAGTTCAGGTCCGGCTTCAGCTCCCGCAGTCTGCCGTCTTCCGGGGGCCGGGAGTATTCCGTCAAGGCGTAGGTGGCTCGGAAGATACAGAGATTGATCTTGCCCTGGTGATTGATGACGTAGTTTTTGCGGAAGGTCCGTTCGGTCATGGTGTTGGCCGAAGCGATCTGTTTGACGTCGCTGTCACTCAAATTGAGCAGCACCGCCTTGGCCGTGCCCCGCTCGCTGATGCGCATCGTGGATCGCGACTCGCTGCTGCCCACGTAGATGGTGCTGATGCAGGGAATGCGCTTGAGATACTGGGCCGCCACCACGGCGGCGGTGCGTCGCCCCCCGGCCATGGCCGGCACGCCGTAGTACTCGAAGAACTTCTTCTGAAGATCTTCGGCCCACTTGTCTCCTTTTTCGTACAAATCTTTTGAAATGTAGCGCAGATATTTTCCCAGGTCCTCGGCGGCCTCGGCGATGGGCCAGTCGATGCGCACGTGAAAATGGCTCAGGACATAGCGGTCCCGATGCCGCGTCTTGGGGTCACGCTGAATCAGCAAAGCGTAATCGACGGGCATCAGTTCCTTGATGAAATCGAAAAACTGCGCGTTTTCGAGACTCTTCTGGTTGCGGTCGAATTCCTTGTCCAGAGCCAGTGCTTCAAGCTGCAACAGATTGGACTTGGTGGTCTTGTTGAGATCATAGAAACGGATGTATTTTTTAAAAGATACCGGCAGGCAGTCTTCGACGAAAATCAAGAGGAAGGCGTTCTGGCACTCGTACTCCAGCCCGGGGATACGGGCCCGGGGCTTCAGTTCCCGCTTTTCGACAAACGGGTACGTCTGGTTCCGGGCGCGAAACTTCTCGTAAGACTCGGTGAGGGCGTAAGAGAGGATGAACTGATCCAACTGGTCACGCAACAGCTCGTAGTAGGAACGCCGCAGGCAATTGGCCCGGCTCAGTTCTTCGCGTACACTCCAATACGCCACACGACCTCCTTTCAATGCACCCGCGGGGGGTTTAAAAAAACCATAAACTACGTTCAGCACCTAAAAAAACAAAATTTTAGTATCATCCCCCCGTTCATCCGTCAAACCTTGCCGCCGCTGTCCAGCCTTTCGATCCACCGGTAGACAGGGTTGCGGTAAGCCACCAGCAGTCCGGTAACCACGGCGCAACACGCCACCAACGCCGCCAGGACGCCAAAGTTGCGCTCGGCCAGGGCCGCCCCCTGGAAGCTGAGCATCAGGGTGCCGGGAATCCGTCCCAGGGCCACCAAGGGCAAAAAAAGGCGCCAGGACATCCGGCTCAAGCCGAGGAAAAAGCAGAGATAATCCTTGGGAAAACCAGGAATGAGAAACAAGATGAAAGCGGCCAGGACCCCCTGACGCCGCATGAGCTGGTCGAACCGCGCCAGGTGGCGCGGAGAGATCCAGCGGCGCACCGGCTTTCGGCCGATGCGCCGGCTAGCCCCGAAGCTCAGCCACGATCCCAGGGTCAGTCCCACCGTGCTGTAAAGAAATCCCGCCGCCGGGCCGAAGAGATAGCCCCCGATGAAACCGGTGGCTTCACCGGGCACCGGCGCCAGCAGCACCTGGAACACCTGCAGGCTGATGAAAACCACCGGCGCTGCAACGCCCCACCGGTTCAACCAGGCCGCCAGGACACCTCGGTCGGCAATCAGCGCCCGGGTGGTCGATAAGGCGCCGACAACCGCCTCCCGCTCCACCAGGGCCCAGCAGACCAGGCCAACGCCCCCCACGAGGGCCGCCGTGGCCCAGACGGCCAAGCCCGGCAGGCGCCTGTGACATCCCGAGACCGGCTTCAACGTTTCAGTTCACCTTTTCAGCCGCAGCGCTCCAGGGCTTCCACCGCCGGCAGACGTTTGCCTTCCAACAGTTGGAGAAAGGCGCCGCCGCCGGTGGAGATATACGTGATGCGATCGGCTTCGCCGCTCTTGTGAATCGCCACGTCGGTGTCCCCGCCGCCCACGATGGACAGGGCGAAGCTGTTGGCCACGCTGTGCACCAGGGCGGTGGTGCCGCGGCTGAAGGCGTCCATCTCGAATACCCCCATGGGACCGTTCCAGACGATGGTCTTGGCGTCGTAGAGCGCCTGGTTGTATATCAGCGCCGTGGCCGGGCCGATGTCCAGCGCCATCCACTGTTCGGGAATTTCCTGAATCGGCACGATC
>JAQVTF010000068.1 GCA_028700185.1 Desulfobacteraceae bacterium | reverse complement strand
GGCGGCAGCCTCGAGGACTTGCAGGCCTTCAACAGGGACTCGGGCGCCCGGGCCATCGCGGGCTCGAGGTTGCCGGTGGTATCCGCCGTCGGTCACGAAACCGATTTTACCATTGCCGACTTCGTTGCCGATCTGCGGGCCCCCACCCCCTCTGCCGCCGCCGAAATCGTCGTGCCGCTGAAAACCGAACTCATCGCCCGGATTCGTCATCTCCTCGATCTGCTCAGCGGTCGGCTCCGGTCGCGTCTGGACCTGCGTCGGGCCCGGGTCGGAGAAATGACGGCGCGCCTCAATGTCACCCGACGCCGCATCGACGAAACCCGACTTCGTCTGGATGATATGACCGCACGCATGGCCCGGGGCCTTCAGCAGCGGTTTGTCTACCAGCGCCAGCGCGTTCGCTGGATCGAAGCCCGACTGGCAGCGGCTCATCCGCGACAGCGGATGGCAAGACTTCGCGAGCGGCTGGCCGCGCTGACCGAGCACCTTTTTCTGACCCATCGACTGTTCGTCGCCCGGCGGCGCCAGGGGCTGGATCCATTGGTGGCGCGCCTGGCGGCCTTGAATCCGCTGGCGGTGCTGGCCCGTGGCTACAGCGTCACCCGCCGCCTTCCGGACCATGCCGTGGTGAGCGATGCCGGCGCCGTGGATACCGGAGCGGATCTTGAAATTTTGCTGGCCCGGGGGCGGCTCAAGGCCCGGGTGACCGCAAGGCAGAACTGAAGAAAGGAAGAAAGGAACCGGCATGGCCCAACCGACCTTTGAAACGGCTTTCAAGCAACTGGAAAAAATCGTTGCCGACCTGGAAAGCGGCGATCCGCCGCTGGAAACCGCCATCCGCAAGTTCGAGGAGGGGATGCGCCTGGCCCGCCTGTGCGGTCGCAAACTCGATGAAACCGAACACCGCATCAGCAAGCTGATGGAAACCGATGACGGGCGCGTCGAGGAGCAGCCGCTGCAAGAAGGCGATGGGGTCAATGATTCTCCATGACTCCATCAGAGGGATCGTTTTTTATATATATTTAAAATTTTAAGATAAAATGGCATAAATTTGATGTTTGACTTGAAGTTATATCTCGCCGAGCAGCGAGAAGTTATCGACCGTGCACTCGCCGCCTGGCTGGCGCATCCTGAGCCCGAGCCGCGCATCGTGGCCGCCATGCGACACTCCCTTATGGCCGGTGGCAAGCGCCTGCGGCCGGTGCTCTGCCTGGCGACGGCCCGGGCCGTCGGGCAACCGGTTCCCCCGGCGGCTCTCACCGCGGCCGCCTGCGCCATAGAAATGGTCCACACCTATTCCCTGATCCACGATGATCTGCCCGCCATGGACGACGATGTCACCCGCCGGGGCCGCCCCACCTGCCACGTGGCCTTCGACGAGGCCACGGCCATTCTGGCCGGTGACGCCCTGCTCACCCTGGCCTTCGAGGTCCTCAGCGCTCCGGAAGCCGTGGCCGGCACAAATGCCAAACGGTGGTGCCAAGTGGTTCACGAGTTGGCCCGAGCCGCGGGATACCGGGGGATGGTCGAAGGACAAATGCGGGACATCATCGCCGAGCACACCGTGTTGACACGGGAGGCTCTTGAAGCGCTGCACCGTCTCAAGACCGGCGCCCTGATCCGTGCCGCCGTGCGCATGGGTGCTCTTCTGGCCGGCGCCTCGGAAACGGATCTGGCCGCGTTGGATGCCTATGCACGCCACCTGGGGCTTGCCTTCCAGGTGGCCGACGACATCCTCAACGTCAAAGGCGATCCGGTGCTGATGGGCAAGGCGGCGGGCACCGATGTCACCCGGGGAAAAAACACCTACCCTTCCCTGCTCGGCCTGGCGGCCAGCGAAGCCCTGGCAGTCCGGTTGAAAGACCAAGCCTTGCAAGCCCTGGCATCTTTTGGTACCACCGCAGAGCCCTTGCGGGCCATCGCCATCTACGCGGTCAACCGTAACCGATAACCCCCCAATGGAGCCGATTCGTTGAAGCTGCTGGACCAAATCGATTCGCCGGCGGACCTCAAGGCCCTGTCCCGAAAGGATCTGCCCACCCTGGCCGGCGAAATCCGTGAGCGGATCGTTCAGGTCGTCTCTCAAAACGGCGGCCACCTCGCTCCGAGTCTGGGCGCGGTGGAACTGGCCATCGCCATCCACTACGTCTTCGACACCCCCGAGGACCGGCTGATCTGGGATGTCGGCCATCAATCCTACGCGCACAAACTCCTCACCGGGCGGCGGCAGCGCTTCGAAACCCTGCGCCGCCACGGCGGTCTCTCCGGTTTTACCCGGCGTTCGGAAAGTCCCTTCGACACCTTTTCCACCGGACACAGCAGCACCTCCATCAGCGCCGGTCTCGGCATCGCTTGCGCCAAACGCCTCAAGCAGGAGTCACGCAAGGTCATCGCCGTGATCGGAGACGCTTCTATGACCGCCGGTCTGGCCTACGAGGCCCTCAACCAGGCCGGGGACCAGCATCCGAAAAAGGAGAACCTCATTGTCATCCTCAACGACAATGACATGTCCATTTCTCCTAACGTGGGCGCCTTGTCGGCCTTTCTCAGCCGGACCCTGTCGGCCAAACGCCTTCAGGAATGGCGCAAGGAGCTGGGCACCATTCTCAAATCCCTGCCCGGTATCGGCACCGACATCTACGACCTGGCCAAGCGCAGCGAGGAGTCCTTCAAGGCTTTCGTCACCCCCGGGATGCTCTTTGAAGCCTTCAACTTCGACTACTTCGGCCCCATCAAGGGACACAACCTGAACCACCTCATCGACATCCTGGAAAACATCCGTCACCTGGACGAACCGGTGCTGCTGCACGTGGCCACCGTCAAGGGGAAAGGATATCCGCCGGCGGAAAAAAACCCCGTTTACTTTCACGGTTGCGGCCGGTTCCAGGTAGAAACGGGCGTTTGTGTCTCCGCTCCGAACAAGGTGCCCACCTACACCGAGGTTTTCGGTGCGACCCTCCTGGCGCTGGGGCGTCAGGATAAGCGCATCGTGGCGGTCACCGCCGCCATGCCTGAAGGTACCGGCCTGGCGGCCTTCGCCCGGGAGTTTCCCGAGCGCTGCTTCGATGTGGGCATCGCCGAGCCCCACGGGGTGACCTTTGCCGCCGGCATGGCCACCGAGGGCTTTCGACCGGTGGTGGCGATCTATTCCACCTTTCTCCAGCGTGCCTACGATCAGATCATCCACGACGTGTGCCTCGACGCCTTGCCGGTGGTTTTTGCCATCGACCGAGGCGGTATCGTGGGCGAAGACGGTCCCACCCACCACGGTCTTTTCGACTTCGCCTACCTGCGGTGTCTGCCCAACATGGTGGTGATGGCCCCCAGCGATGAAAACGAACTGCGCCGTATGCTCAGGACCGCGTTGGCCCACCCGGGCCCCATCGCCCTGCGCTATCCACGGGGTGCGGCCACCGGCTGCGAGCCGGATCCGGATCCGAAACCGCTGAAGATCGGTGAAGCCGCAATCCGCCGCCAGGGAGACGATGTGCTGATCCTGGCGGTGGGCTGGACGGTTCAGCAGGCGATGATCGCCGCTGAGCGGCTGGCCGAGGCTGGCATTTCCGCCACCGTGGTAGACGCCCGTTTCGTCAAGCCGCTGGACACCGAGACCATCGTCGGCTTGGCACGGGGCATTGCGAAGATCGTTACCGTGGAGGAGCATGTACTGGCCGGCGGCTTCGGCGCCGCCGTGCTCGAGTGTTTGGCGGCGCACGGTCTCTGCGGTTGCCGCGTGAAGCGCCTCGGCGTGGCCGACACCTTCGTGGAGCACGGTCCCCAAAAACTGCTGCGCGGCAAGTACGGCGTCGACGCGGACGCCATCGTCGCGGCCGTGGAGGACTTGCTGGCCGATGCCTGAAAGTCGCCCCGGCGCCGCCTCCGTTTCCAGGGTCCGCCTGGACCAACTGGTGGTGGATCGCCAAATGGCGCCCAGCCGTCAGCGGGCCCGGGCGTTGATCATGGCCGGCAAGGTCATGGTCGAAGACCGGGTTTGCGACAAACCGGGCACCCGTTTCGCCGCTGAAGCTGTCATCACCCTACGCGGCGAAGACATCCCCTACGTGAGCCGGGGCGGAGTTAAACTGGCCGCTCTCCTCGACGCCCTGGCGCTGGGTATCCAGGACTGGGCCTGCCTGGATGTGGGGGCCTCCACCGGCGGTTTCACCGACTGCCTCCTCCAGCATGGGGCCCGCCGGGTCTACGCGGTGGACGTGGGCTACGGCCAACTCGCCTGGAAGCTGCGACAGGACCTGCGGGTGATTCCCATTGAACGCACCAACATCCGTTACATGGCGGACGACACCCTGCCGGAAGCCGTGGACTTGGTGACCATCGACGCCTCTTTTATCTCTCTGCGTATCGTGGTGCCGGCGGTCCTGCGCTTTGTGCGTCCCGGGGGCTGGATACTGGCGCTGATCAAGCCTCAGTTCGAGGTCGGCCGGGGCCAGGTGGGTAAAGGCGGCGTGGTGCGCGATCCCCATCAGCACCAGGCGGTCATCGACGATCTGTGCTTCTTTTTCAGCGGTCTGGGGCTGACGGTGCGGTCCGTTCTGCCATCGCCGATTCTCGGTCCCAAGGGAAACCGGGAGTTTCTGGCGGCGCTCACCCTGGCCCAGCAACACGGCGCCGAGGGCCATCAGGGCAATTTTTCGCTTGAATAGCAAGTCTTTACCCTTGCTTTTTTCGACTTGAAACGCTAAAAAAACCGATCCACGGTTGCCCGGACGCCCCGGTGGCGTCACCATCTCACGAGGAAGGAGCGAAAGAGGAGACTTATGCTTGAGAAACTGAGAAACTTTGCCCTGGTGGGCCACAGCGGTGCCGGCAAGACTTCGCTGGCGGAAGCGATGCTCTTCGACGCCGGTGTCACCACCCGATTGGGGCGCATCGAGGAAGGCAACACGGCCCTGGATTTCGAGCCCGAGGAAGTGAAGCGCGGTGCCAGTATCAGCACCGGATTTCACCAGTTCGATTGGAAAAAACACCGCCTGGTGCTCATCGATACGCCGGGCGATATGAATTTTTTCACCGACACCAAGCTTTGTCTCCAGGGGGCTGATGCGGCCCTGGTGGTCATCGACGCCGTCGACGGTGTCAAGGTGCAGACCGAGCAGGCCTGGGAGCTGGCCCGCCAACTGGAATTGCCCTGCGCCATCTTTGTCAACAAGCTCGACAAGGACCGCTCGGATTTCGACCGGGCCTTGGCCGACGCTGAACAGAGCTTCGACGTCAAACCGATGGTGATGCAGCTTCCCATCGGCAAGGAAGCCGGATTCAAGGGCGTGGTGGATCTGATTCGGATGCAGGCCTTCGTCTCCGAGGACGGCGGTAAGCCCAAGGCCGTGGAGATTCCGGCGGACATGCGCGACGCGGCCCAGGCGGCCCGGGAAGCATTGGTGGAAAACATCGCCGAGGCCGACGACAACCTGGTGGAAAAATATCTGGAAGGCGAAGCCCTCAGCGAGGAGGAGCTGCACGGAGCCCTGCGTGCCGGGGTCCTCAAGCGCGCTTTCGCTCCGGTGCTCTGCGGTTCGGCCCTGCGCAACATCGGTGTCGAGCTGTTGTGCGATTTTCTCACCACGGCCTTCCCCTCCCCCACTGATCGCGGTTCCCGCCAGGCGCTGGATGATGGCAGCGAGGAACCGGTGGCCATCGATCCGGATCCCGCGGCCCCCTTTGCCGGCTTCGTTTTCAAAACCATCTCCGACCCTTACGCTGGACGGCTCAACATCATTCGGGTGGTGTCCGGAACCCTCGGCAGCGACGGGACCTTCTACAACCCCAACAAACGCACCAAAGAGCGTTTCAACCAGTTGCTCGCCGTGATGGGCAAGGAACAAAAGCCCCTCTCCGGCGCCGGCCCCGGCGATATCGTGGCCGTGGCCAAACTCAAGGAGACCACCACCGGCGACACCCTCTGCGACGACAGCCGCAAGGTGCGTTTCGTCTGCGCCGACCCCCTGCCCACCCTGATTTCCTTCGCCCTGGAAGCCAAGAACAAGGGCGACGAGGACAAGATCTACACCTCCCTGATGCGCCTGATGGAGGAAGACCCCGGACTGGTGATGGATCGGCGCGCCGAGACCAAGGAGATCGTGCTCTCGGGCATGGGTCAGGTGCACATCGAAACCACCGTTGAACGGATGCGACGCAAGTTCAACGTGGAGGTCACCCTGCACATCCCCAAGATCCCGTACCGGGAAACCATCAAAAAGAAGGTGCGGGTGCAGGGCCGGCACAAGAAACAGACCGGTGGTCACGGCCAGTTCGGCGACTGCTGGGTGGCCTTCGAACCCCTGCCCAGGGGTAGCGGTTTCGAGTTCGTGGACGCCATCGTGGGCGGAGTGATTCCCAAGACCTACATTCCGGCGGTGGAGAAAGGCATCATCGAATCGGCCCAACGCGGCGTGTTGGCGGGGTTTCCATGCATCGACTTCAAGGCGACCCTGGACTTCGGTTCTTACCACGCGGTGGATTCATCGGAAATGGCCTTCAAGATCGCCGGCTCACTCGCCTTCAAGAAAGCCGCCGAGGAGGCTGCCCCCGTGCTGCTGGAGCCCATCATGAAGGTGACGGTCACCACGCCGGAAGAGTTCATGGGCGACATCATGGGCGACCTCAACAGCCGCCGCGGACGGGTCCAGGGGATGGACAGCGCCGGCAAGAACCAGGTGATCAAGGCCGAAGTGCCCCTGGCCGAGTTTCTCACCTACGCACCGGACCTGAACTCCATGACCGGCGGCCGGGGAGTCTACACCATGGAATTTTCCCACTACGACGAAGTGCCGTCCCACCTGGCGCAGAAAGTGATCGAAGAGGTCAAGAAACAGCAGGAATAAGAAAGTGATTTTTTAAAGTGACTAAAGTTACAAGTAAAGTGACTAAAGTTACAAGTGACTAAAGTGACTAAAGTTTTGGAAGCGCTTCGCGCTGGTGGTTTTTAATTAAACGCCGCGCCGACAGGCGCACCTTCACTTTAGCTCACTTTAGTTCACTTTAGTCACTCGTCACTTTAGTTCACCCGTCACTTTAGTTCACTCGTCATTTTAGTCATTTTAGTCATTTTAGTCATTCCAATCCCTCCCCCCCCTCACCAACATCCCCTCCAGCCGAGGAAAACATCGGCCGCAGGGGGCGTAGCCGGCGGCAAAGGCTTCATGATAATCGGGAAACGCCACACGGTTGCGTTTCCCGATTTTTTGGGCATCCGGGCCGTCGATACGATGAAAACGTTTGGAACGACGGTTGCCCACCAGCGACTGGGGATTGCGGTCCAGGTATTTCCAGATGCCCCGGCCTTGGGCCATGGCCTGGCGCTGGGCCGAAAGCAGGTGTTCGGCAAAGGGCGCGCTTTCCTCGCCGGGCAACACATACCCCAACCCGGCCGCCAGCAGTTCCCTGTTGACAAAGGTGCCGTCGGGGAGAAACACCGCCCCCAGGAGGCGACCGTAGCGGTCATGGCCCGCGGGGACGCAACGGATCGTGCCACCGTCCACCAGATTCTGATTCAAGCGGCGGGCCGTGGTGCCAAAAGGTTCCGCCGGATTTCCGTCGTGGGCGGTTTCCGGACAGTTGATGCCCACGTAGCGCAAGCGGCGCCCATCTTTCAATATCACCGTATCGCCATCGGCCACCCAGCGCACTTCTGCCTCGAAACCGGGACGGTCTCCGGCCGCCAGGGCCGTCAGCGCCCAAAACAACAGCATCCAGACGCCCAAAACGCCGCCGCGTCGCAGAATCATCGCTCCCCTTCGCTCATCAGCTGACAGTTGTTTTTTATGGGGCATTGAACCTCAACAACCCGTTGCCTCGGTTGACTGGACCTGCCAGCGCACCTCCGGGGCCAGATCACAGTGAAATTTGGCGGCGGTGTCAAGCATCGCCGGAAGTCCGCCCTTTGCGGACGGAGAAAATCCGAAGACCCGTTCCCAGACCTCCTCGGATTCCATGCAGAAGTAGAGGCATACCGCCGGTGCATACCGCCGGATCCAGTCCACCACGTCCCGGTACAGGGAGATGCGCAACGGCTTGAAGTAGCGCATCTTGTCGTCGAGCCCGCGGACAAACTCCCCGTAGACGATGGTGGAGCGCGGGAATCGCGCTTCCACCATTTCCTTGAGATCCGGCATAAATCTAAACGTGCCCAAGCTGATCCAGACGATCTGGTCAGCGGGAATTTTTTCGAAGAGCCGCTGGATGGTCCGTCGGTATTCCTCCTGGCAGCCGTCGTAGATGACCATGGGATCGAAATGAAACGCCACTGGAAAACCGGCTGCCACACAACGGGCCGCGGCCGCCAGTCGCGCATCGAGGGAGGCGGTGCGCCGTTCGTCGGTGGCAATGATCCGCGGGGTGTTGAGAGACCAGGCCATGATGGTCTTGCGCCGATGATCGAGTGCCAGCAGACGGTCCACGGCCACCGTTTTGGTCTTGAGTTCCAGAATACAGTGGCGCTGAGCGGCAAAACGCTCCACCAACCAGGGATTCAGGTCCGTACAGGGCTCCCAGATGAGGCTGTCGGTGAATTCACCGGTGCCGATACGGGCGATTTCAGGTTGGGCCAAACGGCGATCAAGCTCCAGCACCATCTCTTCCCGGTTGAGAAAATACTGAAGAACAGGGGGATGGAAATACGCCTGAAGAATGCAGTAGGCACAGTCCATGGTACAGAAGGTGCCGACGTGCAAAATTTGGTAGTTGCAGCAGGTGTAGTACCGGGTACCCGGGCACTGGCGCAGCCAAGCGCCACGGTTGGCGGTGAGCAGCAGCGTGCGCTTGCCCCGCTCCACCGGATCGGCATCGGCGTTGATTTCGGCAAACACCTGGCGGATATCTGCCACCACTTCGGCCTTGAGCCCCAGTCGTCCGGCGATGGTGGCCGCTTCCGGCCGATCGGCCATGGTCTCTTCCACGTAGAGTCGATCAATCACGGCACATTACCACAAAATAAAACGGTTCCATGAAACCTCCGGAAGTTTGATCCGTGACACCGCTAATCGAAGTCCTCGCCGTGTTCCGGATCCTGCTCAAATGGATGAAGCGGTATACTTTTGAACGCCATTCTCGGTTCCGGTGCGGGTATACCATTTAACACCGAATAGAGAAAGCCGCCGACGGCTCATCGCGTCGACGGCTTTCAGGAGGAACAGGTTTTTTACTGCCAGGACAGCCTATTTTTGTGACTTTTCCAAAAATCGGCTGTGCAACGGACGCTTGTTGATCTTGGCCAGGATGACACCGATGATCAGCAACACGCCCGAAATGTAGAAAGCGTTGTCCAGGCTGCCGGTCACGTCCTTGATCCATCCGCCGATCCGGGCCATGAACATGCCGCAACCCCAGCCGATGAACACCAGGCCGTAATTGAAGCCGAGGTTCTTGGGACCGTAGTAATCGCCGGTGAAAGACGGCATCAGTGAAAGCCCGCCACCGTACTGCCAGTAGCCGACGCCCACCAGTATGAAGAGCAGAAAAACGTTCTGGCTCGCGATGATGGTGGGGATGGCGAAGAGGCAAAGCGCCGAGATCCCGCAGTTGAGCATGTAGGCGTTGACCCGGCCGATCTTGTCCGAATACCAGCCGGTGCCGACCCGGCCGCTGGCGTTGATCAGGCCGCCGAAGGAAACCAGCAACCAGGCGTTTTCGATAAAAAACGGAATCTTCTTGGCCGAGGAGGCCAGCAGACCGGCGGCATTGGCGATGATCAACAAACCGGACTGGGTGGTGATGATGAACATGAAGACCAGGGCGTAGAATTGCCAGGTCTTGACCATGTCGCCGGCTTCCCAGTTATGCTTGGTGGAAGCCGCCTCCTGGGCGGCGGTTTGCACCACCTTGGATGCGGGCGGGACGTAGCCGGCCGGGGGAGGCTTGAGGAACTGCCCGGCCACGACGACAACCAACGCAAAAAAGATTCCCAAATAGATGAAACTTCCCGATAGTCCGTAATTGCTGATCAAGTATTTGGCCAACGGACCGATATAGAGGGCTGCACCGCCATAACCACCTACCACCAGGCCGGCAATCAGTCCCCGGCGGTGGGGCCCGAACCACTTCAGGGCCGCGGGGGTCGGCGCAGCATACCCGATTCCCATTCCGATACCGCCAAGAATACCGAAACCGATGATCAAACCGACGTAACTTTTCATCAAGCCGGCCAAGATGCATCCAGCCGCCAGGCTCAGCCCCCCAAGCGTCGCGCCGAATTTCGGACTGATGCGGTCCTGGATCCGTCCGCCGGGAATCATGAAGAGGGCAAATACGATAACGCAGATGGAAAAGGGAGTCGCCGCCTGGGCATTGGTCAAATAAATCCAACCGGCGTTGAGCCCTTCCATGGGTTGACCAGCCTTTTCAACATTGATCAAAGTGCTGCTCCACATGCTCCAGGCATAAAGGATGCCCAGGCAGAGGTTGATCGCAGTGCCTGCAAACGTGGTAATCCACGCTTGGGTGGGTTCTTTTTGGAGTTGCTCCGACATGATTTCCTCTCCTTTTTTTTTGGGGCGGGAACTCATTTGGGCTGTTAGGCTGTTTCAACCATCTGACGCCGGCACATGATCCGTCCCTTTCGCCGATGTACCTTTTTCACACATTCCGCAACATTTATTCCTTTCCCTTGTTCGCCGGGGCTGGGTTTACACCCAGCCCCGGCGATGGTCCTCTCGTTTAGCCCTGCACCATTTTGGTAATCGCCTCAACCACCTCCGGATTGGCCAGCGTCATCACGTCCCCCACGTCGGTCTTGTTGGAGATGGAGCCCAACACGCGGCGCATGATCTTGCCCGAACGGGTCTTGGGCATGTCGGGGACGATCCAGACCTTGCGCGGCTTGGCGATGGGGCCGATTTCGGTGGCCAGGGCCTGGCTGATGCGTTTTTCCAGCTCCGGGCTCGGATGGTACCCCGGTTTGAGGGCCACGTAGAGATCCGGCACCTTGCCCTTGATCTCGTCGGCCACCGGCACCACCGCCGCTTCGGCCACCTCGGGCACCACCAGGGCGGCGGACTCCAGTTCCTTGGTCCCCAGGCGGTGGCCGGAAACGTTGATCACGTCGTCGATGCGCCCCAGGATGCGGTAGTAGCCGTCGGGGGCCTGGACCGCGGCATCGCCGGTGAGGTACGGCCAGTCGCGCCAGTCCTTGCTTTTGGGATTCTTGCAGTAGCGCTCGAAGTACTGACGCACGAAGCGGTCGCGATCCCCCCAGATGGTCTGGAACATCCCTGGCCAGGGGTTCTGGATGCAGATATTGCCCGCCTTGCCTGCCCCTTTGGGCACCTCTTTGCCCTCATCATCGTAGATGATCGGATGAATCCCGGGCACCCCCGGCCCGGCACTGCCCGGCTTCATCGGCTTGATCGCCGGCAGGGTCGAGCAGAGGAATCCGCCGTTCTCCGTCTGCCACCACGTGTCAACGATGGCCGCCTTGCCCTTGCCCACCACGTTGTAGTACCACTTCCACACCTCGGGCTCGATGGGCTCGCCCACCGTGGTCATGTGCTTGAAATGGTAGTTGTACTTGGCCGGCTCGTCCGGACCGATCTTGCGCAACGCCCGGATGGCCGTGGGCGCGGTGTGGAAGATGTTGACCCCCAAGTTCTGGGCGATGCGCCAGGGCCGGCCGGGATCCGGATAGTTGGGAATCCCCTCGTAGATCACACTAGAGGCGCACAGGGCCAACGGACCGTACACGATGTAGCTGTGGCCCGTGATCCAGCCGATGTCGGCCATGCACCAGTACACATCCTCGGGATGGATGTCCTGAATGTACTTGCTGGTGCCTGTCACATAGGCCAGATAACCGCCCGTGCTGTGCTGGCATCCCTTGGGCTTGCCCGTGGTGCCGCTGGTGTACATCAAAAACAACGGCGCCTCGGCCGGCATGCGCACCGGCTCCACCCGCTGACCGTAATATTTCTTGAGCAGATCGTTGACGATGAAGTCCCGGCCCTCCACCAGCGGCGTGGCTGCGGAATACTTGCCCGGATAACGCTCCCAGATCAGCACCTTCTTGACTTTGTGACCGGCGGCCGCTGCCGCCTCGCAGGCCACGTCGGCCTTCTCCTTGTGATCCAGCAACTGGCCGCCACGGTAGTAGCCGTCCATGGTAATGAGAAAATCGCTGCCGGAGTCCAGAATCCGATCCGCCGCCGCCTTCCCCGAAAAACCGCCGAACACCTGACTGTGAATCACCCCCAGCCGCGCACAGGCCAGCATCGTCACGGGCAGCTCGGTCACCATGGGCAGATGCAACGTCACCCGGTCACCTGCCTTGAGCCCGCAAAAATCCTGCAACAGCGCCGCCATCTCGTTGACCCGCACCCAAAGCTCCTGATAGGTGACATGCTCGACCTTTTCCTCCTCCAACTCGGGCACGAAATGAATCGCCGTCTTGTTGCGGTTCTTGGCCAGATGACGGTCGATGCAGTTATAGCTGGCGTTGATCTTGCCGCCCTTGAACCACTTGAAACAGGGGGCGTCGCTGGTATCGAGAATCTCGGTCCAGTACTCGTACCAGTCCAGCATGTCCGCATATTCCTTGAAACAATTGGGGAAATTCTCCAGACTGAAACGTTGGTAAATCGACTCATCCGTCATGTTGGCCTGGGCAATGAAATCCAGCGGCACGTGGTAATACCCTTCTTCCTGCCAGTGAACCGCAATTTCAGCTTCCGAAGTTTCGATAATTTCTTTTTCGGCCATTTTCTCCTCCTTAAGATGTTAAGTTGCTGACTTTTTTCCGCGCATTTTCCCACCTCAGAAAAAACGCGGTCCCTTCAATCGGACGGTACGGTGTCCACAGTGCTGCCGGCGGGATGATCGGCGGACAGGGCCGCGTTCTTTTCCGGCCGGCGGATCCCCATCAGAAAAATATCAAAAGCGATATCCAGGGTGTTTTTGAGGAAATCATTGTTCTCTTCAAAAATGCGCTTGTTCTCTTCCCACAGAACCATGCCCGAAAACATGGACCAGAAAAGCTCGGCGAGCATCTTGGGATTGAAAGCCCCGAACAATCCGCCCTCGATGCCGTTGCGAAACAAGGCGGTGATTCCCTCGAGGGAGCGGCGAGACAGGTTCTGGATATCCTTGAAAAGATCCGGAGAAAGGTTTTTCAGCGTCTCACTGGACTGCAAGTGAAACAGATTGATGAGAATCGGAGGATCGAACTGGTACACGTCATAAATGGCTTCCCTGAGCGCCTTCATCTGCTCGGCGGGGTCAAGCCCCTCCTCCTTGATGACATGGTTCAACCGAATGTTTAAATACTGCAGAATACGAAGCGACAGGGATGCGTACAGTTCGTCCTTATTTTTAAAGTACAGGTAGAGAGTGCCGGGGCTCAGCTCGGCCTCCTGGGCGATATCTTCCATGGTCGCCCGGTTGAAGCCCTTTTCGGAAAAGACGCGCTTGGCCGCCACGATGATCTGTTGGCGGCGACGCTCCCTTTCCCGCTCCTTGCGTTCCTGGATGCCCATAAGATTATGAATTTAATTTAGTTCTTTTAAGACTGCCTAACTGATATAATTCTGGTTGTCAAGTATTAAAAATTCATATTGTTAATTTTTAATATTTTCTTTTACTTTTTTATTGTCATCAAACATTCAACCGTCCGGCCGTCTCGCCATAACGGAATCATCGTTGCGTCTGGTGAAAGGATAAAATTCTGAAATAAAAGGAATTATGCGTATTCAGTGCCGTGGCTGCAGCTGGCGCTCGGCCCGGCGGGGGGACACTTCGGCTTGGGCGGATCGGTGTTTGTCAGCGGGAGGAAACGGTAATCAGGAACCCGAAAGCCCTTTTTTCCATCGGCTTGTCAGGCAAGGTGAAAGATGTCGTCGAGATCCGGATGGGAGGCAAGTCGTTGAAGGGTTTCGCGATGTCGCTCCAGATCCGAGCGGCATGAAAACGAGAGGGTCAACTGGTAGGTCCGGTTTTCGAATCCGGGCGGGGGGGTCAGACGCGCGCCGGGGTCCGGGCAAAGTTGATGATTCAATTCCTCGAAACGGTTCTGGGCCTTGCTGAGGCTCGGGAAGCGACGTTGGTATAAATAGGTGCGAAGGTGGTGACCCCGCTGGGCACGGTCCGCGTCCCCTCCCGTGGCCAGCGCTTGGAGCTCCGGTGTGTCCAAGACCGACTGAAGCGAAGTTTTCTCCCGGCGGGCAATTTCTTCCAGCATGGTCACCACTTCCCGCTGCTTGTTCAAACCGAAACGCATTTCGGCCAGCAGGTCGGCCACTCGGGCCGCCGTCTCCGGTGTCATGCGTCCCAGGGAAATGGCGGTGGGCACGGCCAGGGCGCCGTCGCCGAGTGCGGTCTGGATCGGCTCGGGCAGATCGCAGAGGGATTCGAGGCGCGATTGGGCCGCCGGTTGGTCCGGCAGACCGAATTGGCGCACCGCTTGGCCGAAGGCCACCGGGTCGGGGGCGAAGCGACGTAGCAGCCGCAAGGCCTTGCCCGCCATCAGCGCTTCCAGAGAGTGGCCGGCTGCCTCTTCCGCCACGGCCCACTGGGCGCAACGCCAGGGGGCAGCTGCCGGCAGAGGCGTTCGCGCCGCCATGGTTGTCCAGCTCAGTCTCCCACAGGCCGCCACGCGGGAAAATCCGCTGACCACGGTCCATCGCTGGTCCGTGCCGATGAGAATCGGCGGGCAGAGCAGTCCCAGGCGCTGGATCGATTCCGCCAGCGCCTCGACATCCCTGAGGGGAGCCAGCGCGTAGGTGTGGTCTTTGACATCGACGGCCTCCAGGGCAACACGCCGGAGC
>JAQVTF010000067.1 GCA_028700185.1 Desulfobacteraceae bacterium | reverse complement strand
GCTGCTCAATGTCCTTTCCGACGGTCCGTCGGCGCATTTGATTTTTGAAGACGGCGAGGTCACCGCCGGTCTCGGTGATATCCAACGGCCCATGGCACGAATCGATTTTCGTGATCTTGCCGTCGCCAACGGATTTCTCAACGGGCGCCTCGATCCGTTCACCGCCATCGCCGGTGGAGACGTGGCCATCCGCGGCCAGACGCCCATGATCGACCATCTCAGCCTGATTTTCGACCGTATTCCCGGCTATCTCGCCTGACCCCACGGCACCGGCCAAGGAGATCGAATCCATGCCAACTTACCAATACCCCAAAAGCCAGGAGCTGTTCCGTCGGGCCGCGGGGGTGATTCCCGGGGGCATCTACGGCCATTTCAGCCCGGCACCGCTGGTGCCGCCCAGCGCCTATCCGTTCTTCACGGCCAAGGCGGAGGGGGCGCGTTTTCGGGATGTGGACGGCAACGAATTCATCGACTACATGTGCGCCTACGGCCCCATGGTAATGGGCTACGGGGCCGCCCACGTGGAAGAAGCCGCCGCGGCTCAGCGCCGCCTGGGCGATTGCACCACCGGAGCCGCACCGGTGATGGTGGAACTGGCCGAGGTGCTGGTGGACATGATGCCAGCGGCCGACTGGGCCTTTTTCGCCAAGAACGGCGCCGATGTGACCAACTTCGCCATCATGATCGCCCGGGACGCCACCGGGCGCAGCAAGATCGTGATGATCGAAGGTGGCTACCACGGCACCGCCGGCTGGATGCAGAGCCCGGGCCATCACGGGGTCACCGATGAGGACCAGCACCACGTGGTGCGTCTCCCCTGGAACGATGTGGCGGCCTTCGAAGCCGTCCTTGACCGCTATCCCAATGACGTGGCCGCCTTCATCGCCACGCCCTACCACATCCCGACTTTCGCCGACAGTCAGATGCCGGCCGAGGGGTACTGGGAAAAGATCCAGGCCTTGTGCCGACGCCACCATGTGGTCCTCATCGTCGACGATATCCGCCAAGGCTTCCGCCTGGACATGGCCGGCTCCAGCGCCTACTTCGGTTTCACCCCGGATCTGACCTGCCTGGGCTGCGTCATGGCCAACGGGTATCCCATCAGCGCCCTGGTGGGCTGCGAAGCGCTCAAGAAATCCGCCACCCGGGTATGTCACACCGGCAGCACGTGGTTCCAGGCTGTTCCCATGGCCGCCGCCAAGGCCAACCTGGTCAAGATGGGAGAAATCAACGCCCCCCAGGTGATGCTCACTCGCGGGGCACTGCTCTTTGACGCCATGGTCAACATCGCCCGAACCTACGGCTACGATCTCAAGGTCACCGGGGCACCGTCCATGCCTTACGTGCGCATCACCAACGATGAGAGCCTCATGCTGCACCAGGACTGGTGCGCCGAATGCACAAGACGCGGCGCCTACTTCACCCCGCACCACAACTGGTTCATTTCCGCGGCCCACACCGACGCGGACATCCAGCAAACCTTGGAGACCGTGGACGAGGCATTCAGTGCCATCAAAAGTAAATATGGGACCGACTTCCAAAACTGAAACGATGTGCCGAATACGCAGAAAATGAACCCGATGCCCGACAACTACGCCCGTATCGTCCGAGACAACCTTGAGCGCCTCGACTGGAACGATCTCGATGGCCTGGCCGAGCGCCTGCTCGCCCGGTCAAAGTCCGAGGGTATCGTTTTTCGCGCCTTCGGAAACGAATGCCTCCTTTCTGAAAATGGGATTCTTCTCGACGGATTGTCCGAAACAGGTCCGATAGGTATCCTGATCAGCCTCTACGCCCTTCACTGCGCACCGGAGCCGGCCGCCACGGCGCCCTTCAAGGCTTTCAAGGAGCTGCCCGGCAGCCTGCCTTATGCCGGCGCCTTCGCCAGCCGCACCGAGGCGGCGCTCACGGCTCACGCCGACCGCCTCATCCAAAAGATAGACGCCCTCAAGGCGGCTTTCGGCGGCGCCGACCCGCCGGTGGACATGCCCGGCGATGCCGCCGTCGTCCTCCGGCCCCTGCCCAAGATCGTCCTCTGCTATCTGCTGTACCGCGGCGACGAAGATTTCCCCGCGGCAGCCACCTGCCTCTTTGGCGCCGACGCCGAGCGCTTTCTGCCCACCGACGCCCTGGCCGACGTGGGCGAGTACACCTCAAGGCGCCTGGTGGCGCTGGTCGGGGATTGAGCCACACTGGGATTGTGCCATGGATCAAGGCGCGAGCTGCCCGAACCGTGGGACGGGCCGCACTCTTTCTGAACTGACTTGCTGGAGGAAGGCTTGAATCAATCTGAACCGTTATCCGTCCTCGAAACCGGTCACCGCATCCTCTGGGGGGACGCCACGGACTTGGCCGCCATTAGCGATGCCAGCATCGACCTGGTGGTCACCTCGCCGCCCTACCCCATGATCGAGATGTGGGACTCGATTTTCAAGGATCAATCCGCCGAGGCGGCCCGGGCCCTGAAGCAAGGCCGGCCCATGGCGGCCTTCGAAGCCATGCACCAGGTGCTGGACCGGGTGTGGCGGGCCCTGTGGCGGGTGATGCGGCCCGGGGCCATCGCCTGCATCAACATCGGCGACGCGGTGCGCACCATGGGCGGGGTCTTCACCCTCTATCCCAACCACGCCCGGATCCTCTCGGCCCTGCTGGCCATCGGCTTCAACCCGCTGCCGGTGGTGATCTGGCGCAAACAGACCAACGCCCCCAACAAGTTCATGGGCTCCGGCATGCTGCCGGCCGGCGCCTACGTCACCCTGGAGCACGAGTTCGTGCTGGTGGCGCGCAAGGGGGACAAGCGGAATTTTGCATCGACTTCAGGCAAGCAGCGGCGCCACGAGAGCGCCTATTTCTGGGAGGAACGCAACCAGTGGTTTTCCGACGTCTGGTTCGACCTCAAGGGAAGTCGCCAGAAGTTGTCCAAATCCGAGCGCCACCGCAGCGGCGCCTTCCCCGTCGAGCTGGCCTACCGGCTGATCAACATGTACGCCCTGAGCGGAGATACGGTGCTGGACCCGTTTCTCGGGACGGGCTCGACGATGATCGCCGCCATGGCCGCCGGTCGCCACAGCATCGGGGTGGAAATCGATGGCAGTCTAAAGCTCACCATCCAGGCGGGCATCGATGAAATGATTCCCTGGGCCAACCAGCGCATCGACCAGCGCCTGGCGGATCATCGGGCCTTCGTCGCCGGGCGCGAACAAACCCATGGCCCCCTGCGCCATCGAAATGCCCATTACGGATTTTCGGTGGTCACCGGCCAGGAACGCCAGCTTCGGTTTTACCGTCCCGTGGCGGTGCGGAACCTGGATAAAGACGCCTTCGGCGTGGACTACGTGGCGGAGAATTCCCAGCCCACCGATGCCGCCGCGCCACCACGCACCCGGCGCCGATCCGCCAAATCCGTCGCCACGGCGGCGTCATCCAGGGGCCAGTCAACGCTGCCGGGGTTTTAACCGGTCAATGGAGAGACTCACGCATGCGGCCGTTCAAGGCCCCATCACCAGCCGCAGACCCGCCTCCACCTGGGCCAGTTTCTCCCCGGGCAGGGTGCCGATGGCGTCCCGTATGCGGCGTTTGTCCACCGAAAATCCTCTTTACTTTTGAGCCCGCCTCATATTTATTGCCCACGACCTGTACCCTCGAGCAACGCGTTCAGCTTCCGGGTGACGACTGGACACCGATCGATGCAATCCCATACGAAGACTTTAAATAGATTCAGCCCAAAGGAG
The DNA here is from genome assembly GCA_028700185.1 of Desulfobacteraceae bacterium. GTDB lineage: Bacteria > Desulfobacterota > Desulfobacteria > Desulfobacterales > UBA2174 > UBA2174. The sequence goes on along the minus strand of JAQVTF010000067.1, from coordinate 11,042 downwards.
TCTCCATGCCCCGACGCGACGACATCCACAAGATCCTGATCATCGGCTCCGGACCGATCATCATCGGCCAGGCCTGCGAATTCGACTACTCGGGCACCCAGGCCTGCAAGGCCCTGCGCTCCCTGGGCTACGAGGTGGTCCTGGTCAACAGCAACCCGGCCACCATCATGACCGATCCGGGCATGGCCGACGCCACCTACATCGAACCGCTCAACGTCAAGGTCCTCACCGAGATCATCGCCGCCGAGCGCCCCGACGCCCTGTTGCCCAACCTCGGCGGCCAGAGCGCCCTCAACCTGTCAGCCGAGCTTTTCCGGGCCGGTGTGCTGGAACAGTACGGCGTGAAGATGATCGGCGTCAACGTGGACGCCATCGAGCGCGGCGAGGACCGCCTGGCCTTCAAACGCACCATGGAGCGCCTGGGCATCGAGATGCCGGCCAGCGAAACGGTCACCACGGTGGAAGACGCCGAACAGGTGGCCGAACGGCTCGGCTACCCGGTGGTGATCCGGCCGGCCTACACCATGGGCGGCACCGGCGGCGGGCTGGTGTACAACGTGGAGGAGCTGCGGCTGATCTGCTCCCGGGGCCTGGCGGCCAGCCTGGTGGGCCAGGTGCTGGTGGAAGAGTCGGTGCTGGGCTGGGAGGAGCTGGAGCTGGAGGTGGTGCGTGACGCCAAGAACCAGATGATTACGGTCTGCTTCATCGAGAACGTCGATCCCATGGGCGTCCACACCGGCGACAGCTTCTGCACCGCACCGATGCTCACCGTCGCGCCGGAATTGCAGGCGCGCCTGCAACGCTACGCCTACGCCATCGTCGAGGCCATCGAGGTCATCGGCGGCACCAACATCCAGTTCGCCCACGATCCGGCCACCGACCGGGTGGTGGTCATCGAGATCAACCCCCGTACCTCGCGCTCCTCGGCCCTGGCCTCCAAGGCCACCGGGTTTCCCATCGCCCGGGTCTCGGCCCTCCTCGCCGGGGGCCTGACCCTGGATGAGATCCCCTACTGGCGGGAGGGATCTTTGGAAAAGTACACCCCCTCGGGCGATTACGTGGTGGTGAAGTTCGCTCGCTGGGCCTTCGAAAAGTTCAAGGGCATCCAGGACCAGCTTGGCACCCAGATGCGGGCCGTGGGGGAGGTGATGAGCATCGGACGCACCTACAAGGAGGCGCTGCAAAAGGCGATCCGGAGCCTGGAAATCGGCCGCTACGGCCTGGGTTTCGCCAAGAACTTCCACCGTCTGCCCCTGGACAAGCTGCTGACCCTTCTGCGCACGCCGACCAGCGAACGTCACTTCCAGCTCTACGAGGCTCTGCGCCAGGGGGCCGCGGTGGAAGATCTGCACCGGATCACCCACATCCACCGATGGTTCATCCAACAGATGAAGGAATTGGTTGAACTTGAAACAGAAATAATGACTTGCAAGGGGAAAAGCCTGCCTGACAATCTCCTGCTGCGCGCCAAACAGGACGGGTTCGCCGATCGCTACCTCGCCAACCTGCTGGGGATGCCCGAGACCGAGATCCGCCACCGCCGGCTCGCCCTGGGGATCGCCGAGGCCTGGGCGCCGGTGCCGGTGTCGGGGGTGGAGGACGCCGCCTATTACTACTCGACCTACAACGCCGCCGACCGGGTGCCGGTGAGCGATCGCAAGAAGATCATGGTCCTGGGCGGCGGCCCCAACCGCATCGGCCAGGGCATCGAGTTCGACTACTGCTGCGTCCACGCCGCCTTGGCCATCCGGGAGGCCGGCTACGAATCGATCATGGTCAACTGCAATCCCGAAACGGTCTCCACCGACTACGATACCAGCGACAAGCTCTACTTCGAACCGCTGACCGTGGAGGAGGTGCTCGCCATCTACGAGAAGGAAAAACCGGAAGGCGTCATCGTCCAGTTCGGGGGACAGACCCCGTTGAACATCGCCACCGAGCTGGCCAATGCCGGGGTTCGCATCCTGGGCACCAGTCCGGACACCATCGATCTGGCCGAGGACCGGGACCGTTTCCGGCTCATCATGCGCGACCTGGGCATTCCCCAGCCCGAGTCGGGCATGGCGAGCAACCTGGACGAGGCCCGGCGCATCGCCACCGAGATCGGCTATCCGTTGATGGTGCGCCCCTCCTATGTGCTCGGCGGCCGAGGGATGGAAGTGGTCCAGGACGAACAGATGCTGGAAGCCTACGTGGAAGCGGCGGTGGAACTGTCGCCGGAACGGCCCATTCTCATCGACAAGTTCCTCGATAATGCCATCGAAGCGGAGGCCGACGCCATCGCCGACGGCGCCGACGCCTTCGTTCCGGCCGTGATGGAGCACATCGAGCTGGCCGGGATCCACTCAGGCGACTCGGCCTGCGTGATTCCCCCGGTGAGCATCGCTCCCAAGCACATCGACACCATCATCGATTACACCCGCAAGATCGCCGTGGCCCTCGACGTGGTGGGCCTGATGAACATGCAGTACGCCATCTTCGAAAACACCGTCTACGTGCTGGAAGCCAACCCCCGGGCCTCACGTACCGTCCCCCTGGTCTCCAAGGTCTGCAATGTTTCCATGGCCAAACTGGCCACCGAGATCATGCTGGGCACCCGCCTGGCCGACTTGAACCTCAGCCGCCGCCCCATCCACCACTACGGGGTCAAGGAGGCGGTGTTCCCCTTCAACATGTTTCCCGAGGTCGACCCGGTGCTGGGGCCGGAAATGCGCAGCACCGGCGAAGTGCTGGGGCTCTCCCACGACTATGGCCGCGCCTTCTTCAAGGCCCAGGAGGCCACCCAGTCCGTTCTGCCCATGGAGGGAACCGTGTTGTTCACCATCGCCGATCGTGACAAGAAGGCCGCCATGGAGCCGGCGCGGCTCTTCCGGGAATTGGGGTTCCGCCTCATGGCCACCGACGGCACCCATGCCTTTTTCAAGGAACAGGGCATCGACACCATCCCGGCGCGCAAGCTCGGCTACGGCCGGCCCAACCTGGTGGACGCCATCAAGAACGGCGAAGTGCAGCTGTTGGTCAATACCCCCAGCGGCCGGCGCAGCACCGAAGACAGCTCCCAGGTGCGCCGGGCCGCGGTGAAACACAAGGTGCCGTACATCACCACCACGGCCGCCGCCATCGCGGCCGCCAAGGGCATCGCCGCCAGGCGATCCGGCGCCCCCAAGGTAAAAAGCTTGCAGGGCTACCACGAGGAGATCCGCTGAGCCCGGACGCCCGAGATTGCACCCCGGTTGATGCCGTCGGGTTCTGGTGATCCCGTAAGGGTTGGGAGAAACCGAAGCAGTGTCAAAGACGAGGACAGCGGTGGAATGGTTGGATTCAAGAATGGATTTTCCCCCGGTGGATCACGCCCTGAACAACGGGCTGTTGGCCGTGGGGGGCGATCTGAGCCCACCGCGGCTGATCAACGCCTATCGGCGGGGCATCTTTCCCTGGTACGGCCCGGGCGATCCAATCCTCTGGTGGTCGCCGGATCCGCGACTGGTGCTCCTGCCGGAGTGGCTGCACGTGCCGCGGTCCCTGCGCCGGGTGCTCAACCAGAAGCGATTCGCCTTCAGCCTGGATCGCGACTTTGAGGCGGTGATCCGCGGCTGCGCCGAGGCCCGCCGGGACGACGGCACCTGGTTGGTGCCGGACATGGTGGCCGCTTACATCAAGCTGCACCAGGCCGGCTATGCCCATTCGCTGGAAGTCTGGCAACAGGGACGCCTGGCCGGGGGGATTTACGGGGTGGCCATGGGCCGCTGTTTTTTTGGTGAATCGATGTTCACCCGCATCCCCGAGGCCAGCAAGGCCGGATTGGTGATGCTGGTCCGTTGGCTGGCGCGCCAGGATTTCGAACTGATCGACTGCCAGGTCACCACCGAGCATCTGCTGCGCTTCGGCGCCCGTGAAATCCGGCGTGGTGAGTTTTTGGCGCGTCTGGCCCACGCGTTGCGTACCCCGGACCGGATGGGCCGATGGGCGTTTCAGTTCTGAGATGCCCGGTCCAACCTCTCGGGCCCTCAAGGGCTGGTGAGCGGGCGGTTGATCACGGCGGCCATGTAGCCGGCGCCGAACCCGTTGTCGATGTTGACCACCGCCACGTTGGAGCTGCACGAATTGAGCATGGCCAAAAGCGGGGTCAGCCCACCGAAGCTGGTGCCATAGCCCACGCTGGTGGGCACGGCGATGACCGGACGGGCCACCATCCCGGCCACCACGCTGGGCAGCGCCCCTTCCATGCCGGCCACCACCACCAGCACGCCGGCGGTCTGGATGCGCTCCCGGTGGGCCAGAAGGCGATGAATTCCCGCCACCCCCACATCGATGAGCGTCTCCACCCGGTTGCCCATGGCCTCGGCCGTCAGGGCGGCTTCCCGGGCCACCCCCAGATCCGAAGTGCCGGCGGCCAGCACCAGGATGGTTCCCGGCCCCACGATGGACGGCGCCTGGCGGTGCCACACCAGCATGCGGGCCGCATCGTCGTAGGACGCTTCGGGATAGCGGGCCAGCACCCGCTGCGCCTTCTGCGGATCCAGGCGCGTGACCAACACCACATTTTCACGATCTGTCATGCGATCGAGGATCGCCAGAACCTGGTCGGCGGTCTTGCCCTGGCCGAAGATCACCTCGGGAAACCCCTTGCGCAAGGCCCGGTGATGATCGATGCAGGCAAAGCCGATATCTTCGTAGGGCAGATGATGCAACCGGGCCGCAGCCTCGGTTACCGTCGTGGCGCCGCGGGCCACGTCTTCCAGCAGTTGTTCCAGTTCTTTTCCGTTCACCGTTCAAAACTTTCTCTCAAAGGTTGATTCTGAGCGCATCTGTTATATAACCCCGCTGGAGCGCAGCATTACCCACTTTAAATTTTAGTCACTTTAGTCATTTGCAACTTTAGTCACTCGTAACTTTAGTCATTTTAGTCACTCGTCACTTGTAACTTTAGTCACTTTAGTCACTTGCAACTTTAGTCACTCGCAACCCGGACAACTCCCATGACCACCGCCGTCATCATCCCCTGCCGCTATGCCAGCACCCGCTTTGCCGGCAAGCCCCTCACCCTGTTCGAGGGCCGACCCATCATCGCCCATGTCTGTCAACGGGTGGCTCGAGCCAAGGGCGTCGACCTCGTGGCCGTGGCCACCGATGACCACCGCATCGCCGAGGCGGTGGAAGCCTTCGGCGGTCGGGTCATCATGACCGACGCGGCCTGCCGCAGCGGCACCGACCGGGTCGCCGAGGCCGCCGATCTTTTGGATCTTCAAGGCCGCGACATCGTGGTCAACGTCCAGGGAGACCAACCAGCGGTGGCGCCGGAGAGCATTGCCGCCGTCATTGAACCCCTGGCCACCGATCCGGCCGTTGAAATGACCACTTTGGCCTTTCCCATCGTGGATCCGGCGGAGATTTTCCATCCCAAGGACGTGAAGGTCGTTTTCGACCGGCGGGGAGATGCGATCTATTTTTCCCGCGCCCCCATCCCCTTCACCCGGGACGGGACCTGGGGTTTCGAACCTGCCGAGGGCGGTTTCAGGCTTCAGTTCACCGGCGGTGACGCCGGCTTTAGCGCCTTCAAGCATTTGGGGGTCTACGCCTTCCGCAAGTCTTTCCTCGACATCTATCGCCGTCTTCCACCGGGACGCCTGGAAGAGGTGGAAAAACTCGAACAACTCAGGGTGCTGGAGCACGGGCACCGCATCCGGGTGGTGGTCACGGACCACGATTCACCGGAAATCGACTGCCCCGAAGACCTGGAACGCTTGCAGCGCCATCGATCGAAGGAGTCCTGAACCATGGCCGGCAACCTGCGTCAACTCACCTACAGTGTGCCTTACAACCTCCTGCTGCTCACCGCCGGCGCGGTGATCTTCGGCATCGGGGTCAAGTCCATCGCCCTGCCCCACGGCTTGATCACCGGCGGCGTCTCCGGCGTGGCCTTGCTCATGTACTACTGGACCGGCTGGCTGGAACCGGGCCAGTGGTACTTTCTCATCAACGCGCCGATTTTCATTTTCGGCTGGTTCTTTGTCAGCCGCCGTTTCTTTTTTTACAGCCTCTACGGGATGCTGATCATGACCCTGGCCATGGACTGGGTGGCCTTCACCATCCCGGTGACCGAACCGGTGCTGGCCGTGCTGGCCGGTGGGACCCTGATCGGCACCGGCGCGGGGATCATCTTGAACAGTCTCGGCTCGGGCGGCGGCAACGACATCATCGCCATCATCCTCAATCAGCGCTTCAACTTCCGCATCGGCACCTTCTTCTTCCTGTTCAACATCAGCCTGTTCGCCTTCAGCCTGGGGCGCCTGCCGCTGGATCTGGTGCTTTTCTCCCTGGCCATGAGTTTTGTCACCAGCCAGATGGTGGACTACTTTCTCAGCATCTTCAACCAGCGCAAGCTGATCCTGATCATCTCCGAGCAAGCCGACGACATCGCCGCCGAAATCCTCAGCCGCATCCACCGGGGCGTCACCTACCTGGAAGGACGCGGGGCCTTCTCCGGCCGCAAGAAGGATGTGTTGCTCACCGTGGTCAACAACTACCAGCTCAAGCGGGTCGAGGAACTGGTCTTCAACATCGATCCGAATGCCTTCGTCATCATGGAAAACACCTTCAACGTGCTCGGCAAGGGCTTTTCCCACCGCAAGGTGTATTGAGGCCCGTGGGCTCATGGACGATCGGAATCGACCACGTAAAAGTCGTCGATGACCCCCTCGTCCTTGAGCCGCTCACCAAAACCCTGGGCCGCGGCCTTGTCGGGAAATTGTGAAATGCGGACCTGATACCAGGTCTTGTCCCGGCTGCGGGCTTCCTGCCAATAGGCATCCAGATCCCGGCCCTGCAGTTCGGCCACGTAGCGTTCGGCGTGCTCCCGCTTGAGGTAGGCGGCCACCTGGATGGTGAACGGATCCCTCATCAACACCTCTTCCAGCAGCGGCTTTTCTACCACGGTGGTCGGCGGCGCTGGCGGCGCCGGTTCAGATGACACCTTCAGGTGGTCGAAGGTGTCGTGGAGCACCACCCCGGCCACGGCCAGAAAGACCGCCGCCCCGACCCCCGCCATCGCCCATCGCACCGCCGGTGATCCCCGTAGCCACCCCAGCATGTCCACGGCCTGGCGAACGAGACGCGAACCGGCTGAAACGAGGGGGCCCACCATCCGACGCGGTAGCGACGCCAACCGTCGTGGCCTGATGGCCGGGCCCCTGGACGGATGGAAGCCTTCGGCGAGAATCTCCAGGTCCACCGCGTCGGTATCCCCCAGAAGGGTCCGGGCATCTGAGAGCATCCGCTGGTTGCCCGGCTCTGGTTCCAGATACATCAGGCAGGCGGCAAGCCCCCGACGCAACCCGGGGCGATCCCCCTCCTCCCAGGCGGCCAGGTAGGTCTCCAGGGCGAAGTCATCGCACCGGCCCTCGTTGAGAAACAGGGCGGCCAGACGGCGATGCCACCCGGCGGTCTCCGCCGGGTGGCGGCGCATCATCCGCCGGTAGACTTCCAGGGCCAAGAAGTCGGTGCGCCCCATCGCCAGATAGCGGCCTCCGAGAATCTGCTGAATCCCGTCATCGTCGGCCTGGGCCTCGGCGATGCGGTCGGCCGCCGCTTCGTCGGCCTCATCCCAAACCGGCTGACGGACGGCGGCGCGCAACCAGGCCTTGGCCACCACGCCATCGTTGGGATGCGCCCTCAGGTAGCTGCGCAATCCTTCCCGCCCCGCCGGGTCCCCATCCGGCCGCGCCAGGTAGAATCTTGCCAGCCGGGCGGTGATGGCGGTCCGGAGCCTCGGGCGGATCCGGGGCGAGGGGAGGAAACTGTCGTAGATCGCCACGGCCTGCCGCAGCATGTCCCGGGCTTCCCCATGGTGTCCGGCCCGGGCCAGGGCCTCGCCGCGGGTCAGCCGGCGCCGTATGCCGCCCCGTGCCAACCGGTTGCCCCCCCACCCCAAAAGCAGGAAGACGGCCACCAGCAAACCGCCCCCCACGGTGAGCGGCCAGGTCAGGCCCGGTCGCGGCGCCAACTGGGACAGAATCAGGAGGCTTGTCGGCGCCGCCAGCATCAAACTGGCCCACAAGCGAAGGACGCTATGTTTGAGGAGGTGATACATCAATCCAATCGGCCTTCAGGCGAGGGGATTTCTTCGGCCCCGTCCCCGGCAACGATGCCTGTCAGGGCCACCCGGACGCCGCCGGCACCCGCGGCGAGGGGACGGCCCGAAACCGGATCCACGGTGTCGAAACGGATGCCGTCGGGGACGGAAAAATCCCGGTTTGGATCTCCTTCGGTGGCCCGCATCATGAATGCGGCCCAGAGGGGCGCCGCGGCCCTGCCACCGGTGAGTCCCACGCCACGGCTGTCACGCAGGGGCTGGTTGCGGTCGAACCCCACCCAGGTACAGACCGACAAAGTGGGGGTGAATCCGGTAAACCAGGCGTCATGGTAGTCGTCGGTGGTACCGGTCTTGCCGGCCGCCGGCAGGTTGAAGCCCATCTGGCGGACCACCCGGGCCGTGCCCTGGTCCACCACGGCTTTCATCATGTCGATCAACTGGAAGGTCACCTGGGGGTCGAGCACCTGTTCGCCGCCGGCAATGTGTTCGGCGATCACCTGTCCCTGGGCATCCTCCACCCGGCGGATGACGAAGGGGGGATGGCGCATCCCGCCGGAAGCCAGCGTGGCGAAGGCGCTGGCCATTTCCAGGGGGCTGACCCCGGAGGTTCCCAGGGCCACCGAATAAACCGGTGCCAGGGGGCTTTCGATGCCGCAACGCCGGGCCGTGTCCACCACCGCCGCCGGGCCGGTGCGGGCCACCAGTTGGGCTGAAATGGTGTTCACCGAGCGCATCAGGGCTTGTTTGAGAATCATCGGCCCGCGATGCTCCCGCTCGAAATTGCGGGGCGTCCAGTCGGGAGCGCCCTGAATGGGAATCCGCACCGGCCGGTCCACCACTACCGTGCCCGGATGGATCTTCAGTTTTTCCATGGCGGTGTAATAAACGAAGGGCTTGAACCCCGATCCGGGCTGGCGCTGATTCTGCACGGCCCGGTTGTATTCGCTCTGGCGGTAATCCCGGCCCCCCACCATGGCCTTCACCGCCCCGGTACGGCTTTCCACCGCCACCAGGGCGGCCTGAACCGCCTCGGTGGAATCGTCCCGGGACGAGGCCTCCATGGTCTCCTCGAGATGCGCCAGGCCCTGCTGGACCGATTCCACCGCCAGCCGTTGCATCTGCGGATCCAGGGTGGTGGTGACCCGCAGTCCGCCGTGGTAGACCACCTCCGGGCCGTAACGCTGTTCCAGCTCCCGAATCACCCAGTCGATGAAGTAGCTGCCGGAATCGGTCCGCAGATCTGTCGCGGCCATTTCCAGCGGGGCCGCGGCGGCCGCCTCGGCCTCCTGGGGGGTGATGTAGCCCACGGCCGCCATCCGATTGAGGACGATGCGTTGACGGGCACGGGCCCGTTCGAGATGGCGGTGGGGGTTGTAATAGGTCGGCGACTTGGGCAAACCGGCCAGCAGCGCCGATTGGGCCAACGTCAGGTCCATGGCCGGCCTGTCGAAATAGGTTCGCGCCGCCTGTTCGATCCCGTAGGCCCGGGCGCTGAAGGGAATCTGGTTGACGTAGGCCTCGAGGATGGTGCGCTTGTCGTAGGCCGCCTCGATCTGCAGGGCCACGAGCATTTCCCGGAACTTGCGCAACCAACTGCGCTCAAAGCTGAAAAAGAGGTTTTTGGCCAGTTGCTGGGTAATGGTGGAGGCCCCTTCCACCCGATCCGGATGCGTCAGGGTGATCCATAGGGCTTTAACGGTACGCAACTTGTCAACGCCGTGGTGGGTCCAGAAGCGATGATCCTCGGTGGCGATCACCGCCTGGATGAAGCTGGGCGCCACCCGGTTCAGCGGCACGGCTTCCCGTCCCCCCATCAGCATGACCCGCTCGCCGGTGGCGGCGAAAATTTCGGTGGGCGGAGTTTCGATGATCCGACTCAAGGGGCTGGGAACCCGGGGCAGATCCGCCACCGCCACCAGCGCCATCACCCCCAGCGCCAGGGCCGCCACGGCAGCGGCCCCCAGGCCCAGGTACACCAGGGCGGCCCATCGCCGAATCCAGGACACGGCAGCGGTCATGAACGGCCCCCGAACCCCGCCGGCACCCCTGGTTCGTTTCCGCCGAAATGCGCCAGGCGGCTGTGCACTTGCCATACCGCCCATTCCCGCCCACGGGTCAACAGGACCCGGGGCGTACCGGCCACCATCGCCTCGAAACCCAGCCGGATGTAGCCCCCGGAAACTTCCTTGCCGATACCTACCCGCACAATGGTCCCGTCGATTTCCAGTAGGCGCCGGGGCTGGGCCACCACGGCGCTACGCACCTCCTCGGGCAGGTCGGCCAGTTCCTGGAAAAACCGGTCCGCCGGGAAGATGCGCCCCTGGAAATCGGGCCACTGCGCCAACCGCGCGTTTTGCAAAGCCTCCGGCTCCCGGCTCAGCCAGAGCACCTCCGGGGATAACTCCAGGGTATCCAGCACCTGATTTTCCGTGTCGAGCAGGTGAATGGTCAAACCGCTGCCCACCTTGTTTTTCCGCACATAGACCCGGTCGCACCGTTGGTGGCTCAGCATCGCCAGCAGCTCCAGGGGGGAGGTCATCTCCCTGGCCGAAGTCTCGGGCAGATCGAGGTACAGACGGCGGAAATGATCCATCGAGACCATGGCCCCCTGGCCCGGCTGCAACCGTTCGGCCAGGTCGATGAAGGCGGTGCTTTCCCGGGCTTCACGCTGGTGGGACATCCGGTCGGTGACGATTTTTTCCAGGGCCTGGTGGGCGCTGTAAGCCTGCTGGCCCACATCCCAGATCTGACCGGACTCCGGGCGACGGGGGTTGGTGGTGACCAGGTAGGCGCCCATGATCCGTTCGGCCCAGTCGAAGCGCAGCTCTCCGATCACCAGGGAGAAGACCACCAGCAACGAAAAAATTACGTGGGGCGCCGACAGACGCCAGACGTACTCACCGAGGTTCCGGGGATGATACCACGCCATGAGCCACCCAATCGAAATCGG
>JAQVTF010000005.1 GCA_028700185.1 Desulfobacteraceae bacterium | reverse complement strand
ACTGTCAAGCACGGACACACTGACCCGCCTTGCCAACCGCAACAGTTTCATTGAAAGCGCGACGGTGGAGATGGAACGCGCTCGGCGCTACGGGTCACCGCTTTCGGTGCTGATCCTGGACATCGACAACTTCAAGTCGATCAACGACAGCTTCGGGCACAACGAGGGCGATCGGGTTCTGCGCAACACGGCGGCCCTGCTGAGGTCCAACCTCCGGTCCATGGACAAGCCGGCCCGGTGGGGCGGAGAGGAATTCGTCATGCTCCTGCCGGGCACCGACCTTGACGGCGCCGTGGCTGCGGGCAGTCGGCTCTGTTCGGCCATCGCCGCCGCCTCCCTCACCCCGCATCGCACCGTCACCGCGAGCATCGGCGCCAGCGGGTACGTCAGCGGCGAATCCCTGGATGATTTTGTCGGCCGCGCCGACACCGCCCTCTACCGCGCCAAGAATTCGGGCAAAAACCGCGTGGAGCGCGAACCGGCGGCCTGACCCGGCCCGGCGGTTCGCGTGAGGCGGGCAGCGATGACCCCTATCCCCGTGCCCCGTCGGTCGCCGCCAGCCGCAACCGGACTCGCGGGCGCGCAAGGCTTCCGCAGTGCTTTCGCCCACTAGCGCAAACGTGCTCCCGGACTTCAGGCACAAGCCTTTTATCCGGCTTTACGCAGGCTTTCGTACAGCGCGATCCCGGCCGCTGTCGAAAGATTGAGGCTGCGGATTTGTTCGCTGATGGGGATGCGAAAGGTGCGCGACGGGTATCGCTCCAACACCGCGGCCGGCAGGCCCCGGGATTCGCTTCCAAAGACGAGGAAAAGGCGCTTCATCCTCGGCATTTGCCAGAAAAGGCGGGCACCGCGCCTGGTGAGGAGCACGACCTCTTCGGCGTCGGGGTGCAGGGCGGCTTCGAAGGCCTCGAAGCTCTTCCAGACGGTGAGGTCCACCCGGGGCCAGTAGTCCAGGCCGGCCCGGCGCAGGTGCTTGTCGTCCAGGGAAAAGCCCAGCGGCTCGATCAGATGCAGCCGCGCCCCGGCACCGAGACAGGTGCGGCCGATATTGCCGGTGTTCCAATGGACTTCCGGGTGTACCAGCACCACGTGGCGTTCGCCAATGGCGGGCGCCTCAACCTGCTCGTGGGGGGGCGACATGGACGCGGCTACCTGGGGGCGCCGCAGTACGGGCAGTAGTTGAAATCCGGTGCCAGAGGCTTCCCGCAGCGCCGGCAGATCGGCGCTGGGCGCAGATCCTCAACCGTGGGCCCGGGCCGCCTCGGCACGAAGCCCTTCCGGCAGTGCTCGCACCAGAGGACCTCATCGCCTTTGGAGACCCTGAACAAGGGGATGAAAAAAAAGCTGAAATACCGGTCGAAACGCTCCCGATGGGCCGTCATCCGGCCGCAACCCGGGCAGGTGACAGGTCTCTTGTCGAGCCGGGTACGCTTGGGTTGGATGCCGGCAATGATGAACATGGGCAATGTATTTCTCGTCAGTCAGGCGGTCCGCGCATCCCCGCGGCGCCTTGGGCCTCCAGAAAACGGCGGGGTTGCCGGTTGAATTCAACGCCCCCATACTATACCAATTGCCCATCGGGTCAACGCTTTCAAAGTACACGAGACATTCAGAAGGAAACCGCCATGACACAGCCGCTCATCATCGATTTTCACACCCATCTGTTCCCCGCATCGATCCGCACCGCCCGGGAGCGTTTTTTCGACGGCGAACCGGCCTTCCGGCTCCTCTACGAGTCCCCCAAATCCCGCCTGGCCGGTATCGACGACCTCATCGCCGCCATGGACGAAGACGGGGTGGACCGCTCGGTGGTCTTCGGGTTTCCCTGGCGCCACCTGGAAACCGCCCGCATGAACAACGACTACATTCTGGAAGCCGTGGCGCGTTACCCCAAGCGCCTGGCAGGACTGTGCTGCCTGGACCCGGCCGCCGAGGGGGCCGCCGTGGAGGTGGAGCGCTGTCTCAACGGTGGTTTGGCGGGTATCGGGGAACTGGCCTTCTACACCGGGGGCATCGAGGCGTCCGATCTCGACCATCTGACCGAGCCCATGGCCCTGTGCCGGGAGCGCAGGGGGCTGGCCCTGATTCACACCAACGAGCCGGTGGGCCACCTCTATCCCGGCAAAACGCCCAACACCCTGAGCCAGATCTACGACCTGGTGGGACGTTTTCCGGACAACAAGATCGTCCTGGCCCACTGGGGGGGAGGCCTTTTTTTCTACAGCTTGCTCAAAAAGGAAGTCCGCCAGCGCCTGGCGAACGTCTGGTTCGACACCGCCGCCTCACCGTACCTGTACGATCCTCGGATCTGGACCGCCGCCAGAGACACCATCGGGGTGGACAAGATCCTGTTCGGCACCGATTTTCCCCTTTTGCGCGCCCCGCGTTACCTCAAGGAAATCGAGTCTTCGGGGCTTTCGGCGGACCAACGGGCCCGGGTGTTGGGGGCCAATGCCGCCGAACTGCTGGCGGGGTGGTTCTGAGAATCATGGGTCTCGCCAATATCGCCGGCGCCTGACAAAGATGTCGGTACCGATGACAAAAAATGAGACACTTTTGAATAGAGTAAAACAGCTTCGGAAATCGGGGAAAAGGCATCAAACAAAATTTGATAAACTTTTTATCTTCAATAATAAGGTATTAGGAAATTCAATCAAAAAAACAGGGAGCTTTTGGGAAACCTGGCACATCAATTGCTTGTATTCCTAAATGAAATTCGGAGCAACGGATTTTCCACGCGTCCGAATTCCTCTCCTCCTTCCTCTGAGACTGCCGCGACGTTTTTCCACAAGCCAGGCCACGCCGCGGCAGTCTCCCTCCTCTTTTCACCGTTTGTGGCCTTGCGGATTGCTATTTTAAAGAAATTGAGGCAAGGTTTTTTCTTTGACGGGGGCCAGCGGTGCCATGGCTTGGACTGGACCTGGATTCTCTGGCAGATTCTCAAGCGCCGCGCCACCCCGTGGGAGAAAGCAAAATGAGCGCTGAAGAACTGCGGATTACTGTGGTAGTGGACAATCACGCCAGCGCCGGGCTGGCGGCAGAACACGGCCTGTCCTTGTGGATCGACACCGGCACCCGGCACATTCTCTTCGACACCGGCCAGGGTCCGGCCCTGGCGGCCAACGCACCGGCGCTGGGTATCGACCTGAGCCGGGCCGACACGCTGGTGCTCAGCCACGGTCATTACGACCACACCGGCGGACTTCCCCTGGTCCTTGATGCCAGTGACCATATCCAAGTTTACGCCCACGCCGGGGTAGTGCAGCCCCGCTACAGCATCCGCGACGGTCAGGCGCGGCTCATCTCCATGCCCCACGAGGCCATGGCCGCCCTGGACCACATGGACAGCGAGCGGTTGCACTGGGTGCCGGAGCCCATGAGACTCGCCCCCAACGTCGGTCTCACCGGTCCCATCGAGAGACGCACCCCCTATGAAGACACGGGGGGTCCGTTTTACCTGGATCCCGAGGGTGTCCGCGCCGACCCCATCGTCGATGATCTGGCCCTCTGGGTGAGCACCGACGAGGGGCTGGTGGTTTGCGTGGGGTGCAGCCATGCCGGTTTGATCAATACGCTGGACCAAATTCGGCGCCTGGATCCGGGCCGCCCCATCCGGGCCGTGATCGGTGGCTTTCACTTGGTGGCCGCCGACGAGGAGCGGCTCACACGGACTGTGGCGGCCCTACGGAACATCGCCCCCCGGTGCGTGATGCCCTGTCATTGCACCGGAGATGCGGCCACCGCCTATCTCAAGAACGCTCTGGGCGAGATGGTGCAACCGGCCTGTGCCGGAGCGATCTATCGGTTTTGAAACACCGGCGTGTCCCCTGTCCTTCGGCGCCACCCCCAGGGACGCGCCGGCTGTCAGCGGTGAGAAATGGCCTCCGTCGCCTACCTGACACCGGTTTCCGGCCTGTTGCCCCCAGCGCTGGTAAAACGCCGGCGTCTGATGGAAAAGTTGCGCGCCAACCGACACCGGCGACTCGTGCTGGTGGCCGCCCAACCGGCCCAGGGCAAGACCTGCCTGGTGGCCGCCTATCTGTCGGCCGCGGCCATACCCACCGCCTGGTGCCGGCTTCCCACCGCCACCGCCACGGCGGTCGGGATCTGGCGGCTGCTGGCAGGCGCCCTTGAGCCGCTTTCGCCTCCCCCCGCCACGCCCCTGGGGGCGGCTGTAACCGCCGGGGGACAACAGAAGGAACCGGATCCGGCGCGGTTGGCCGAAGCGCTGGAACGCCTGCCCCGGCCGTCGGCGGTGGTCTTCGATGGAATCGATTCGCTCCAGGGCAATCCGTCCGCCATCGCCTTCATCGAACGCCTGATTCTGAATGTCCCCGAAGGCATCCAGGTGTTTCTCATCTCCCGCGCCATGCCCACCTTGAAACTCCAGCGACTGCGGGTCAGCCGTCAGGTGCTGGTGCTGGGCAACGCCGACCTGGCCTTCGAGGAAGACGAAGTCCGCGAGTTTCTCTGTGTCCACCACCATCTCCGACTCAGCGACATTCAGTTGCGCGACATCCAGCGCGAGATTGACGGCTGGGCCGGCGGCCTGGTACTGCTGGCCGAGTCCTTGACCCGCCTCAAGGAGAGAAACTTGGCCTCACCCGGGCCGGAAGACCCTGTCGTCCAACGGATCCGCAGCGAGGCCAACGGATACTTTGACGAAGAGGTCTTCTCTCGGCAGCCGGCCGTGGTGAAGGATTTTCTGCTGCCCACGGCGCTGCTGGAAGAAGTGGACCCCGAGATGGCCGCGGATCTCACCGGCCTTCGAAGAGCCGAGGAAATCCTTGCCGATCTGGTGGCCCGCAACGTCTTTACCCGGGTACAGTACAAAAGCCCCGGCCGCGACGTCTATCGATACCATCCGTTGTTTCGCAGCTTTTTGCGGACACGCGCCCGCACCGACCTCCCGCCACAGCGGTACCGTCGTCTGCTACAGCGCATCGGAGGCGAATACGGTCGACGCAAACGATCCGATCTGGCGGTGGGGTACTTCCTCGAGTCCGGCGATGCCGCCGAAGCGGCCCGGGCCATCAAGCGCGCCGCCCTTGATCTGACCATCGACGACCGTTTGGCGGAGTTGGGCCGCTGGATGGAAGCCCTGCCCGACACGCAGTACCAGGCGGACCCCTGGCTGGTTTTCTGGCACGCCGTGGCGCACCGGAGTCCCGGCGGGGTCAAGCCCGGAGAGGAGCTGCAAGTCGCCCTGACCCGTTTCCGGAACGCCGGGGACCTCCGCGGCCAGTGCTTCGCGGTGGCTTATCTCATCGAAACCGCCGTTTTCCAGGGAGCGGCCCCCACGGACCTGGCCCAATGGTTCACCCGTGCCGTTGAACTGCTGCAACGCGTTGGCACGCGCCCTTATTTCACCTATGCCAAGGCATTGCTCTGGCGCCAGATCGGTCTCGGGCACCTCTTCAGTGCCGGGCCCTCGGCCGAAGGGCTTTCCGCCTGTCGCAACGCACACCTCCTGGCCCGGCGCATCGGCGATCCCCACCTCCAACGCAGTGCCACCATCCTGATGGCCTCGGCCCTGGCCGGCCTGGGTGAGGTGGTGGAAGCCGAAGCGGCCCTGGCCCAGGATCGTGCCGCCCAAGACGAAAAAATCGCCCCTGAGTACCGGGCCATAGCGCGCTTCGCCCATTTGCAGTTGGCATTGCTGGCGGGGCATCTCAGACAGGCTGAAGGACTCCTGGAAACACTACGCGAGGAGATCGAGGCCTTCGGCCTTCTCTTCCTCTACCCCCTGTTGCAGGAAATCTGGGGCATGCTGCGGATTCAAAAGGGCGCCCACGCCGAGGCGGAAGCCACGGTGCGCCACTGCCGGGATCTGGCCGTGATGATGCCCGACGCGGCCCGGATCGAGGCCCTGGCGCTGCGACTGGAGGCCCTGATTCACTATTATCGCGGCGACTTCGCCGCCGCGGCCCGCCTTTCGGACCAGGTGGTGGAAAAACTCGATGCCATGGGGTGCGACGGCCTGGACCGCCAGCGCGCCGGCCTCCTTTGCGGCATCGTCCATTGGCACCTCGGCGCCTTGGATCAGGCCCGCCACCACATCGAGACAAGCCTCGCTCATTTTCTGCGCCTCGGCAGCCCCATCGGTGCCGCCGAATGCCACATGGCACTGGCGCTGGTGGCCGAAGCCGAGAATCAACCCGCGGCGGTGCAGGCCCACCTCACCCAGGCCTTCGGCATCGCCAATGAGAAAGGCTACCACCTGTTTTGGGTGATGCGGCCCGCGGATGTGGCCCGGGCCTGCCAATTGGCACCGGCATTGAATCCGGGGCCTTTGGCCGAGAGCAGCCGGCACCTACTGGACACCGAAACCGTGGCGGGCACCACTTCCCGTCAAACCCGGGGCACCGAAGCGCCCCCCAAGCCACCGATGATCAGCGCGGCAGCCCGCCGTGCCCGTCTGCCGCGCCTGGAAATGGTGACCCTGGGAGAATTTGCCGTTTACCGGGACGGACGCCACCGGGTGGCCGAGCCGGAATGGAGCGGGCACTTGCCCAAGCTGCTGCTCAAGGCCATCATCGTTCACGGCGCCCGGGATGTACCCAAGGAAGTGCTCATCGACGATCTGTGGCCGGACACCGAACCCGGGCCGGCCCTGCAGCGTTTCAAAGTGACCCTCCACCGCCTGCGACGCGCCTTGGAATCCCGCATGGACGGCCGCTTCCGCTGGGCCTACGTCCGGCTCAAGGACCACCTCGTCTCCCTGGATTCGGAACTCTGCACCATCGATGTTCAGCAATTCGAGCAATGTTGCGCCACCTTGCAGTCTCTGCGGACCGGCGAGAACGACGATCTGGCCCTGGCCTTGTGCCGACAGGCCTGCGGCCTGTACCGCGGCGATCTGCTCCCCGAAGAGCCGTACCTCCCGTGGATCGAGGCCAAACGCAACGCGCTGCGGGATCTGCGCGTGGAAGTCCTCGGTCGCATGGCCGACCTGTTGGAGATCCGGGGCCGCAGGGAGGAAGTGATGGAAGTGCTCGCCGCCATGATCGAGGCCGCACCGGCCCGGGAGGATATGCTCCGTCGCCTGATGACGCTCTACCAGAAACGGGGACAACGTCTCCTGGCACTACAGGCATATGAAAAATTTAAAAATCTTCTTTTAACCGAACTAGATACCACCCCTGACAACGCCACGACCCAGCTGTACCGGCTCATCCAGTCCGGCGAAGACAGGGCGCCCGAATGAGCCGCCCTCTATTGATGTAACCTGCCTGGTAACCTTTCTGTATCCTCCCATATGCTAAAAAAAACCGATAGTTTGGTTTTTCGTCTCCCCGCGGTTGGTTAGCGGCATTGCTAAAACATTCGCCTCCCGCACCGCACGGGAAGGCGCCCGTTGTCGGATACGGATGGCCCGCGCCGCCTACCCCGGGTGGCGCATCCCCACATCAACCCGAAGACCAAGGGAGGATCGAGGTATGGACGTCAGTCGCAGGAAATTCATTCAAATCTCCGGAGCCACCGCCGCCGGAGTGGCCGTCAGCCATCTGGGCTTCGACCTCCGGCCGGTCAAGGCCCACGCCCAGATGCTGAAGACCCAGTACGCCAAAGAGACCACCACCATCTGCTGCTACTGCGGCGTCGGTTGCGGCGCCATCGTGCACACCAGCCGCCGTGGCGATGGCCGGGTCATCAACATCGAGGGTGATCCTGAACACGTCATCAACCGCGGCGCCCTCTGTTCCAAGGGATCGGCCCTCAAACAGCTCACCGAAAACACCAACCGGCTCACCGAACCGATGTATCGGGCCCCGGGCGCCAGCGAGTGGCGGCAGGTCTCCTGGGATTGGGCCATCGACCAGATCGCCCGACGGGTCAAGGAAACCCGGGACGCCGCCTTCGAGGTGAAAAACGACAAGGGCCAAACCGTCAACCGCACCACCGCCATCGCCTCGGTGGGATCGGCGGCCATGGACAATGAGGAATGCTGGCTCTACCAGGCCCTGTTGCGTGCCATGGGGCTGGTGTACGTCGAACACCAGGCCAGGATCTGACACAGCGCCACGGTTGCGGCTCTGGCAGAGTCGTTCGGACGCGGTGCGATGACCAATCACTGGATCGACCTGAAAAACGCGGACGTGATCCTCATCATGGGAAGCAACGCTGCGGAAAACCATCCCATCAGCTTCAAGTGGGTCACTGAGGCCCAGAAAAACGGGGCCACCCTGATCAATGTGGACCCGCGCTTCACCCGCACCTCCAGCAAGGCGGACATCTACACCTCGCTGCGCTCGGGAACGGACATCGCCTTCCTGGGCGGGATGATCAAGTACATCCTGGACAACCAGCTCTACCACGAAGAGTACATGCTCAACTACACCAACGCGGCCTTCATCGTGGGCCAGGGCTTCGGCTTCAAGGACGGCCTCTTCACCGGCTACGACGATAAGAAGCGCAGCTACGACAACGCCAAATGGGCCTTCGAACTCGACGACAAGGGCGTGCCCAAGAAGGATTCGACCCTCAAGAATCCCCGCTGCGTGTTCAACCTGCTCAAGGCGCACTACGAGCGCTACACCCCAAAGCTGGTTTCCACCGTAACCGGCACCCCGGAAGACAAGCTCATCGAAATTTACAAGACTTACGGCGCCACCGGCAAGCCGGGCAAGGCCGCCACCATCATGTACGCCATGGGCTGGACCCAGCACACCGTGGGCGTCCAGAACATCCGTTCCATGTGCATGATTCAGTTGTTGCTGGGCAACATGGGCGTGGCCGGCGGCGGGGTCAACGCCCTGCGCGGCGAGTCCAACGTCCAGGGGTCCACGGACCAGGCCCTGCTGTTTCACCTGCTCCCCGGCTACCTGCCCATGCCCTCGGCATCCATCGGATCGCTGGCGGCCTACAACGAAAAGTTTACCCCCAAGAGCAACGACCCGCGTTCGGCCAACTGGTGGCAGAACCGGCCCAAGTACACCGTCAGCCTGCTCAAATCGTTTTTCGGGGACAAGGCCACAGCCGACAACGACTTCGGCTACGGTTGGCTGCCGAAGATCGACGACGGCAAGCCCTACTCCTGGCTGGACATTTTCGATGCCATGTACGCAGGCAAGATCCGGGGCTTTTTCGCCTGGGGCCAGAATCCGGCCTGCTCCGGGGCCAACTCCAACAAGACCCGCCAGGCCATGGCCAAACTGGACTGGATGGTCAACGTCAATCTCTTCGACAACGAGACCGGATCCTTCTGGCGCGGTCCCGGCATGAATCCCGCCGACGTCAAGACCGAGGTTTTCATGCTGCCGGCCTGCGTCTCGGTGGAAAAGGAAGGCTCCATCACCAACTCGGGTCGCTGGATGCAGTGGCGCTACGAGGGCCCCAAGCCGCTGGGCAACAGCCGTCCGGACGGCGACATCATCTTGGAGCTGGGACTCAAACTCAAGGAACTCTACGCCGAGGGCGGCACCTTCCCCGATGCCATTCTCAACCTCAAGTGGGACTACATGAGCGGTCACCGGTACGATCCCCACAAGGTGGCCAAGGAAATCAACGGCTACTGGCTCCAGGACAAGACCATCGGGGACGTCACCTACAAGGCCGGCACCCTGGTGCCCAGCTTCGCCCTGCTCCAGGCCGACGGGTCCACCTCGGCGGGCAACTGGCTCTACACGGCCAGCTACACCGAAAAGGGGAACATGTCCGCCCGCCGGGGCCAGGAGGACGCCCCCAACAACATCGGCCTTTACCCCGAATTTGCCTGGTGCTGGCCGGTGAACCGGCGCATCATCTACAACCGGGCTTCCTGCGATCCCAAGGGCCAGCCGTACAACCCGGACCGCTGGGTGGTCAAATGGGATGCGGCGGCCAAGAAGTGGACCGGCGATGTGCCCGACGGCGGATGGCCGCCTTTGCAGAACCCGGACGGCAGTCCCAACGAAGCCGGCCGCTACGCCTTCATCATGACCAAGGAGGGCCACGGCCAGATCTACGGCCCCGGCCTCAAGGACGGCCCCTTCCCCGAGCACTATGAACCGCTGGAGTGCCCCATCGAAAAGAATCTGGTCAACGGCCAGCGGATGAACCCGGTGGCGCCGGTCTACGGCAGTGACGCCGACGCCCACCTGACCTGTGACCCGCGTTTTCCGTATGTCGGCACCACCTACCGGGTCAGCGAGCACTGGCAGACCGGGTTGATGACCCGTCCCCAGCCCTGGCTGATGGAGCTGCAACCCCAGATGTTCGTGGAGATGAGCGAGGAGTTGGCGAAGATGCGGGGCATCAAAAACGGCGAACGGGTCCTGGTGTCCTCGGCCCGCGGCGAGGTCCAGTGCACCGCCATGGTCACCAAGCGCTTCAAGCCGTTCAAGATCGGCGGCGCCGTGATCCACGAGGTAGGTATCCCGTGGCACTTCGGCTGGCGCTGGCCCGAGAGCGGAGCGGAGGAGAGCGCCAACCTGCTGACCCCGTCCACCGGCGATCCCAACACCCGCATCCCGGAATCCAAGGCCTTTATGGTCAACGTGACCAAACTATAGAGAGGAGGTGATCCAGATGGCCAAAGCCTTTTTTATCGATACCACCCTGTGCACGGCCTGTCGGGCCTGCCAGGTGGCCTGCAAGCAATGGCATGATTTGCCGGCCGAGGAGACCCAGAATCTGGGGACCCATCAGAACCCTCCGGATCTCTCCGACAAGACCTACAAGCTGGTGCGGATGAACGAAAGGGTCATCGACGGCCAGCTGCGCTGGCTCTTCTTCCCGGAGCAGTGCCGCCACTGCATCGAGGCCCCCTGCCTGGAGGCCCTGGGTGACCCGGCGGCCATTTACCGGGATCCGGACACCGGCGCCATTCTCTATACCCGTCAGACGGCGCAGTACGATGCCGATGCCATCATTGAGTCCTGCCCTTACAATATCCCGCGCAAGGGAGCGGACGGCAGTGTGTACAAGTGTGACATGTGCAATGATCGGGTTCATAACGGTCTGTTGCCCGCCTGCGTGCAGGCCTGCCCCACCGGAGCGATGAACTTCGGTGAGCGCGATGCCATGCTCGAGATGGCCAACCAGCGGCTGGCCGTGGTCAAGGCCAAGTATCCCCAGGCCATGCTGCTCGATCCCGAATACGTCAGCGTAATCTACCTGGCGGCCTTCCCGCCGGAAAACTACCACGAGTTCGCCATCGCGAGCCGGACACCGGTGGGTGTTACCCGTCACATGGCCCTGCGCAAGATGGTGCGACCCTTTGCCGCCGCCCTGTCGCGGCTGGGCTGATACCCGAACCGTCGTCAACTGAAAAAGGGGAGGTGGCCGGTGGTGCCGCCTCCCCTTTGTCCACAGCGAAACTGCCCCCAGGAGAGAACCGATGTCTGAAAACTGGGACCGTCCCAACCCCAAAGATCTGGATCGCGCCGTGGCGGCGGCCCGGCAGGCCATGCCCGTCTATGGGGATATTCTGGCGTTTTATGGAAGAGTGTTCCAGGAACAGGCCGCCGAAATGGAAACAATCGCGGTGACGGCAGATGCGCCGGATGCCAAACGGATCGACGTTGCTCGCAGGGAAGGCTTCCCTCTGATTTCGCCGGCGGAACTGCCCGTGGACCTGACCCACGCCGCCGCGCTCCTTTTGCGCCTGTGCCGGGCCGTCTCCGGCGCCACGGCGCCCCTGGCGGCGGCCGCGGCGGCGATTCAATCCGCCGCCAACGACCACCGTCTGGATCTCGAGGAACTGTTGAAGGCCCGCCGCCATAGCCCGGACCGGTTTGCCGCTCTGGCCACCGAGCTGGATATTCCTTTGGAAATCCTGACTTTTTTTGCCGACGAAAGCCTCGCTCCGTCCCTGGTGGAAGGCCGGCGGGGGTTGGCCGCCCAATGGAAGGAGGAATCGGCGCGTGGCAGCGGATACTGCCCGGTATGCGGCAGCGCCCCGGCCCTGGGCGTACTGGAAGAAGACGGCCGGCGCTTCCTGATTTGCAGTGTCTGCCGCCAACGCTGGCAGGTGCACCGCATACGATGCGCCGCCTGCGGCCAGACCGATGCCCAGAAACTCTACTACATCTACAGCGAGGAAGAGCCCGCCTACCGCATCGACGCCTGCGATGTCTGCCGCCATTACGTCAAGACGGTGGACCGCCGCCGTCTGGCGCGCCCCTTCTACCCACCGTTGGAGCAGGTACTCACCGTCCACCTGGACCTGGTCGCCGCGGAAAAGGGCCTTGCCCCCGCGCCCGGGGTCAACTGGGGGGATTAACCGGAATCGCTCTCAAGGTCAGGGCGCCGCGTTCATCTCTTTGAGGGCGGCCACGATGAGATCGAGCTTGGGACGCTCGTTGATGTCCCCCACGTGGGTCTTGCGGATCCTGCCGTTCTTGTCGATGAAGATCAGGGCCCGCTCGGCGGTACCGTCGCCGCGCAAGACCCCGTAGCGCTCGGCCACCTTGCCGTGGGGCCAAAAATCGGAGAGAACCGGGAACCAGATGTCGCCCATCTGCCGGGTCCAGGCGAAAAGGGTGGGCAGGTTGTCCACCGTGATCCCGAGAATCACGGCGTCGTATTGGTCAAAGAGGGAACGGGCGATGGTGTAGCCGGGCCACTGGTCCGAGCATACCGGGGTCCAGGCCGCCGGCACGAAGGAGAGCATCACGTGCTTGTTCCCCCGAAACTGGCTCAGGGTAATCTTCTCTCCTCCCACCGAAGGCAGGGTAAAATCCGGGGCCATCTCACCCTCTGCCACCTTGAGCACGCTGTCGGTGGACTTGAGGGGGCCGACATCGTAGAGTTGCGCTTTGAAGGCGAGGGATTCGCCCAAGGCCGGCGCTGCCCCCGCGGCCAGCAACATTACGGCAATCAGTAGGTATCCATTGGTTTTCATCGGTTATGTGACTCCATTTTAGTCGAACTGATCGGACAAATCCGACGGATCGGATCGATGGGGGGAAGCCAGCCATCCCGGGCCGCCCCCTTTCACTTCAACTCGGCCATGGCCATAATCTCCTCGACGAAACGGGCTGGATCCTCGAATTCCCCCAGTTTGGCGTAGACGATCCGGGGCTCGCCCCCTGGCCCGAGCCGGATGCCCATGAAGTAGGGGGTCCGGGGCTCGCCCAGGGCCTTGTGGATGGCGAAATCGCCGTCGGGAAAGAGCGGAAAGGGCACGCCGTAGGTGTCCTTGAAAAAATCAACTTCCATGGGAGAATTGCCCACCCCGATGCCGATGAGCTTGATCCGCTCTCGCCATTGGGGCGTATCCAGCAGTAGTTGGTACAACTGGTTGACCTTGGGCGCTTCCCGCTGGCAGTGGGGGCAGTACATGCTGAAAATTTCGACGATGACGATGTCGGCGGAAACGTCCGTCAAGACGAAGGGGCCGTCTGCTTCCAATCCGAGGTAACTTCGTTGGGACTCGATTTCTGGGCCCCGCAGGGATATGGCCGGCCACGCGGCACCGACGCCCACCGGTTCCGCGCCGACTGCCGGGGAAACGAGGCACACCGCCACAACCATCAGCACCACCAAACAACTGCGCATGGGACCTCCTCGCTCTTGGGCAAAAGGACAACCGCACAAAACTATGTTTCGATAAACATAATCGTTTTTAAAATCCGCGTCAAACCTTTCCCAGACGACGAGCGATGCGCAGGGCCACGTTCTGTCCGTCCACCGCCGCCGAAACGATGCCGCCGGCATAGCCGGCCCCTTCGCCGCAGGGGTAGAGTCCGTCGAATCCCGGTGCCATGAGGGTCTCACGGTCACGCAAAATGCACACCGGGGCGCTGGTGCGGGATTCCACCGCCAGCACCAATGCCGCCTCGGTGAAAAACCCCTTCATTTGGCGGCCCAAGGTGACCATGGCGGCCTGAAGCCGCAGCGCCACCGGGGGCGGCAGCAGGCGGTTCACCGGCCAGGAGACCAGACCGGGGCGATAGGAACTGGCCGGCAGGGTGGGCGAAGGCCGGCCGGCAACAAAGTCGGTCATCCGCTGGGCCGGGGCCTTGAGTTCCCGGCCACCGGCGGCGAAGGCGGCCTGTTCGATGTCGTGCTGGAATTTGAGCAATGCGAGAGGGTCCCGGTCTGCCGCTGGGGACAGGTCCGCCAGGCCGACTTCCACCACCAGTCCGGCGTTGGCTAGGGCGCCGCTGCGGCCGGCCATGCTCATGCCGTTGAGCACCAGTTCTCCCGAGGCGGTGGAAGCAGGAATGACGTGACCGCCGGGGCACATGCAAAACGAGTAGACGCCCCGGCCGTCGACCCGGGTCTTGACCCGGTAGGTGGCCGGCGGCAGGCCGGCGGGGCGCTCCGGACATCGATACTGGATCTGGTCGATGAGGGCCTGGGGATGTTCAATGCGCACCCCGATGGCCAGCGGCTTGGGCACCAGTTGCACTCCCTGGGCCAAAAGCGCGCCATAGACGTCACGGGCCGAATGCCCGGTGGCCAGGATCACCGCCTCGGCAGGCCACTGCTCCCCCTCGGCGGACACCACGCCGCCAACCCCTCCGCCCCGTTGGCGCAAGCCGGTGACACGGCAGTCGAAGTGTACCTGCCCACCAGCATCGAGAATCGTCTGACGCAGCCTGGCGACGATTCGGGGCAGTCGGTTGGAGCCGATGTGCGGATGGGCCTCCACTCTGATCCGGGGATCGGCCCCGTGATCCACCAACCGCTGCAAGACCTTGCCCACGTCGCCGCGTTTGGTGGATCGGGTGTAGAGCTTGCCGTCCGAGTAGGCCCCCGCGCCCCCTTCCCCAAAGCAGTAGTTGGCCTCGGGATTCACCACGCCGCTCCGGTAGAGCCCGGCAATGGCGTAGCGGCGAGCGGTGACATCCGGACCGCGCTCCAGGATGACGGGCCTGAGCCCGTGCGCGATGAGTTCCAGAGCGGCGAAATAACCGGCGGGACCCGCCCCCACCACGATCACCGGCTTGGCATCCCGGGGGAGGAGCGGCAGGGGGGGCGGAGCAGGTGGCTCGGCCGCCGCCGGGCCGAGGGCCACGGTGATTTCGTAGCAGGGTCGGCCGCGCCGGGCGTCGATGCTGGAACGTAAAATCCGGTGCGATGGCAGGGCGTCGGCCGGAAGCTTCAACCTATCGGCCAGACGCCGGTCAAGTTGGACCGGATCGTTCGCCTGGTCAGGCGGTAACCGCAAGGTAATGCGCTCCGGGATGTCGGCAACCAACGGTACAGTGGGTCGCTGGACCGGTGAAATCGGCTTTTTTTCTTCCATATCGGCGAACATACCGGCATCCTCATCGGATTTCAATCAACGGCGAGCTACCCTGAAACCCCGGATCAAATGCAGCTTGACTTTTTCAGCTATCGTTTCCATTTTTAAGAAAGATTCTCGTCTGACCCCTTTCGGATTCCTTTGGCAATCAAATGTTGGAAGGATACTCGACAGAAAGGAAGGAAACACCATGAGTGAACTCGTCCGAAGGCAAGTCTGCAAATGCGAACACTGCGGCAACGAGGCTGAAATGGTGGTCACCTGCACCCTCCCCGATGCCGATGCGCCGGCGGCTGAAGCCGATACCACGGCCGGTGCGCCGCGTCGTGTTCTGGGGCACGCCACATGCAGCCACTGCGGCAACGAAGCGGACATGTGGATCGATCTTTAGTCCTCGTCGGCAATCTGCTTTTCCACCGGACAAACGCCTCGAGAAAAACAGGGGACGCACATGGAAAACGACAAATCGACGGTCAATACCGGTCTGCGCGGCGTCACCGTCGCCAGCACCCGCATCAGCCATGTGGACGGCAAGGCAGGAAAACTCATCTACCGTGGCTTCCTCGCCAAGGATCTGGCCGAGTCGGCCACTTTCGAGGAAGTGGCCCATCTGCTCATCTATGAGGGTTTACCGGACGCCGAAACCCTTGACGGTTTCCGGCGACAGCTCGCCGCGGCCCGTCCCTTGCCCGAAGGGCTGATCGCCGCGTTGAAATCCCTACCGCCCGACAGCCGGCCGATGGACGTGCTCCAGGCCGCCGTCTGCCTGTTGGCGGCCGACGACGCGGAACTGACCGACCAGAGCCTCGCGGCCGAGCAGCTACGGGCAACGCGTCTGGTGGCCAAACTGGCCACGCTGGTGGCCGCCTGGCACCGCATTCGGCAGAACCTGGCCCCCGTGATGCCGGATCCGGATCTCGACCATGCGGCCAACTTTCTCTACATGCTCTCCGGCCAACGGCCGGAAAGGGACGTGGCCCGCTTTTTCGACGTGGCCCTGGTGTTGCACGCCGAACACGCCTTCAACGCCTCCACCTTCACCGCCCGCCAGGTCGCCTCGACCCGGGCTCACCTCTACGCCGCTGTTTCGGCGGCGGTGGGATCCCTGTCCGGTGAACTCCACGGCGGGGCCAACGTGCGAGTGATGGAGATGCTCAAGGCCATCGGTTCCCCGGAGAATGTTGAGGCCTATGTCCATCGCATCCTGGACGAAGGGCAAAAGATCATGGGCCTGGGACATGCCGTCTACAAGGTCGACGACCCCCGGGCCCACATCCTGGCCCCCATGAGTCGAGAAATGGGCCGCCGGGTTGGCCAACCCCAGTGGTATGAAATGTCCAAGCTGCTCGAGTCCAAGGGCAAGGCGGCCTTCAAGGCCCGCAAGGGAGTCGAGATCTTCGTCAACGTCGACTTTTACAGTGCCTCGTTGTTTTACGCCATGGGCATTCCCATGGACCTGTTCACTCCCGTATTCGCCGTTTCACGGGTTTCCGGCTGGAGCGCCCATGTCATCGAGGAGCGTTTTGCCCTAGCGGCACCCAAACCGGCCCTTTACCGGCCCGGCTCCGATTACGTGGGGGACTACTGCGGGCCGGCGGAATGCACGTATGTCCCAATGGAAAAGCGATGAATCGACGTCCAGCGCACCGGGTTGTCGTTGACATTGGGGCCGTCATGATTTAGGTACGTTTTTTCAAACCTTTGGGGGAGGTTTTCGGCCTTGGGCCGTTTTTTTTGCCTGATCAACCGGGAAGGAACATCGTGGAAACAGAAACAAACCTGCGGATGACTCGCCAGCGGCAAGTCATACTGGAAGAATTGCGCCGAACCCCCTCGCACCCGGGAGCCGACGAACTGTACGCCCGGGTGCGAAAACGACTTCCCCGCATCAGTCTGGGGACCATCTACCGCAACCTCGAAGTGTTGTCGGCCAGTGGCGAAATCCAAAAGATTGAAACGGGCGGGTCCCTCAAGAGATTCGACGGCAATCCCGAACCCCATTATCACATCCGCTGCCTGCGCTGTCAGAAAGTGGTGGACGCCCCGGTGGCGGTCCTGCCGGACATCGAGCGACTGCTGGAGGGAAAGACCGATTTCATCATCACCGGTCATCGCATCGAATTTCTGGGCATCTGCCCGAAGTGCCAAGCCGAGGCCGAGTCCGAGAACTGATGCCGTCCCCCATTGCCGACCCATAGCGCCGGGCACCGCCGCCGCTCAGGCGACCCCAAGCTTTCCCTGAAGCCAATCACGGACTTCACCATCGGCCGCCCAAACCCCTTTGTGGTGACCGACCCGTTCCAGGAAACGACGCTCAATGGGCTCGGGCATCTTGATTTCGGCCAGTTCCTCCGCCTCGTCCGAATTGCGGCGGATCAGATAAACCACCGGCCTGCGCCAGGTGTTGACGACGAAGTAGTGGGTCACATCGTTCTTGGATCGGATGACGTAGTTGCCCCGCGCCCAGTTGTTGCCCCACTCCAGGTAGAGGCGAACGGCTTCCTCGGGTGTCATGTCCCAATCGATGGCGTTGACGAGATCACGATCTTTGGCAATGCGTTCTAAGGTCGCCATGGGATACCTCCTTGACATACATCTTCACGAAACCGGGATAACGGAACCCGAACATGCCACATGGACCAGCGGGCGGGTTTTTCCCCGGCCGATTTTCGGTGGCCTCTTCAATAAAAGTTAATAATAATTGTTATCAATTTAGAGTCAAGTCGATGACGCGGAAAAGGTGGGAACCCCCATGGCTCATTTCTTGATGATCGATATCGGCGCCGGAACGATGGATGTCCTCTGGTACGACAGTGAAACCGGTCGCAATTTCAAAGCGGTGGTTCGCTCGCCGGTGTGGTGGGTGGCCGAGCAGGCCGCCGGGGCGGGCGATCTCGTTGTGACCGGAGGAGAAATGGGCGGTGGATCCGTCACCGGCGCG
Organism: Desulfobacteraceae bacterium; assembly: GCA_028700185.1. Lineage (GTDB taxonomy): Bacteria > Desulfobacterota > Desulfobacteria > Desulfobacterales > UBA2174 > UBA2174. Next base: position 36,279 of record JAQVTF010000005.1, on the reverse strand, counting down.
CTGGCGGCGCGCGCCCGAAACCACCGGGTATCCATCACCCCCGAGGCGGCCCACACCTTGAACCACGACCCACAAAAAGTGACCGCCCTGGGGCTGGAGATCGTGGACCGGCCGACGGCGGACCGGCTCATCGCCGCCGGAGTCTCCGCCCTCACCCTAGCGGACATCGATCTGCCCCACATCCGTCGGATCGCCGACGCCCTGGATATCCCCTTCGCCTTCGACGCCGTGGTGGTCTGCGCCCAGGATCACGGCATGCCGCCGGCAGGGGAGTCCCATCTCGATTACCGCCACCGCTGTCATGCGGCCGCCTTGGATGCGGATCCCTCACCGGCCGCCCTTCTCTACCGGAGCGACGAAGTTCCCGAAACGTTCAACCGCCTGCGCACCATCGCCGCCGATGCGGCGCGCCTGCCCACCAAGGCCGTCTACGTGATGGACAGCGGCATGGCGGCCATCCTGGGCGCCAGCCTGGATCCATGGGCCGTGGCCAACCGGGATATCATGGTCCTGGACATCGCCACTTCCCATACGGTGGCGGCGACCCTTCGTCGTGGCGAAGTGGCGGCCTACCTGGAGTACCACACCCGTGACCTGACGGCGGAACGTCTGGACACACTGCTGCCGGCCTTGGCCGACGGCCGTTTGACCCATGCGGAAGTCCTGGCCGGAGGTGGTCACGGCGCCTATACCCGCCGACGGGTCGGGTTCAACGGCCTCGGTGTCATCGTGGCCACCGGTCCCCGCCGGGCCTTGGTGCGAGACACCACCCTGCCCATCATCTACGGCGCGCCCTTCGGCGACAACATGATGACCGGCACCACCGGCCTCCTTGAAGCCCTTCGCCGGCGGCTGGCACTGGCGCCCATCGATTATATTTAAAATGATCATCTCGGCGGTCCGTCGCCAAAACCCAGCCGACAGCGTTCCCTTGCGAGGTTGTTTAAAAATTTTCTTGCCGAGAATCGTTATTGTTGATTAGGTATTGAGCATTCCGTCGATTTCCCTCAAACCGGTTTCCGTTCAATCAAGGACGGTAAACTTTCTCGTTAATGAAGCGTCCGTCCGTCGTCAGCCTCGGCCTGTTTCTGGTTCTGGCGTTCACCGGCACGCTCTGGTCCCAGGGTGTCCTGAAAACGGGAATGGATTCGCCCCTACAAATCGTAAAGACCCGCAAGTACCTGATGCACACCGTCCGCCTCAACTTCGAAGACGGTGCCAAGAAATTCGAGGCCGGGGTGATGGAGGCGATGGGGGCGTTGCAGCAAAGCTGCGGGACGTGCCACAACGCGTATCGCGGCAGCTTTTAGGCCTCAGCTTTCATCAGAGGCCTTGGCTTCTGCGGATGGACCGGTCATTGCCAGTGCAGTTTCGGTTTCATCCAGATACTGGCTCAGGTGGGTCACGCGCCGATCGAACCAGAGCCGCTGATCGTCCCGGATGGGCTCTTCACGGGGAAAATCCAGGGTCCGGTAGTTGATCGGCGTACCGTCCCGGTAGAAGGCAAAGTCCAGGTGCGGCCCGGTGGCCAGTCCGGTCTGGCCCACGAAACCGATGACCTCTCCGCGCTGCACCCGGTGTCCCGGGCGAATCCCATCGGCAATGCGCGACAGGTGGATGTAGCGACTCTCGTAACGGCTGCCATGCCGCAGGCGGATGTAGCGCCCGGCGTTTTTGTCGTAGCCGGCACGCATCACCGTCCCGTCACCCACCGCCATCACCGGCGTACCGGTGGGGGCGGCATAATCGATGGCCAGGTGGGGACGATACGTATTGAGAATGGGATGAAGCCGCCGGTGGGAAAAGCCGGAGCTGATCCGGTTGTACTTCAGCGGGGCCGGCAAAAAGCGACCCTGGACGCTACGGCCGTTTTCATCGTAGTACCCCCCGCCGCGGCCGTCGTCGTAGTAGAAGGTGTTGTAGGAGGTCCCGCCGTGGACCATGCGGGCCGCCCGGATCTTGCCGGAACCGATCCTCCGCCCTTCCACCAAGCGCTCCTCGAAGACCAGCGCGATGCGGTCTTCGGGCTGGAGATGAAACAGATCCACCGATTGCCCCAACACCTCGTCGAGGGAAACGATGAGGCCGGGATCCACCCCCTGGGCCTGCAGCGCCTCCCACAGGGAGGAGGAAACGGTGGCGGCGGCGGTGCAAAGCCTGGTTTCCACCGGTTTTTGGGCCGCGTGAACGCTCACCGGCGCCGTGAGATCGAAAACCACGTAATCGGTGGCCGTCGCCTCGTAAACAAAATGGCGCGGCTGGCCCTTGTCATCCAGGAACAGGCTGTAAGACTGGCCAGGCCGGAGCTGACGCAGGTCGAAAACGCCTCTGCTCGCCTCAGCCAGAGCGGCGATCCGCTGGGCGCAAAGGCCGTAATCACCGAGAATGCCGGCCAGGGTCGCCCCCTCTTGCACCTCTCCCTCGCAGACCTCAAGGCCTTGGAGACAAATCCCGTAACGTGTCTCCACCGTTTGCGGCGCCTCGACCACCGGTTCGGCGGCGGGGGCAACGGCGGCCATGGGTGGATTTTTTTCCACCCCCGCCAAGGGCGTGGCGGATTCTTGGGATCCATCACGGTTTGAACCGATGCCGACACCGAGGAAACAGATCGCCATCCCCAGGAGCAACACTACCGGCAGGGTCCACCGGCGTGTCGGCAACCAGCGGCGCCGGTATCCTCTCCGGGGCAACCTTCCCGTGCTTCCGCGACCGACCAGCGGTTTCCGATACCGATCAGACATAACTGGCCCGGGTGGCCTCATCGGCCATGGTGGGCGCAATCAGCGGCTTCCACTGCGGCGCGTCCCAGGTTCCCAGGTGGGTGTGCATCTCGAGATAATGGGTCGGAATGGGATGGGTCCCCACCACCACTTTGACCCCGAAGCGTTTTTCCAGGAAGGCCTTGAAGGTTTCGATGTACGGGCAGGGCGGATATCCCACCACCAGGCCGGTGGCCAGGTGGATGACCTGGGCACCGTTCTTGACCATTTCCTGCCCGGCGTACTCGATGTTGCCCCCCGGGCAGCCGTCACAGGTGGTATACCCCACCAGCTCCGGCTCAGTATCGGTGTAAATGCTGAAAGCGCCTTCCTTGTTGCGCATTGAGCGCAGGCACTTGCCCCCGGCGCAACGCCGGTACCGGTCGCAGATGATGATCCCGATCTTGGTCTTGGCGGTCATGGTGGATCCTTTCGATTCGGGCGTGTTAGGGGACTCCGGCCGCTTGGCGGCTGCGCCTTGCGGACGCACAATTTCCTTGTATCACGGCTTCTATCCGTCTCGGTGACAAATAACTGCCCGTGTTCTATAAATAAATCCGGAGCACAGGTCAAGAAAAGCCTGCCGGCGAACATAACGGAACCGGCGCCGGCAAAAAAACCACCGACGCCGGTCCAAAATCGCCTCCGTTGTTAAAACGGCTTTACGCCAATTCCAGGGCGCAGGCCATCGACACCCCCCCGCCTCCGCAGAGGGTCGCCAGCCCGAGGGTATTGCCCCGCTTGCGCATGGCGTAGATCAACGACACCATGATCCGTGCCCCGGTAGCGCCCACCGGGTGGCCGATGCCGATCCCCGAACCGTTGACGTTGACGATCTCCCGATTGAGCCCCAGCTCCCGCTCGCAGCCGATGTACTGGGAGGCGAAGGCCTCGTTGACCTCCATCAGTTCGAAGTCGGCGATGGCCATACCGCTGCGGCGGATCAAATCCTGAACGGCCGGCACCGGCGACAGGCCCATCACCGAGGGATGACAGGCGCCACGGCCCACCGCCCGAATCCGCGCCAGAGGGGCAATGCCCATCTCCCGGGCCGTATCGGCGCCCATGATCACCATGGCGGCGGCCCCGTCGTTGATCCCGCTGGAGTTCCCGGCGGTCACCGTACCGATTTTGGGAACAAAGGCCGGGGGGAGTTTGGCCAACTGCGCCATCGTCAGGCCGGGGCGAAAATGCTCGTCCCGTTCAAAAATAACCGGCGGCTTTTTGCGCTGGGGCACTTCCACTGGCACGATTTCCTCTGCGAAATCGCCTTCCCGGGTGGCGCGCTCCACGTTGTGGTGACTGCGCAGGGCGACCTCGTCCATCTCCTGGCGGGTGATGCCCATGTGCTGAGCGATAAATTCGGCCGTATGCCCCATGATGTAAGGTTTGCCGACAAAAAAACTCAGCGGCGGCTGGCTGGCATCCACCGGCCCGTCTTCCGGATGAGGGATCAGATAAGACCCGCAGTGCAGCCCCCGGATGAGGGCATCGACGAAGGTCTGGTCCTGCAACCGGCATCCCCAGCGGGCCGCCGGCACCTCGTAGGCCACCCCGGACATGTGCTCCACCCCTCCGGCGAGGATGATGTCGGCCATGCCGGCCTGGATCATCGCCATGCCGCTGAGCACGGATTCCATGCCCGAAATGCACACCCGGTTGATGGTCACCGCGGGGATCGAGTCCGGGATACCGGCCATCAGCGCCGCTACCCGGGCCGTGTTCAGGGTGTCCGATGGCTCCAGGCAGAGACCGAATCGCACATCGTCGATGCGGGCGGCCTCGATGCCGGCTCTTTCGATGGCGGCTTTCATCACCACGGCGGCAATCCGGGCCGCGTGGCTGTCGCGCAGGGTCCCGCCGAAAGCGCCGATGGCGGTACGGCAGGCCGAAACAATCACAACGTCTCGCATGAGAAAAATATCCTTTCCAGTTTCAGGTTAAAAAATCGAGATCAAAATCAGATGCCGGTCACCGGCGGTCCGTCGGGCCACGGGCTGGCATTGATCCATTGGCCCCACTTGTCTCACAGTCCGCCGAACCCCTTTTCGTTGATCTCCACCGCGGCGCCCTCGCCGTTGACGATGGCCTCGATCCGGCCCCGGGTCAACGGCAACAGGGAACGAATGTAGAAACGGGCCGTCTGGATCTGGCCGTCGTAAAAGGCCGCCTGACGGTTGCCGGCGATGAATTCGGCGCCATGGGAAGCCTTGGCGCAGAGGGCATCCAGGCGCGGTGCGGCCACCTTGGCACGCCACAGGAGCATCCACGCCATGATCAGGTCACCCATGGCATCCAGAAAGGGCATGGCATGGGCAAAGGCCACCTTGACCCGCGCCCCTCCGGCTTCCCGGGCCAGGGCCAAGGCGGCCTTTTCCAGTTGGTCGGCGGTCGCCAAAACCCCCGGGCACAGATCGGCCAACGCCGCAACGGCTTCGGCCTCGCCCACGGTCTGCCGCACTGCGGCCAGAAAATCCATGAAAACCCCACCCTTTCGCAGCGCCAGCTTGCGACCGAGCAGATCCATGGCCTGGATGCCGTTGGTGCCCTCATAGATGCTGGTGATTTTGCAGTCCCGGGCGAGCTGCTCCACCGGGTATTCGCGGGTGTAGCCGTAGCCGCCGTAGACCTGCATCGCCTGGGTACAGACCTCGAACCCCCGGTCGGAACAGTAGCTCTTGATCACCGGAATCAACAGGTCGATGAGATCCTGCCAGTAGGTGGCCTGGGCGGCATCGGCGGCCGTCTCCTTACGGTCGAAGGCCAGGGCCACGTAGTAGAGGAAGCTGCGCATACCGTCCACGTGGGCCTTCATCCACATCAGCAACCGGCGCACGTCCGGGTGGACGATGATGGGCACGCTGGGGGCGGTGGCATCCTTTCCGGCGGTGAGGTCGCGGCCCTGGCGCCGCTGGCGGGCATAATCCAGGGCGTAGAGATAGGCCGCCGTCGCGTGGGAAAACCCCTGGAACCCCACATCGAGGCGCGCCTCGTTCATCATGTGGAACATGATGCGCATCCCCTGGTTGGGCTCTCCCAGGAGCCAGCCCCGGCATTTTCCACTGCCGCCCAGGGTGAGGCTGCACGTGGGGCTGCCGTGGAGCCCCATCTTTTCCTCGATGCCGGTGCACACCACATCGTTGAAGTCGGTCATGCGGCCATCGGGCTCCACCCAGTACTTGGGCACTAGGAAAATGGAAATCCCCCGGGTGCCCGCCGGCGCCCCTTCAATGCGCGCCAGAACCGGGTGAATAATGTTCTCCGTCAGGTTCTGTTCACCGTTGGTGATGAAAATTTTGTTGCCGCTGATGCTGTAGGTGCCGTCGGGGTTGGGTCGGGCCGTGGTGGTCAGGGCCCCCACATCGCTACCCGCCTCCGGTTCGGTGAGCAGCATCGAACCGCCCCATTGGCCGGTGTACAGTTTCTTGAGAAACAGGGCCTTTTGCTCGGCGGTGCCGAAGCGTTCGACCATCTTGCCGGCACCGTGGCCGAGGGTGGCATAGGCGGTAAAGGCGAAATTGGCCCCCACGAGGTACTCGTTGGCCGCCTTGGCGATGACGTGGGGAAGCCCCTGCCCGCCGAGCTCCGGGTCCTCGGTCATGGCAATCCACTCGTTTTCCACGAAAAGCCGGTGGGGACGCCGGAAGCATTCGGGCACCGTCACCTGGCCGGCCTCGAAGCGGACCCCTTCCCGGTCGCCGGCGGCATAGGTGGGCAGGATCTCCTTGATGCCGAAGTCCCGGGCCGCGTCGATGACCATGTCGCAGGCTTTCCGGTTCAGATCCCGGTAACGGTCGCAATCAAGGAGGGACTCGACGTCAAACTGCTCGTAGAGGACGAAATCGATATCCCGGCGGTCGGCAATCAGCTGGGCCATGATGGTCTCCTTCGCTTGTGGACAACGGTGGGCGCTTTAGGGCGCATTCTGAAAAGGGTCGCCCCGCTTCATAGGAGATCGGGCTTTTGATTGTCAAGCCTTGACACCGGGCCCCCAGGGTCCCGTCAAAGTTTGGCGATGATCCCTTGGAGGGTTTTTTCCGGTTTAGACCATGCTCCCGTCTGTGTTCTCAACTGCAGATCCCTCGTCGCTGACGCTTTTCTGAGTGACTAACGGAGTGACTAAAATTACGAGTGACTAAAGTGACTAAAGTGGTGGCGTCGCTTTGCTCCGGCTTTTATAAAACTGCCGGGATTCCTTCACTTTAGCTCACCTTAGCTCACTTTAGCTCACTTGACACTTGAATTTTCCCGTCTCATGCCCAACGTCGGTGAGCCATCCGCGGTTGGGAAGATCGGCGCAAAACGGTGCCATTCGGCAGGCTTTACATCCGGCCATCGATGCGCCAGAATGAACCAAAATGCTCTCCTGGGCACAGGGGAGGAAACCGGGGGAAAACGCCATGGCTCAACCCGTTGTCTATGGCCAGTTGACCGATCTGATTTCCGGCGAATCGCTGGCCGATACCGAGGACGAGCGCCTGCGCCAGCAGATCGCCCGGCGCCTGCTCACGGAATGCGGTTTTTCCCGGCAGCAGATCCGATGCCGCCTGCAGGTACCGATCGCCGCCGGAGAAAAACACGCCGAGGTGCCGTTGGATTTTTTGGTTTCCCTCGAAGGGGTGCCGGCGATGATGATCCGCTACGGTCCCGGTTCCATCGTCACCCGTCATCGCCCGGCGCTGGCGCTGGCCCGCCTCCTGGGCCCCCGCATTGTACCGGTGGTGGTGGTGACCAACGGCCGGGAGGCCGATGTGCTGGAGAGCAGCCGGGGACAACTCATCGGCAGCGGGCTGGAGGCCATCTTGACCCGTGAAGCCCTCGAAGGCCGCCTGGCGGCCACGCCGATGGCGGTGGTGAACCCCCGCCAGGCCGAGATGGCCGCACGGATCGTGTACGCCTTTGAAATCGACGGCAGTTGCGCCCTGGACGCTCATCTTGACACGATCTCGACGGCAGCTAAAAAATGACCGATGATGAACTGATGCAAGCGGCCCTCGACGAGGCCCGCAGCGCTCTGGCCCGTGGCGAATTTCCCGTCGGCTGCGTCATTGCCGACCAATCTGGAATCCTGGTCCGCGCCGGTCGCCGTAACAGCGTCGGCCCCCGACCCAGCGAACTGGCCCATGCCGAGATGAACGCCCTGCAGCGGCTGGAGGAGATCTCGCCGCCCCCCGAGGGGAAACATCTGACCCTGGCCGTCACCCTGGAACCCTGCCTCATGTGCTACGGGGCAATTCTGCTCGCCGGGATCGGAAGCATCGTCTATGCCTACGAGGACGCCATGGGCGGAGGGACCGGCTGCCTGCTGGAACGACTCGGACCGCTGTACGCCACCCGCCGCCCACGGATCAAGGCCGGGGTGCGTCGGGAGGAGGCCCTGGCGTTGTTTCAGACGTTTTTCGCCAACCCCGCCGCAACCTACTGGCAGGACAGCCTGCTGGCCCGCTACACCCTGACCCGAAGGCCCCGGGAAGGCCAACAGGCCTGAAATCGGTTATCCCGGGTTCTTCGTCGAGCCGTGGCGGTGTGATGCGTCGTCCGGGGCACGGGCAATCCATTGGGGGCATCGCCGGCCCAAAACACTTTTTTTGGTTGCATTTGCCGATCCGATCGTATATTGGACTGGGCATTTATAGGGTTGCCGCACCGGCAACCGTCAAAGCTAATCGTTTCAACACCAGGAGGTGCCGGTATAGCTCTTTTGAGACACGTCATTCCAACGCGTGCGGACCAGACCCGGATCAATCGAAACATCAGGGCCAAGGAAGTTCGTCTCATCGACGCCGAAGGAGGGCAGATCGGTGTTGTATCACTTGCCAGGGCCCTGGCAACGGCTGCCGAACATGGCTTGGACCTGGTGGAGATTTCGCCCAACGCCAATCCGCCGGTTTGCAAGATCATGGACTATGGTCGGTTCAAGTACGAACAGACCAAGAAAAAGCAGGAAGCCAAGAAGAAGCAAAGCACTGTCCAGGTCAAGGAAATCAAGGTTCGTCCAAAAACCGGCGATCACGATCTCGAAACCAAGATTGGCCATATCCGAAAATTTCTGGCCAAGAAGGACAAGGTCAAGGTGACGGTGATGTTTCGCGGTCGGGAAATCACCATGGCCAACCAGGGACGAGAGCTACTGAAGCGGATCACCGAGACCATCGGTGAGGAGGCAGTGGTGGAACAGATGCCGAAATTCGAGGGGCGAACCATGATGATGATCCTCGCACCACGGCCGCATTGAGATCCGCCGGAGGGAGGCGACCGGACGGCCAATACATGGTTTTAACCATGGCGTGATACGCCCACCGCGGCGCTCACGCCATCTTCATTTTCTACTTTGACGACGATTGTCGCTACCCACGACAAGGAGTTGCCCATCATGCCGAAAATCAAGACCAACCGCGCCGCGGCGAAACGCTTCAAGCGCACCGGAACAGGCCTGTATGCTTACAACAAGAGCTACCATAGTCATATTCTGACCACCAAGTCCGCCAAGCGCAAGCGCCGTCTGCGCAAGGGTCAGATCGTGGATGGCACCAACATGAAAGCCGTGCGGCGCCTTCTGCCCAACGGCTAAAATCACTGGCTGCGCCGTCAAGGCGCGGCCAATCTTCAATCCGGTCGCCGTCGGCCATACGGTGCGCCGCCGGCGCCACGCTTCAAGGAGATCGTCATGCGCGTTAAACGCGGATTCAAAGCAAGACACCGTCGCAACAAAGTATTGGCTCAAGCCAAGGGGTTTCGGGGCGGCCATAGCAAACTGTTTCGCACCGCCGCCGACACCGTGGATCGTGCCTTAGCCTTCGCCTACCGGGACCGCCGGGTCCGCAAACGCGAATTTCGGCGCCTGTGGATCGCCCGCATCAATGCCGCTGCGCGGCTCAACGATATGAGCTACAGCCGGTTCATGCACGGACTCAAACAGGCCAATGTGAGCCTGGATCGCAAGGTCCTGGCGGAAATGGCCGTATCGGATCCGGCCGGCTTCGCCAAGCTGGCACGCCTGTCCGCCGAACAAGTCTGATGCCTTCCCGGCAGGGCGGTCCTTTTCCGGCACCGCCCTGCCGCACCGATCGGTTTGCCGGTCCGGTGTCCACTCCCAACGATGATCAGGCCCCTACCGTGCAACAGACCCTTGAACAGATTCGCACCGACGCTCTGAAGCGGTTGCAGGCCGCTGAGGACCGGGAGGCCGTTCAAGCACTGAACGTCCAGTTTCTCGGCCGCAAGGGCGCCCTGACCCAGTTTCTAAGACAGATTTCCACTCTCCCGCCCCAGGATCGCCCCGCCGCCGGTCAGGCGGCCAACCGCCTCAAAACCGAGCTGGAGGAAGCCCTGTCCCAACGCCTGGTGGCCCTGGAGGCTCGGCAGCAGGCCGATGCGGATCGCATCGACGTCACGTTGCCGGGACGACCGGTCCCGGTGGGTTCGCTGCATCCGTTGACCCAAACCAGCGTTGAAATCTGCGAGATCTTCGAGCGCATGGGCTTCGACATCGCCGAGGGCCCCGAGGTGGAAACCGACTACTACAACTTCGAGGCCCTCAATGTCCCCAAGGACCATCCGGCCCGGGACATGCAGGACACCTTCTACGTATCGGACAACATCGTGCTGCGGACCCAGACCTCCCCCACCCAACCCCGGGTGATGGAGCAACAGGAGCCCCCGGTGCGCATCATCGCCCCGGGAAAAGTCTACCGCTGCGATTCCGACCTGACCCACACCCCGATGTTTCACCAGGTGGAGGGATTGCTGGTGGATACCCGCGTGACGTTCGGGGACTTGAAGGGCGTTCTGACGGAATTCGTTCGCCAGATCTTCGGCCCGCGGACGCCGGTGCGATTTCGCCCGTCCTTCTTCCCTTTCACCGAACCAAGCGCCGAGGTGGACATCGGCTGCACCATCTGCGGCGGAGCCGGTTGCCGGGTTTGTTCCCACACCGGCTGGCTGGAGATTCTTGGCTCGGGGATGGTGCATCCGGCCGTGTTTGAAAAAGTGGGCTACGACACGGACCGCTATTCGGGTTTTGCCTTCGGCATGGGAATCGAACGCATTGCCATGCTCAAGTATGGCATCGACGACCTGCGCCGTTTTTTCGAAAATGATCTGCGGTTTTTGAGGCAATTTTAAGATGAAGGTCAGTTGGAGTTGGTTGACCCAGTACGTCGAAGTTGATCTCCCGCCGGCCCGGGTGGCCGAGGCGTTGACCATGGTCGGCCTGGAGGTCGCCGCCGTCACCGATCGCTACGGGTTTCTGGAAACGGTGCGGGTGGGCCGGATCATCGAGGTGTTCCCCCATCCCCGGGCGGACCGGCTCAAGTGCTGCCGGGTGGACATCGGCGAGGGGGTCCGGACCATCGTTTGCGGCGCCCCCAACGCGGCGGCGGGCCGTCTGGCGCCCTGCGCCCTGCCGGGCACGGAAATGCCCGGAGGCCGGGTGCTGAGGGCGGAAGCGATGCGCGGCGTGACTTCCGAAGGCATGCTTTGCAGCGCCTCAGAGCTGGGTCTGGGTGCCGATGCCGACGGCCTGATGCTTTTGGACGATCATCTGACCGTCGGTGCGCCCCTCAACCGTGCCCTGAACCTGAGCGACCCGGTGCTGGAGATCGAGCTGACGCCCAATCGACCGGATTGTTTGAGTATCCTTGGCATCGCGCGCGAAGTGGCGGCCATCTGTGGCAAGCCGCTGACATTCCCATCGCTGCCGTCCCTGCCCGAAGGCGACGAGATCCACCACGAGACCTCGGTGCAAATCCTCGCTCCGGATCACTGCCCCCGCTACGCGGCCCGCCTCCTCTCCGAGGTGGCCATCGGTCCTTCGCCGGATTGGCTTCAGGACCGTTTGCGGTCGGTGGACCTGAAACCGATCAACAACGTGGTGGATGTGACCAACTTCGTGATGATGGAACTCGGGCAGCCACTGCACGCCTTCGACTTCGACCGCCTCCGGGGCGGACGTATCGTGGTGCGCACCGCCGCCGAGGGCACGCCCTTCGTCACCCTGGATCAAAAGGAGCGCCACCTCACCGCCGACACCCTGATGATCTGCGATGCCGAGGGGCCGGTGGCCATCGGCGGGGTCATGGGGGGCCTCGACTCGGAAATTCAGGCTTCCACCACCCGGGTGCTGCTGGAAAGCGCCTGCTTCGATCCCGTTTCGATCCGCAAAACCGCCAAACGTTTCCACTTGTCCACCGACGCCGCCTACCGCTTCGAGCGCGGCGTTGACCCCCACGGCACCATCGTCGCCTTGAACCGCGCCGCGGCCCTGATCCGGGAAGTGGCCGGCGGTCGCCCGGTATCGGGGCACATCGATGTTCATCCCCGGCCGGCACCCCGGACTGTCATCCAGCTCGATGTCCACCGGGCCAACCAGCGCCTGGGCACCGACCTGGACGGCGGCCGCATGAAAACACTGCTGGAGCAAATCGGATTCGGCGTCTCCAACAAGCGCCTCGACCACCTCGAAGTGCGCGTTCCCTCGTTTCGGGTGGATGTCTCACGCAGCGAAGATCTCACCGAAGAAATCGCCCGGCGCCATGGCTATGAAAAGATCGCCACCACCCACCCCGTCCTGCCGGCCACGGGCAGACGGCCCGCCGGTGACTGGGCCATGAGACAACGCCTGCGGGAACGGATGGCCGGCCTCGGCTTTGCCGAGGTGATCACCTACAGTTTCGTTCATCGCGACAGCGGCGATCGGCTGCGTTTGGCCGACGACGATCCCCGGCGACGCGAAGTGGTGATCCGCAATCCATTGAGCGAAGACCAGGCCGTCATGCGCACCTCGCTGGTGCCCGGTTTGCTGGAGACCGCCTCGCGCAACATCGCCATGGGCAACCGTCATCTGAAGCTCTTTGAAGTCGGCAAGGTCTTCGTCGCGGCCAAAGACAGCGACGACCGTCTGCCCGAAGAAACCCAGATGCTCGCCGCCCTGTGGACCGGGCAGCGTCAGGATGAACATTGGGCCCAGGATCGGGAGAAACGCCAGGCGCCCTGCGATTTTTTCGACCTCAAAGGGGTGTTGGAGGCCCTGCTGGAACAGCTCGGGATCGCCGGCGCGCGCTTCGGCGCCATGGCCCCGGAACACTGTGACTGTACCCGGCCGGGACTCAGCGCCTGGGTTGCCGTCGAAGACCGGCGCATCGGCTTCATCGGGGAAGTCCACCCGGACACCCGGGTCGCCCTGGACCTCAAGCAGCCGGCCTTGGTCTTCGAGCTGAACCTACCGCTGCTGACCGGGGAGATCCCCGCGGGACGTCAAAGCCAACCGATTCCGCGGTTTCCGGCCATCGCCCGGGACATGACCCTCATCGTGGAGGCCACCGTGGAAAGCGCCCGACTGGCCGAGGCCATCACCGCAACCGACGAGCCTTTGGTGGAAAGCGTGACGCTCTTCGATCAGTACATCGGCGACCCGATTCCCCAAGGCCGCAAGAGCGTTTCGTTTCGGATTACCTATCGCAGCGACCAAGGCACGTTGGTGGACGAGCAGATCAACCCGTTGCACCAGAAGATCACCGAGCGGCTGCTGGCCCGCTTCGGTGCCGCCTTACCGACCTGACCAGACCATGGCCGTGTCTCACGGCAGGAGCCCGTGTCGGCGGTATGAACGATTTATCGGCCCATCTCCATCGCGATGCATCCAAGCGCTACTACCGGGTTCGCGAAGCCAGCGCGATCACCGGGGTGCCCGGTTACGTGCTGCGCTTCTGGGAGAGCCAGTTTCAAACCCTCAAGCCGAAGCGCACCGCCTCGGGCCACCGGCTCTACCGCAAGGCAGACCTCGACCTGATCCTCGCCATCAAGCGTCTGCTCTACGATGAGCATTTCACCATCGCCGGTGCACGTCAGCATTTGCAGATCGCCCCAGCCGCCACCGGCGAGCGTTCCGAGCAGGAGATGCTGACCCGCGTCTACCACGAGTTGAAACAGCTCCGGGGCCTGCTGGACGATCCCTCCTGAAAATGTATTGACAAGCGCCTCCGTCTGGCTTAAAAAAGCTAACTTGGTATGCGGGCATAACTCAGCTGGTAGAGTACAAGCTTCCCAAGCTTGGAGTCGCGAGTTCGAATCTCGTTGCCCGCTCCAAAACGAAGTCCCGCCTTTCATGGAGGACGGTTATCCTCAGTGAAGGGTTTTTCTGTTGCGGTAGATTTTCGAGCGCATCGTCAGGAGCAAGGTTCCGATGAAAAGGTAACCCCCTCAAGGTTTGAGTTGCGGCCGTAACCATCGAAATCTACCTCACGGGAAAAACGGGCAAATGCCCGTTTTTTGTTTTTCTGGAACAAGGATATCTATTTGAAACAAAAGAAGAAAAACATTGCTGACGCCTCGCTTTCGTCACCGGTGGCACCGGCGGTGGTGGTGGAGGCGGTCCGCCGCCATGCCGAACCGCTGTGCACCGATGCCGGCTATGACCTGGTGCACTGCGAGTTTCAGCGGGAACCGGGCGGTACGACGTTGCGCCTGTACATCGACAAGCCCGGCGGTGTGAGCCTGGAGGACTGCGTGGAGATCAGCCGCCAGGTCAGCGATGTGCTGGACGCCGTCCTCGACGAGGGGCTCGGCCCTTACAACCTTGAAGTTTCGTCCCCGGGAACGGATCGCCCCATCAGCCGTCCGGCGGATTTCGAGCGTTTCACCGGCTACCCGGTGCGCATCAAGGTGGCCACCGCCATCGGCGGGCGCAAGCATTTCACCGGTCGGTTGGCCGGACTGGTGGACGGCCAAGTCGCCCTGGAACAGGGAGACACGACGGTTACTCTGGCCCTCGAGAACATCGTGCGGGCCCGGTTGGTGGCCGATTGACGGCCTTCTGGCGACCGGCCTGACAGAATGGAGACAGCGGATGTTAATCTCGGATATCAAACGCGTCGTTGATCAGGTGAGCCGGGACCGCGGCATCGACCGCGAGGTGCTCATCAAGGCGCTGGAGGAGGCGCTGCGGTCGGCCGCTCGCAAGCGTTTCGGCAGCAAGGCCGACATCGAGGTCCAGTACAACGAGGAAATCGGCGAAATCGAGGTGTTCCAGTTCAAGGAAGTGGTGGAAACCGTCACCGAACCCGAGGTGCAGATCAGTCTCGCCCAGGGGCGTCAACTGGACCCCGACTGCGAGCTGGGCGATAGCCTGGGCACGAAGATGGACACCACCAGTTTCGGCCGCATCGCCGCCCAGAGCGCCAAACAGGTAATCATCCAGAAGATGAAGGATGCCGAACGCGACGCCGTTTATGCCGCCTTCATCGACCGCAAGGGGGAACTGATCAACGGTATCGTCCAACGCGTCGACCGTGGTGACATCATCGTCAACCTCGGCACCACCGAAGGTATCGTCCCCTCGCGGGAACAGGTGTCACGGGAAAGCTACCGCCGTGGAGATCGAATCCGGGCCTACATCATGGATATCCTCTACGAGACCCGCGGCCCCCAGATCGTCATGTCTCGCACCCACCCCAATTTTCTGGTTCAGCTCTTCAAAACCGAGGTACCGGAAATCTCTGAAGGCATCGTCACCATCATGGCCGTGGCCCGGGAAGCGGGGGTGCGTACCAAGATCGCCGTCTCGTCCAACGATTCGGACATCGACCCGGTGGGGGCCTGCGTGGGCATGAAGGGCAGCCGGGTGCAGAGCGTGGTCCAGGAGCTGCGGGGAGAAAAGATCGACATCATCCCCTGGCATGTGGATCCGGCCAAGTTCGTCTGCAATGCCCTGGCACCGGCGGAAATCTCGCGGGTCATCATCGACGAGGAAAACCGCTCCATGGAGGTGATCGTCCCCGACGAGCACCTGTCCATCGCCATCGGCAAGCGAGGCCAAAACGTGCGCCTGGCGTCCAAGTTGACCAAATGGCACCTGGACGTGATCAGTGAAAGCAAGTACAGCCAGGCGATGCGCGACGGATACGATTCCCTGGTGGCCGTGCCCGGCATCAGCATCAGCTTGGCCGACACCTTGTATGAAATGGGATTTTTCTCGGCCGAGGAACTGAGCCATGCCAGCATCGAAGACTTGGCCCAGATCCGCGAGCTGGATCCGGAAAAAGCCGCCGAATTGATTCACAACGCCGGCACCGTGGCCGCTGTGACCGTCCGTACGCCACCTGAGACCCCGGCCGTCGGTGATGCCCCGGCCGATTCTCGGCTCCCCCCCGACGCCATAGAGAACGCTGAAGTAGCGGGAGAGACGGAATCACAGGACGCCCCGGGGCCGGCCCCGACCGTAGAGTCGGCGGCGGACACCGCTCCGGCGGCCGAAGCACCGGAAGCACCGGAAGCGGGAACGGAACCGCTGGCAACCGATTGACATTTTCGCCGGCGCGCCTCGTGCGGCATGACCATGCCGGCCCGAAACGAGACAACCGCTGAGCCCAGGCGACCGGATCCGACGGTCGGACGTTTTTTCCAAGCCGGATTGAGGGGGAATGGATGGCAAAGATCAGAGTCTATGAGCTTGCCAGGGAGTTGAACCTGAAGAACAAGCAGCTTCTCGAAAAGCTCCAGGAGATGCAAATCGAAGTGGCCAGCCACATGAGCTCCCTCGAGGACGAGGTCGTCGCGCAGATCAAGCAGAACCTCTTCGGCCGCAAGGAAAAGGAAAAGGTTGCCCGAGACACCCGGGTCAAGCCCACGGTGATCCGGCGACGTCCCAAGACGGCCGCTGAGCCGGTGGAGGAAGCCCCGGTTGCCGAAACACCCGCCACTGAGGAAATCGAGGCGGAACCCATCGAGGCAACGGCCGAAGTCCCGGCGCCTTCCGCCGAGGAGGCGCCGGTCCCCGAAGCGCCTCCGGCAGCGGTCGAGGCCGAAATTCCACCGGAACCGGAATCTGAACCGGAACCTGAACCGGAGCCCGAATCGGCGCCGGAACCGCAGCCCGAACCAGAACCCGAGCCAGAGCCCGAGCCAGAGCCTACGCCAGAGCCTGCTGCGGAACCAGAACCCGAGCCGGTGTCAGCGGAGGCCGCTACGGCGCCGGAGCCTGAAACGGCAGCGGCGACCTCACCCGTCGAAACAGCGGAAACCTCACCCGAAGCAACGCCTGTTGAAGCACCGGAACCGCCGGCGGCGGCACCGGTCTCTCCGACCAAACCGGCTTCCGAACCGGCGCGCCCGGCCCCCAAGGCGCCTTCCAAGGCCAAGGCCAAGAAGGACACCCCTGCCAAGATCATCAAGCTGCCCGACCGTCCGGTGAAGCCCGAACCCAAGGCCAAACCGCTGCCGGGGGCGGGGGAACCCCGCAAAGAGGAAGAAACCAGCGAAGAGGCCCAGCGCAAAAAGAAGAAAAAACGGGCCGAGGAAGAAACCGACAAACGCTTTTTCAAGAAGAAGATCTCTTTCCGCAAAAAGGCGGTGGTGGAGGGGGAAGACCTCTATTCCGCCGAGGCCAGGGGACGCAAGGGACGCAAGGGCGGCAAGGCCAAGCCCCCCCCGGCCCAGAAGCCCCAGATCACGGTGGCCAAGGCCATCAAGCGCCGGATCAAGGTCGATGAAACCATCGTGCTCAGTGAACTGGGAAAACGTATGGGCCTCAAGGCCAACGAGCTGATCGGCAAACTGATGAGCATGGGGGTGATGACCACCGTCAATCAGACCATCGATTTTGAAACCGCGACGTTGGTGGCCAACGAATTCGGCTACGAGGTGGAAAAGGCGGCTTTCGAAGAAGAAACCCTGCTCAAGCCCCAGACCGACGAGCCCGGCCATCTGCTGCCCCGGCCCCCGGTGGTCACCATCATGGGCCATGTGGACCACGGCAAGACGTCTCTGCTGGACGTGATCCGCCAGACCCACGTCACCGAGGGAGAGGCCGGGGGGATCACCCAGCACATCGGCGCTTACCATGTGGCCACCGAAAAAGGGCAGATCGTCTTTTTGGACACCCCGGGCCACGAAGCCTTCACGGCCATGCGCTCCAGAGGCGCTCGTCTCACCGACATCGTGGTGTTGGTGGTGGCCGCCGACGACGGCGTCATGCCCCAGACCGTGGAAGCCATCAACCACGCCAAAGCCGCTGAAGTGCCCATCATCGTGGCGGTGAACAAGATGGACAAGCCCGGTGCCGATCCGGAAAGGGTCATGCGACAGCTGGCGGAGTCCGGCCTGGCGCCGGAGCAGTGGGGCGGCGAAACCATCTTCGTGCGCGTCTCGGCCAAGCAGCGTACCGGCATCTCGGAGTTGCTGGAGATGATCTTGCTGCAAGCCGAAATGATGGACCTTCAGGCCAACCCGGAAAAACTGGCCAAGGGGCACGTGGTGGAAGCCAAGCTGGACGCCGGGCGCGGCGCCGTGGCCACCATCCTGGTTCAGGAGGGCACCTTGCGCACCGGAGACCCGGTGGTTTGCGGGGTTCACTACGGCAAGGTCAGGGCGCTCATCGACGACCTGGGCAACCCGGTGGAATCGGCCGGACCGGCCATTCCGGTGGAAATTCTCGGACTCTCGGGAGTCCCGGCCGCCGGCGACGAGATGATCGCCCTGGCCGACGAGAAGGATGCCCGCCAGGTCAGTTCCCACCGCCAGCAGAAGCAGCGCTCCAAGGAGCTGGCCAAGTCCAGCCGCCTCAGCCTGGAGACCCTCTTCGAACAGATGAAGGAACGCGAGGTCAAGGAGCTGAACCTCATCATCAAGGCCGACGTGCACGGTTCCATCGAGGCGCTGAGCGACTCTTTGGTCAAACTGAGCAACGAAGAGGTCAAGATCAACATCATCCACGCGGCCACCGGAACCATCACCGAATCGGATGTGTCCCTGGCCACGGTGTCCGATGCCATCATCATCGGCTTCAATGTCCGGCCCAATGCCAAGGTGCAGGCCATGGCCACGGAGGAAAACGTCGATATCCGCTTCTACAACGTCATCTACACCGTCATCAAGGAGGTGCAGGACGCCATCGTGGGGCTGATGGAATCGCGTTTCGAGGAAAAGCTGCTGGGCCGGGCCGAGGTGCGCCAGGTGTTTCATGTACCCAAAATTGGCGCCATCGCCGGCAGTTACATCACCGAGGGCAAGGTGGTCCGCGGCGAACGGGCGCGACTGCTGCGCGACGGGGTGGTCCAGTACGAGGGCAAGATCGGTTCCTTGCGCCGCTTCAAGGACGACGCCAAGGAAGTGCTGGCCGGATACGAATGCGGCATCGGCATCGAAAACTACAACGACATCAAGGTCGGGGATACCATCGAGGTCTTTTTCATGGAGGAGATCCGACCGAAAGTCGCCTCGCCGGCCCAGTCCTAGCCGGCGCAGCGCTGGAAGGCGGACAGGATGGTGGTCGGCTGCGGCCGCATCGTTCTGAGAATCCACGACTGCCGTTCGCTCAAGGCCAAGCGTCGGGTGGTAAAGGCCGTCATCGCCCGGATCCGCAACCGCTTCAACGTTTCGGTGGCTGAAATCGAAGACAACGACGTCTACCAGCGGGCCGTCATCGGCTTGGCAGTCGTCTCCAACGCCGCCGGCGAGGTGGACGCCCGGATCGAAAAGATTCTGGACCATGTCGAAGAGATGGGCCTGGCCGAAATGGTGGGCAGCGAAATGGAGATTATTCACCTATGAAGCCGTTTTCCCGCGCCGAGCGCGTCGCCGGTCACATTCAACGGGTGCTGTCGACCATCCTGATCAAGGAAACCGGCGATCCGCGCATCGCGACGGCCACCATCACCCGTGTGCACGTCACCGCCGACCTGCGCCTGGCCCGGGTCTATTTCACCGTCCACCCCGAGACCAACGACCGGCAGGCGGTTGTGGAGGGGTTCCGCAACGCCAAAACCTTCCTCAAGCGGCGTCTGGCACCGGAGCTGACCTTGCGCTACATGCCGGAACTGGAGTTCTTCTACGACGAGACCTTCGACCAGGCGGCTCGCATCAACCAGATTCTCAAGGCCCTGCAACAGAACGATGCAGTCGATCATTCACCAGTTGACCCGGAATAAACGGGTGCTGCTCACCACCCACACCCACCCGGACGGGGACGCCATCGGCAGCCTGCTGGCGCTGGGATTAAGCCTCGAACGCATGGGAAAAACCATTGCCATGGTGGACGACGATCCGATTCCGGCCATCTATCGTTTCCTGCCGAAAGTGGATCGGATCACCCGTCGGGTGCCTTCCGGTGTCGATTTCGACATCGCCGTGGTGTTGGACTGCGGTTCGCTCCAACGGGTGGGCGCCGTGGCCCGGGCAGTGGCGCTGATGCCGGTGGTGGTCAACATCGACCACCACGTGACCAACGAGGCTTTCGGTGATTTTCGCCTGGTGGATGCCGATGCTTGCGCCACCGCCGAAATCATCTACCGGCTCATCCGGGAAATGAGCGTCCCGATTGACAAAATCGTGGCGACAGCGATATATACAGGAATTTTTACCGACACCGGTTCGTTTCGCTTTTCCAACACCAATTTGGAGGCGTTCACCATCTGCCAAGAAATGGTGGCTCTGGGCGTGGATCCCTACCAGGTGGCCAAACATGTTTATGGCACCTATTCCCTGGGACGGATCAAGCTGTTGAATATGGCCCTGGATTCCATCGAGCTGACGGCCAACGGCAAGATGACCATCATGACCCTGTCCCTGGAAATGTTTCGCGAGACGCGCACCCAACCGGAGGACGGCGACGGGTTGATCAACTACGCGCGCCGCATCGAGGACGTCCGGGTGGCCGCCCTGATCCAGGAGCTCAACGGGAATTCGCCGGGCCAGTACCACGTCAGCCTGCGCAGCGACGGCAGCGTCGACGTGGCCCGCATCGCTCAGGCCCGCGGTGGCGGTGGCCATGCCTCGGCCGCCGGCTTCAGTGTCACGGCGCCCCTGGCCGATGTGAAGGCGGACCTGCTGCGTTTGGCGGAGCAACTTTGAGGGCTGAACCCATCGGGGGCGTTTCGCTGAACGGGGTGATGGTCATCGACAAGCCCGCCGGTGTCACCTCGGCCCGGGTGGTGGCGACGGTGAAACGGATCCTGAAGGGGGCCAAGGTCGGTCACACCGGCACCCTGGATCCGGCAGCCACCGGGGTGTTGGTCTGCACGGTGGGAGCGGCGACGCGCCTGTCGCGGTTTTTTCTCGCCGCCCCCAAAACGTATCGGGCCACCTGCCGCCTGGGAGTGGACACCGACACCCAGGACGCCGAGGGACAGGTGACCGCCACGCGCCCGGTGACGGTGGATGAAGACCGGGTGCGGGCCGCAGCGGCGCGATTCCAGGGAACCATCACCCAGGTCCCGCCGGTTTTCTCGGCCCTCAAGCACCGGGGCGTGCCGCTGTACCGTCTGGCCCGCGCGGGCAAGGCGGTGATCAAACCGCCACGGCCGGTAACGGTTTACCGGTTGGCGGTGCTGGCGGTGAATCTGCCGGAAGTGGTGCTGGAAATGGACTGTTCGGCGGGCACCTACGTCCGTACCCTCTGCGCCGACCTGGGCGAAGCGCTGGGATGCGGCGGACACATGACCGCCTTGCGGCGAACGGGCTGTGCCGGTTTTACACTCGAGGACGCCGTTTCCCTGACAACCCTGGAGGAACTGGCCGGGCAGGGGCGCAGCGCCGAACGGGTCATCGACATGAATACCGCTCTGCGCCAGATGACCGATGTCACGGCAACCCCGGCATTGGCCCGGCGTATTGCCAATGGCGGCCGCCTCACCGCGGCGGATATTCCGCCGCCGGTCGGCCAGGAAACGTTGAAGGTGGTGGACAGCCGGCAGCGACTGCTGGCGGTGATCACCCTTGATCCGGAAACCCAACGCTATCGTTATATTTGTGTCATGCCACACCAACCGTAACGTGAGACGAGGAGGAAAAAGCAAGTGGTGCTGTCGACGGATGACAAGAAAAAACTCATAGACCAGTACAAGCTTCACGAATCGGACACCGGTTCGCCCGAGGTTCAGGTGGGGCTGTTGACCCAGCGCATCACCTATCTCACCGAACATCTCAAGGTTCACAAAAAGGACCACCACAGCCGACGCGGATTGTTGATGCTCGTCGGCCGACGGCGGCGGTTGCTCAACTACGTCAAGGGCAAGGACGTCAATCGCTACCGCACCATCATCGACACCCTTGGCCTTCGGCGGTAACGTCCGTTTTCAGCCGATGGCCGCCCCCGGGGATCGTCCAGGGGTCGACCGCCGTAGGATCAACGTCGAAACGGCAAGATCCAAAGTTGTACCGGTCAGGCAGTCCGCTTGGGCCGGAATCGGTATCGCCTCGACCCAAGGATGGGGTTGAAGCCGGATTTGCAGGGCGGGGCAGCAGGAGAACACATGGAAAAATCAGTCAGTTGTCAAATCGGCGGCCGCACGCTGAGCATTCAGACCGGCAAAGTGGCCAAACAGGCTTCCGGTGCCGCCGTAGTGCAATACGGTGATACCATCGTGCTGGTCACGGTGGTGGCGGCCCATGAAACCCGCGACGCGGGTTTTTTACCATTGACCGTTGAATACCAGGAAAAAATTTACGCCGCCGGCCGGATTCCCGGCAACTATTTCCGGCGCGAGATCGGCCGTCCCTCCGAGAAGGAAACCCTCACGGCCCGCCTCATCGATCGCCCCATCCGTCCTTTGTTCCCCAAGGGATGGCGCTACGAAACCCAGGTCATTGCCACGGTCCTTTCCATGGACCGGGAAAACGATCCGGACATGCTGGCCCTGATCGGCGCCTCGGCCGCTCTGGAGCTTTCCGACATCCCCTTTGCCGGTCCCATCGCCGCGGTGCGCGTCGGTCGCATCGATGGTGAACTGGTGGCCAATCCGTCGCTGCCGGACCTGGAGGGCTCGGACATCAATATCATCGTGGCCGGATCGGCCACCGGTGTGGTGATGGTGGAGGGCGGTGCCGATATCGCCAGCGAGGAGGACATGCTCGAGGCGATCTTTTTCGCCCATGCCCAGATGCAGCCCATCATCGCCATGCAGGAGGAGCTGTGCCAAAGCTGCGGCCGCGCCAAGCGCCCCTATATCGTTCCGACGCCGGAAGCCGCTCTGGCTGAGCGGCTGGCGGAACTCAACGGTGATCGGTTGCGCAACGCCTTGACCGTGCCGGAAAAAATGGCGCGCCATGAGGCCGTGCGAACCGCCAAGGCCGAGATCGTGGCGGCCCTGGAGCCGGAACTGGCCGAGCGCAAGAACGAAATCGCGGAAATTCTCGACGATTTGCAGAAGAAAATCAGCCGCGACCTCATCCTCAAAGAAGGGCAGCGCATGGACGGCCGCCGTTTCGACGAGGTGCGGCCCATCACCTGCGAGGTGGGAATCCTGCCCAGGCCCCACGGCAGCGCCCTGTTCACCCGGGGGGAAACCCAGGTACTGGGGGTGCTGACCCTGGGCTCGGGGCAGGATGAACAACGGGTGGAGACCTTGAGCGGGGAAGAGTTCCGCCCCTTCATGCTCCACTACAACTTCCCGCCTTTTTCCGTCGGCGAGGTCAAGCGCCTGGGCGGCCCGAGCCGTCGTGACATCGGCCATGGCGGCCTGTCCACCCGCGCCCTGGAAAGGGTGCTGCCCGACAAGGAGAACTTCGACTACACGATTCGTCTGGTCTCGGAAGTGCTCGAATCCAACGGCTCTTCGTCCATGGGCACCGTCTGCGCCGGCACCCTGGCGCTGATGGACGGTGGCGTGCCGATCAAGGCGCCGGTGGCCGGTATCGCCATGGGCTTGGTCAAAAGCGACGACCAAGTGGTGGTGCTCACCGACATCCTCGGCGACGAGGATCATACCGGGGACATGGACTTCAAGGTAGCCGGCACCGACGAGGGCATCACTGCTCTGCAGATGGACATCAAGATCCACGAACTGTCCCGGGAGATCCTGCAGCAAGCCCTGGCCCAGGCCCGCGAGGGGCGGCTTCACATCCTGAAAACGATGCTCACCGCTCTCAAGGCGCCCCGGGGCAAAATCTCTCCCTACGCCCCGTGCATCACCACCATCGATATCAACCCGGACAAGATCCGCGACATCATCGGACCGGGGGGCAAGGTGATCCGCGCCCTGCAGAGCGAGACCAACACCAAGATCGACATCGACGACTCGGGGACCATCAAGATCGCGGCCGTTTCAAAAGAAGACGGCGAGGCGGCCATCGAACGCATCCGCGCCCTCACCATGGAGCCGGAGGTCGGTCAGATCTACGAGGGCAAGGTCGTCAAGGTGATGGATTTCGGCGCCTTCGTGCAGATTCTGCCCGGCACCGACGGGCTGGTGCACATCAGCCAGTTGTCCAACCAGCGGGTGACCAAGGTCACCGATGTGGTCAAGGAAGGCGATACCTTGCGGGTCAAGGTGCTCGAGATCACCCGGGATGGCAAGATCCGCCTCAGCCACAAGGTGCTGCTGGAAGAAGAAGGCCATGACCGGCGACGTTGAGTGTATCCGGCTCCCCAACGGGATCCGGATCACCACCCGACGTATGCCCCATGTGCACAGCATCGCCATGGGGGTCTGGGTCGATGTGGGGGCCCGCGACGAGGCCGCGGCCGACAGCGGGCTCTCCCACATGATCGAGCACATGATCTTCAAGGGAACCGAACGCCGCAGCGCCTACCAGATCGCCAAGGCCTTCGACGCCATCGGTGGCCACACCAATGCCTTTACCTCCCTGGAGACCACCTGCTACCACGCCAAGGTCGTCGACACCCACCAGGAAGCCATGGTGGACCTGCTGGGGGACATCTTCCTCCACTCGACGTTTTCCCCGGAGGAAATCGAGCGGGAACGCACCGTCATCCTTCAGGAAATCCGGATGGTGGAAGACAGCCCCGAAGAGTTGGTCCACACCTTGGCCGGCCCCCATCTCTGGGGCGATCATCCCCTCGGCCGCTCGATCCTGGGTCCCCCGGAAAACCTCGTCGCCTTGGATCAACAGCGCATCCAGGCCTTCGTCCACCGCAACTACCGGCCCGAACGCATCGTCATCGCCGCGGCCGGAAACCTCTCCCACGACCGAATCCGAGAACTCCTCGCGCCGACCTTCGGCGCCTTGCCCCCCGGCGAAACGTCCGTTTCGCCGCGTCAGCCGCCCGTGGCCCAGGCGCCGATCCGGGTGGTGGAGCGGCCCCTGGAACAGGTCCATCTCCTGCTGGCGGGCCCCGGCCTGAGCGTCACCGACGAACGCCGCTACGCCTACAGCCTCCTCAACTCGATTCTGGGGGGCAACATGAGTTCCCGTCTCTTTCAGGCCATCCGGGAACAGCAGGGGCTGGCCTACTCGGTCTACTCGTTCGTTTCCACCTTCACCGATTCGGGAATGATCGGCGTTTATGCCGCCGTGGCGCCTGAAAACACCCGGGAGACCCTGGTGCGCATCGTCACCGAGCTTCGACGCCTGGCCGATACCCCCGTGGGCGCCCAGCGGCTGGACGATGCCAAGGCGTTCACCAAGGGTAGCCTGCTGCTGGCGGCCGAAAGCAACGAAAACCAGATGATGCGCCTGGCGCAAAACGAAATTTATCTGGGTCGGTTCATTCCCATGGCCGAAGTCACCGAACGCATCGACGCCGTCAGTGCCTCGGAAATCCAGGATCTGGCCGGCGTTCTGCTCGATCCCCACCGCCTGTCCCTCACCGCCGTGGGACCGGTGCCGTCCGGAGCGGTGGAGGCGGCCGGGTGGCGGCCGGATCGCTCTGGTCGATGAACGACGTGCTGCGCATCGCTTTTTTACGACTGCGACCGGATCTCGATGGCGACATCCCCCTGCCGCGCTATATGACACCCCGGGCCGCCGGCATGGACCTTGCCGCGGCGCTGACGGCACCTCTTTCCCTGGCGCCGGGACAGATCGAATTGATTTCCACCGGTTTTGCCATGGCCCTGCCCGACGGCTTCGAGGCCCAGATCCGGCCTCGCAGTGGTCTTGCCGTCCGCCACGGGGTCACCGTGGTCAACGCCCCGGGCACCATCGACAGCGACTACCGGGGAGAAATCCGGGTGGGGCTGATCAACCTCGGCCCCGTTGCCTACACCATCCAGCGTGGCGACCGCATCGCCCAGATGATCATCGCCCCGGTGCGCCAGGCCCTGCCCTTTTTGGTGGAGACCCTTCCCGCCACCGCCCGCAGCGACGGCGGCTTCGGACATACCGGTGCCTGACAACCTTTCGCCATCGCCCGGCCACGGCATCCACTTCTGCGTGCTGGCCAGCGGCAGCAAGGGCAACGCGGTCTACGTGTCCGACGGTGAAACCACGGTACTCATCGATGCGGGACTCTCCGGAAAAGAGCTGGAAAAGCGGATGCGCCGCCGCAATCTTTCGCCGGAGCGCATCAACGCCATCGTGGTCAGCCACGAGCATACCGACCACATCCGTGGCGTGGGGGTCATGGCCCGCCGTTATCAGGTTCCCGTCTACCTGACGCCGGGAACCGGACAAAACGGCAGCGGCCTTTTGGGCCGCATCACGGATGTCTTCCATTTCCAGCCCGGTCATTCCTTTTGCATCCAGACCCTCGCCTTTCATCCCTTCGCCCTGCCCCACGATGCCGCCGATCCGTCCGGATTCACCGTTGCCAGCCGGGGCGTCAAGCTCGGCATCGCCACCGACCTGGGGATCGCCCCGGCAATGGTCCAAGCCCATCTGGCCGACTGCCAGGCCCTGGTGCTGGAGGCTAACCACGATCCGCACATGTTGGTGGAAGGCCCCTACCCCTGGCCCCTGAAGCAGCGCATTGCCGGGCGCACCGGGCACCTGAGCAACGCCGATAGCCGGGACCTGCTCGGTCGGGTGCGCCACGACGCACTGCGCCACGTGGTGCTGGCCCACCTCAGCGAAGTCAACAACACCCCGGAATGCGCCCTGAACGTGGTGGCCGAAGGCCTCGGCCCCTGCCGGGCCAAGCTGACGGTGGCCACCCAGGACCAGCCGACGGAGCTGATTACGATTTTATCCTGATCAAGTTTTTCAACGCCGTTTCAGCGTTCGATGCGGAAAATCAGGTCGCCCCCCTGGGCTTCGGGGCCGTGGGAGATCTCCAGGTCCAAGTAGCGGTTGATGTTGTAAACGGTGATGACCTTGCCCACGCCGTCGAACAGCCCCACGGCGTAGCGCACCAGGAGGCGGGAGTTGATGCGCTTGCCCACGGTGAGCTGGGTGCCGTAGAGCCCGTCGTCGGTGTCCAGCCCCAGTTCGTCGAAGCCGACGGTCTGCCCGATATCCCGGGCGATGTCGTCCGCCCGGGCGACGCCCAGGCCGGCCAGGGCATTGAGCAGCATCGTGGCGTCGGCGCCGGCGCCCCCTTCCGACAACCGTTTTCCGGTGAGCAGAAGGCTCAACGCGTCGCTCTCGGACAGATCCGGCACGGAGAACACCCGGCTGCGGGGATCCCTCAGGGTGCCCGTGAGTTCCAGTCCGGCCTGGTAAGCGCCCGCGGTACGCGAGGCGCGCACATCCAGGCCCGGGTCGTCCAGGGGGCCGTTGAAGGTGAGCCGGCCCCGGGTGATGCGCAGATCCTGCCCGTAGGCTTCATAACGGCCCTCCTTGATGTCCACTTCGCCAAAGGCGGCGATGGGGTCGTTGCCGCTGCCGCGCAGGCGGATGCGACCGGCCAGGCCGGCGGAAAACCCCATGCCTTCCAGATGCACCCGCTCGCCGAGCACGACCTCGACATCGGTACGCACCCGGTAGCCGGCGGCCGTCTTTTCCTCCTGGCGGGCCAACACCAGGTCCGGCGATTCGCGTACCACCCCCTCCGGCAGGGTGTGAACCTGCGCTTCCACCCGGGGCAACCCAACCCGTCCCCGGACCTCGGCCGCCTCCTGATCCGCCTTGACGGTCAGGGCCGGACTGGCATCCACCACCAGCTCGGCGGTGCGCAGCACCGGCAGCGCTTCGCCGTCGAGGGCCAGTTCGAGGCGCCACTCGGGCAGTCGGGCCAGTGATCCCTGCCCGGTGATTTGCAGCCGGCCCCCATCGACCCCGGCCAGTTCGCCCGCGATGTTGAGCTGTTGGTTTTCGTCGATATCCAACCGCAGGCGTCCTTTCTGGTAAGCGACCCCGGTATCCGGTAGGTTGAGGGACAGGTTGTCCAGCGTGACGCGGCCCTGGGGCGCCGGCTGTGTCAGGGCGCCGGCCAGGGTGAGACGGACCTCGGCTTTCCCGGAAAGCTCGGACACGGCGGGGATGAACGCGTTGAGCCAGGCAAGATCGGGGATTTGCAAGTTAATTCCACCGGAAAGCGGCTGCCCGCCGTCCAGTTGGGCGGAAATCTCGCCATCCAAAACCGCATCGCCGGACAGTCGCGCGCCGATCTGCGCCTGAAGCCGCTGATCGCGCAGGGTTGCCTGAATGCGTGTCTCGCGGTAGTCGACGGCCAGCGGCGCCTCGGTCAATCCACGGACAATGATCCGGTTGTCCGGCAGCGTCACCTCGACTTCCCCGGCCATTGTTTCGCCGATGCGCGCCTCGGCGGCAAGGATCATCTCACCCGGCAGGCGCAGGGCCTCCGGAAGCACGGGCCCGGCCAGGGCCAACGGCAAACGGGCCTGCAAGGCGACGAGGAGATCCTGGTCTTCCCGGCGCGAGGCCGACAGGCAGACCTGGCCGGACACCGGTGCGGGCTGCTTGGGCGCCCCGTCGGAGACTCTTGTCCTGGACGGCTCGGGCGCCAGACAGGCCTCCTCCAGCAACAGTTCCTTTTCGGACAGCACCAGGGCCGCCGGCCGGGCCAGCCCCCAGTCGCCGGCCCGGGTTCCCCGCAACGCCAGACGGGTCAGACGACCCTGCCAACGGCGCTCGTGCAGGCCGCCTTGCAGCGCCAGTGCCAGGCGACCGTCATCGCTGCGGGCCGACAAGACCAGCGCGTGTTGGTCAAGGCTTCCGGTTAGTTTCGCGGTGACCGCCTCCACCTGCTGGTCGGCCGCCACCAGCCGTTTCATATCGGCCTCCAGCAACCATTGGTCACCGTCGGCGGTGGCGCGCAAATCGATGGCGGCCAAGCGCAGGTCGCCGCCGTAAGCCAGCCCACGGCCGGAAAGGGTGGCGGCCACCTCAGGGGCGGCCAAGGTGCCGGCCAGGCGGCCCTCGCCCTCCAGCCGGCCGGCCAGCGGGGCACCCAGGGCCGGAGCCAGCGGCAAGCGGGCCAGGTCCGGCAGGTTGAGTCGATACTTCAGATCGAAGGGCGGCGTGACGGTGCCGGCGACCTCCAACCGGTTTTCTCCCAGGGTCAGATCCGCTGGCTGAAGGCGGACCGTATCGCCTTCCACCGAAAGCGCGATCCGCCCCGACAAGGGTTGGCCCGCCACCTCGCCGCGCAAGTTTTCAAGTTCGGCGGTCAGAAATGGCTGCCCCCCACGCCACCGGCCCCGGGAGGAAAGATCCAGGCCGATCCGGCCATTGACACCACCGCTGTCGATTTCCAGGGTCTCCAGCTTGGACAGATCCATCTCGTCCAGCGACAGCCGGGCCGTCCAGGCGATCTCTTCCGGGGCCAGTTGCAGATCGGCCTCCCCGGCCACCCGGGCCCCGAGGATGCGGCCGTCCAAATCGCGGATGCGGATGCTTTCCAGGTCTCCCGCCGCATGCAGCCGCAGGTCTGTCAAGGCGATGCCGCCCATCTCGGCCCGGCCGTCCACCAGGCGGCTGTCGTGGATCAATTGGCCTTGCGGGTCCATGTGGCCGGAACTGGTCAGCTCAAAGGAGACCGGACCGGTGGCCGCCTCGAGCCAGGGCCCCGGCTGCAAGTCTTTGGCGCAGAGCGTCGCCTGCCAGTCCAGGCCCTCCGCCCACCCCACCTCACCGCTGAGGGTCAACGATCCGTCGAGAAGCTCGGCGGTGAGGGCTTCGATCCGCGCCGCGGCGAAACCGTTTTCCACAACCAGATGGACGGTGGCATCCGGCGAATCCTTTCCCTGCCAGCCGATGTGGCCGGTGGTGCGCAGCTTTTCCAGGTTGCCGTCGCCGGCAAGGGACCAGTCGAGATACCCGGCGTCCAGTGTCAGGTCGCCGTCGAGGCGCAGGCGCGCCGGGTGGGGCGTTTTCCAGTCCAGGCCGGCCTCGGCTTCCAGGTGCAGCTGCGCCGGGGCTGCCAGGGCCAGCTTGAGATGGGAGACCACGGCGCGCTGTCGGTCCACCGCCAAGGCGGTTTCCAGGGATGTCAGCCGGACGACGGCCGCCTCCGGCCCGGGTTGCACGGTGACATCGCTCAGGCGCAGGACGTCGATCTGAACGGCCAGCGGCAGTTTCGCGCCGATGGCTTCGATATCCAGCGCCCCGCCGGGCGCATCGGCCGGCTGGCTTTCAGGAAGCTGCAATTCCACCCCCGAAACCTCGATTAGGGGCAGGTGCAACCGCATCTTCAGCAGGGCCGGCCAGGAAAAAACCAACTCGAGCCGCTGCAGCCTGACGGTGGTGCCCGCGCCGTCCGCATAGCGAAAGTCTTCCAGGGTGATGCCCCGCCAGAGGCTGCCCTCCACCTGCGCCACCGCCGCCCCCGGGACGGCGGCCAACGCCTTGCCAAGGGCATAGCGGGTGCCGTTCTCGGTGGTAAAAACCACCAGCAGCAGCGCGGCAAGAGCAACCAGCAGCAGCACGGCGGCCCCCAGGGTCCAGCGCAGGATACGACCGGGGAAAACTCGCACGGCAGTCATCAGAAATCCGCTCCAATGCCGATGTGCAGCCGCACCGAGGAGGATGCTGCGTCGAAGGGATGGGCCAGGTCCAGGCGCACCAGGCCGATGGGCGAACGCCAGCGGATCCCGAGCCCGGCACCGGTCTTGAATGCAAGATCGGCCAGATCGTCAAAAGCCTGACCGCTGTCCACGAACACCGCCGCGAACCAGTCGTCGCCGTAGACCGGATACATGGCTTCGGCGCTCAGGGCGCAGAGGTACCTGCCGCCCACCACCTGCCCCTCGTCGTTGGTGGGCCCGAGACTTTCATAGCCGTAACCGCGCACCGAGTTGTCCCCGCCGGCAAAGAAACGCAGCGACTTGGGCACGCAGCCGAAGTCGTCGGCCCGGGTCGCCCCCAACTCGGCCCGTCCTTGAAAGATGAAGCGGCGCCAGGGGCGGGACACCACTCCGCGTGCCCGTCCCTGCACCAGCGATGTCGCGCTGAAAAGCGGCTCGGCCGCCCCCCGCAAAATCAGGTCCAGCGAGTGGCCCCGCACGGGAAAGAGCGGATCATCCAGCCTGCGCAGCCCGAGCTTGAGCCCGCCGAGCAGAAAGCCGTCGCCCTGGGCCGGCGCGTCGCCGTAGCGCGTGCGCTCATAGAGGTATTCGGTGAACACCGCCTGGGTCCAGCCGCCCCGTTCCCGGGCGTACTGCGCCCCCAGGGTGCCGGATTGGGTGACGATATCGTTGTTGTCCTCCCGGTCGATGCGGGCGTAAAATTCCAGGCGGTCGGTGAGGGGGTGCTGCATGGGAATCGAATACACGGCATCCAGGGCCTGCTCACGCTGGGCCAAGCCGAACCCGGCCTTCCACTTGTGGCCGTTGCGGTTGACCCAGCGACGCGCCACCTCGGCCCGGGTGCGCGGGCCGGTATCGGTGCCGTAGCCCACCCGGAACTCGTAGCCGGTGCGCGGCCGTTCGATCAGTTGAATGTCCACCGGCACGGCGCCGTTATCCCGGGCTTCCAGGTCCGGCCTCACCCTGACGTCGGCAAAGTAGCCGCTGGCGCTGAGGCTGCCGCCGATGGCGGCCAATCGATCGCTGGAGTAGGGGTCGCCCGGCTGGACGGGGATCAGCCGCCTCAAAAACGCGTCGTCCAATATATTCTGCTCGGCACGAATGGCGGCGAAGCGGTAGCGCGGCCCGGATTCCAGGGTCAATTCGATACGGGCCGTGTTGGCCTTCGGGTCCACCCGCAGGTTGCGACGGGTGTAACGGACATCGAGGTAGCCACGGGCCCGCGCCCGGTTGATCAGCCGGTCGCGGGCGGCATCGTAGCTTCCCTGGTTGAGGGCGGCGCCGACCTCGAGGGGCCAGTTCTCCCGCCATCGTCGGGCGGCGTCATCCTGTTGGAAAGGGCCTTCGATGACGATGTCCACCGCCTCGACGCGCACCACCGGGCCGGGGTCGATGGCGAGCACCGGCACACGACAGTCGCCGTCCTGCGCGATGGCCGTGTCCATGACGGCATTGAAGTGCCCCAGGGCCCGCAAAGCCGTTTCGGCCTTTTGGCGCGCCTGGCGCAGGTAGGCGCGCCAGCGCACGTGCGGCGCATCGCAGCCGAAGCCCGGGGGCGGCACCATGGCCCGGACGTTGGCCGCCAGGGCCGGATGGGCGTCCAAACCTTCGATCCGCAGTTGGGCCGGCGTTGTCTCGGCCTCGGCGGCCCCTCCGGGCGCCGCCGCCACAACAACCAGTAAAACAACGGCCAACAGCAATGGCCAACACAAAAACCGCCGCTTCGAGCAGCGACCGGCCTTCACCAACGGCGGCAAGGCGGCGTCAGGCAAAGCCGTCATTGACCCACCCGCCCTTCCAGGTCTAAATTGGAGGCGGTGGCCTTCAGGGACAGCCGGCGCCCAAGGTCCCTGCGGGCAGCGGCGCTGAAATTTTCAGCCACGCGCTCCACTTTCTGTTTTTCTCCTGTTGCGGCCGGGCGTCGTCGTCCGGAAGGCGCCGTGCCGGCAAAATCGGAAAAGACTATGCGTGTTTTGTTCTGGTACTGCGACACCTTCGCCTGGAATCCGGCCGTCAAGACCCTGGACGACGCGCCCGACGCCGAACCCAGTTCCCACGAAAAGGCCGTGGTGGCCTTCATCCACGTGGAGCCCAAGGACATCGAGGACGCATCGGTGGAAACCAAGCTGGCCAAGAACGCCAAGTGGCTGGCGCGAAAATGGGAAACTTCACTTGTCATTTTACACTCGTTCACCCACCTGGGCGAAGACAAGGCCGACGCGCTCCAGGCTAAGGCACTGATCGACCGGGTCCACCAACGGCTGGAAAATGCCGCCTACCGTGCCGTTCAGACCCCCTACGGCTATTTCAACGACCTGACGCTTCAGGCGCCGGGACACCCCCTGGCACGTATCTTCAAGGAGTTCTGAATCAATCCTCGGGCGGCTTGCCGTAGGACTTGAACCGCTCCATCACCCGCTGCATCTCGTCATCGGGCAGGATCTGGGGAGTACCCACGGCCTTGGCCTGGTAGTAGATCCGTGCCACCAGCTCGATCTCTTCGGCCACGGCAAAGGCCTTTTCCAGGTCGGTGCCCACGGCGATCATCCCGTGGTTGGCCAGCAACACGGCGTTGGCCGCACCGATGGCATCCACCACGCCCCGGGCCAGGGCTTCGGTGCCGTAGGTGGCGTAAGGTGCCAGAGGCACCTTGGGGCCGGCGAACCCCACCAGGTAGTGCACTGCGGGAATCTCCCAGTGGAGGCAGGCCAAAGTGGTGGCATAGACCGAGTGGGTGTGCACCACGGCGGCCACATCCGGCCGGTGGCGATAAAGCGCCAGGTGAAAGGGCAGCTCGCTGGAAGGCGACAGGGTCCCGTCCACCCGGTTGCCGTCCAGATCCACCACCACCACATCACCGGCCGTCAGCCGATCATAGGCCACTCCGGAAGGAGACACGGCGACCAGTCCCCGGCGCCGGTCGCACCAGCTCAGGTTGCCCCCGGTGCCGGTGGTCAGCCCGGCGGCCAGCATCCGCTTTCCCAGGCGTGCCACGGCACTGCGTTTGGTTTTCAGCATCATTTTCGATTCTTTCGTCAAGGGGTTGTGGCTCTCGAACCGATGTGAGCCGAACGATGGCTTATTGGAGCCGGGATCCCACCCAAGCCAAGGGTGCCGTGTTCTAACCAGGAATCATTCTGATTGTCACTATTTTCCCCTGATTTTTTCAACTACGGATTCCTCTCTTCGGGATGAAGCACCACGGAACATAGACGGGACGCCGCCGTCCACGAAGGGTGATTTGACATCCGCATGCCTGTTGCTTCATGATAAGTGGTTATATTGTCGGCCGGAATCCCGGCCCAGCCAAAAGGAGGATACGGATGAACATCATTGTTTCGGGCTCGTTGGCCTATGACCGCATCATGGATTTTCCCGGCCTTTTCGCCGATCACATTCTGCCCGAGAAAATCCACAACATCAACGTCTGCTTCATGGTCAACGGTCTTCAGGAAAAATTCGGCGGCACTGCCGGCAACATCGCTTACAACCTGGCCCTCCTCGGTGCCTCTCCGCTCATCGTGGCCGCCGCCGGCAAGGACTTCGGCCGCTACCGCCAATGGCTTCTCGACCACAACATGTCCCTGGCCGGCATCCGTCAGGTGGACGATGAATTCACCGCCGGCGCCTACATCACCACCGACCAGGCCAACAACCAGATCACCGGGTTCAACCCCGGCGCCATGAACCGCAGCGCACGCTACGATGTCAACGGCCTCGACCCCGCCGACGCCCTGGGCATCATCGCCCCGGGAAACCTCGAGGACATGCGCACCTACAGCCGCCGCTTCAAGGAAATGGGACTGCGCTACATCTTCGATCCCGGCCAGTCCATCCCCGCCCTCAGCGCCGATGACCTGGTGGAAATGACCACGGGGGCTACCCTGCTGATCTCCAACGACTACGAGATGGAAATGATCAAGCGCGCCACGGGCCTGGACCTGCCCCAAATCCTCCAGCGGTGCCAGGCGGTGATCACCACCCTCGGGGAGAACGGGTCGATTCTCCATGCCACCGACGGCGACGTCCACGTCGACGCCGCCGACAACGACGGCGTGGTGGATCCCACCGGGGCCGGCGACGCCTACCGTGCCGGGGTGTTGATGGGCATGGCCGAGGGCCGTGAACTCACCACCTGCGCCCGTATGGGATCGGTCTGCGCCAGCTTCGCGGTGAGCCGTCACGGCACCCAGGATCACCGTTTTACA
This sequence comes from Desulfobacteraceae bacterium, assembly GCA_028700185.1. Classification (GTDB taxonomy): domain Bacteria; phylum Desulfobacterota; class Desulfobacteria; order Desulfobacterales; family UBA2174; genus UBA2174. Next base: position 1,713 of record JAQVTF010000005.1, on the reverse strand, counting down.
CCTGAGCAATTCTGGCGGCGCTTCGAGGTCTGCTACGGCCGACCGTCAGCGGCGTGAGGCCGCTTTGCCCAGAGGAATCGGCACCCGAAAAGCCGGATACTTGACTTGACCGAAAAAGAGAATTAGGGTTTGCCCGACTGAATTCCGAGGTGATCCATGCCGATTTTTGAATACGTTTGCCGAACCTGCCAGGGAACTTTTGAAAGCCTGGTGATGCCCGGAGAAAACGAAGGACCGGTTTGCCCCCATTGCGGCGGTAGGGATGTCGAGAAGCTGATGTCCGCCGGCGCGATTCGTCCCCACGGAATTCCCACTGGTGGGGGGGGCTGGAAACTGCCCAAATGCGCCAAGGCCGCCCAGGCCAAACAGGGGTGAAAAGCGTCGGGCCGCGGTTTCGGCAAAACCAGCAACTGAACAAACGATTTTAGAGACAGAGGAAACACGCCATGCCGATGTATGAATTCAAATGCGAATGCGGCGAGGTGACCGAAGAGCTTGTACGCATGGGCACCGAAACCATCAAGTGCCCGAAATGCGGCCGCAAGGCGCACAAGATTCTCTCCAACTGCACCTTTTCCCTCAAAGGCGGAGGATGGTACGCCGACGGCTACGCCGCCAAGAAGAAATCCTGACCGTAAATTAACGGATGCGGCGGGCCAGGACTACTTGACCCGCCGCACCGGCGGATGATCGGCGCGCCAGCGGTCCAGCTCCGCCAGCACGGCCAGCAGGTCGTGGCACATGGGGCGAAAGGTGCGCACGTGCCCTTCGCAGCCGGGATCCAGGCTGCGACGAAAATAGACGAAAACGGTCCCAGCCCCGACCCCACAGAGAATTTCCAGAAGCCGGACCATTTCGGCGGCGGTGTGATGGTAGGCGCCGATATCAAGGGATTGGCACGTCACCGCGGCCGCCAGACGACGCAACTGACGCACCGCCTCCGGAAACCGGGTGGCGGCGGCAGCGGAGAGTTCCAGGGCCGCACGGTGGCGTCGCCGCAGCGCTTCGATTTCTGAATTATTCCTCTCGTTCATCGTTTTCACGCCACCGCGGCGGGCGCCGCGTTTGTGCCTTCCCGAGATCTCCCGTCATCCATCTGCGCCCAGAACTTTTTCAAATCATCAAATAGCTGGCCTGCATCGTCCACAGAATCCACCGTCCAGTAAGCGGGCAGCAAACGGCGGTAGTCGGCGCGGGCAAACCGCGCATCCACCAGGGCCACCACTCCGCGGTCCGCAGCCGAGCGGATCACCCTTCCGGCGGCCTGGAGTACCCGGTTGATCCCCGGATAGCGATAGGCGAAATCGAATCCGCGCCCCTGTTCCCCTTCGTAATAGCGGCGAATCTGCTCGCGTTCGGGGCCGATGGCCGGCAATCCCACCCCCACCACGATGGCCCCGGTCAACCGGTCTCCCACCAGGTCGATGCCTTCCCCGAACACGCCGCCCATCACGGCGAATCCCAGCCGCGCAGCTTCCGGCGCCGCCGGCAGCCACCGCAAAAAAGCGTCCCGCTCGGCATCGGTCATGGCCGGGGCCTGGCACCGGGTGGCAATCTGCGGCCAGTTGCGGCCCAGGACCTCGTGCACCAGTTCCAGGTAGACATAGGAGGGGAAAAAGGCCAGGTAGTTGCCTGGCCGGGCCGCCACCACGGCAACGATGGCCTCGGCCACCTGATTCACACTCTCGGCTCGGTCCTTGTAGAAGGTGGAAA
>JAQVTF010000066.1 GCA_028700185.1 Desulfobacteraceae bacterium | reverse complement strand
GTAATGCCAGCTCTTGCTGGCACGGGTTTTTCTGAAAAAGCGTTTGAACCGATGCCAGTTGGACTTGTAGTTGTGACGTTTGATGGCGATTTTTCGGCCGTCCACGGTGACGACCCCGATGGTGCTCTTGAAATTGGACTGCAGAATGACGGTGTCGGGGGCTTGCAGACAACCATCGGGGTCTTGCAAAACTCGCAAGAGATTGTCCGAAAGGTATCGTTTGTCGACCTCCACGTGGCGGAACAGAGTGTTTTCCACGACCACGGAATCCATTGAAAAAACCTCTGTCAAGCCGCCTTCTCCGAGGCGATCATGCGGTAGCAGGCTTCATGAGCCGCCGCAACTTTCTCCCAGGAGTGCGCTTGGGCCGTTTCCCTTGCCATTTTCCCCATCCTTGCCCGAACGTCGGCATCCGAAAGCGCTTTCAGCAGATCCGGCAATGTGTCCGGATCGCGCATCAGGCACCCGTTTACCTTGTCTGCGATGATATCCGCCACCCCGGCGTTGTCACTGACAATCGTGGGCAGACCGCAGGCCATGGCTTCCAAAATGCTCATGCCGAAGGCCTCGGACCGGGAGGGCAGCACCACTACGTCGGCAGCGGCGTAATAGGGTTTGACGTCTTTTATGAATCCCGAAAAGCTTACCTGTGCAGAGAGGCCGTGGCGGGTGACCATTTTTTTGTAGAGCGATAGATGGTCGCCCGTGCCAACCACCAGAAGGCGCATGCCTTCGGCGATTGCCCGGATCAGCCGGTCCAGGCCTTTTCTCTTGAAGGCCGACCCGACAAACAGAATCGCCAGCTCGTTGTCTCCGATCCCCAGCCGCGCGCGTGCTTTTCGCCGGCCCTCCTTGACCAGGTGGGGATGGAAGGCCTCTATGTCCACGCCCGGACGGATCACCGCCACCTTGTCCCTGCGGTGATAGTGCAGGTCGATGTCCTGGGCGACTCTGCTGGAAACCGCGATCAACCACGGGAGACGCATCTGCCTTTTTTCAAGCCAAAGGTAGGCCAGGCTTCTCGGGCTCAGGTATTTTTGTTCGATCTTCCGCAGTCCCGAATACTGATCCATTCCGGACAGGTAGGAAAAGCTGTGCAGGGTTTGCACGTCCGTGCAGCAGTGACGTTCGTGGGAGTGCACGACATCGAAACCGCCGTCCGTGGCGATGCGCCTCGTTGCATCAATGAAGCCGAGGGTGTTCAGCACGTTCGAAAAGGCGCCACATGCGGCCACTTTATGGAAGGTCATGCCCTCCAGAAGGTCCGGATCCGCAAGGCAGGCGAAAACGGAAATCCGGTGGCCCTTTTGGGCCAAATTTCTGGCCACCTCCACGGCGTATGTTTCCTTGCCGCCCCATCGGCCGAATCTCTTGATGCAGATGGCAATGTCGAGCATCACTGAAATGCCGTCTTTTGAAAAAAATGTTTGGAGCTCCGGCAACCGTCGGTCACCTCCGCGGCGGGGGGTGTGCCTTGGGCCCAGGGGCTTCCGGCTAACACGTCTTCTGCTTCCCTGCCGATCTTTCTTGTTCGGGCACCATACTTGGCTCCCCTGGGGCCGTCAAGGATCCACCGGTCATCCTGCGGGCCGTTCAGCCTTCGAAAGGGCCCATGAGGCTGTTTCCGCAATCTTTTTGCAAGCCACGCAGGGCCATGGTATGCTATAAAATCCGCTTCGGTCAGCGTTGGCGCTTGGCTGCACCGATGAGGGATTTTTTATTTTCGGCAAGGAGGATCCGATGGCCATCAGCAAGGAACTGCTTGAAATTTTAGCTTGCCCCAAGTGCAAGGGGCCGCTGCGGCTCACCCCCGCCGGAGACGGGCTGGTCTGCGATGCCTGCCGGCTGCGCTACGAGATCCGGGACGATATTCCCATCATGCTCATCGATGAAGCCAAGCCGTTAGACGACGTGAAATGAGTGTGCCCCGGGCTCCGGATCCGGTCAAGCTGGTCATCGGCGCCGTGGTGTCCGAAAAGGCCCTGCTGGAGCAGGTGGCCCCCGAACTGGAAAGCCTGTTCGGCCCCCTGGACATCCTCAGCGCCTGGATGGCCTTTGACCAGACCGACTACTACGCCAAGGAAATGGGGCCTGTGCTGTGGCGGCGCATGATGGCCTTCAAGCGGCTGGTCGATCCCGGGCGGCTGGCCGCCGTGAAGCTGGCCACCAATGAAATCGAGGCGCAGTGGACGGCGGACGGGCGGCGGCGGGTCAATCTCGATCCCGGCATTCTGAGCCGGGAACGCTTCGTATTGGCCACCGGGAAGAATTTCAGCCACCGCATCTACCTCAGCGACGGGATCTGGGCCGATCTGACCCTGGTCTTTTGCCACGGCGGCTACGACCCCTTGCCGTGGACTTATCCGGACTATGCCGCGCCGGAGATGCGGGCCCTGCTGGCCATGATCCGTGAAAAGTATCGGGTGGACCTGAAAGCGGCGCCGGCCGGCGCGGCATCCAATGGGGACGAACCATGATCAACAGCATGACGGCTTATGGAAGTGCGGAAACAAGCGCCGATGGACTGAGCGTGGCGGTGGAGATCCGTTCGGTGAACAGTCGCTTTCTGGACATCGTGTTGCGGCTGCCCCATGGCTACGGCGGCTGTGAAGAGCGCATCAAAGTCACCATCGGTGCCGGCCTGGAACGCGGCCGGGTGGAACTGCGGCTCACGATCCGCAACGAGCGCCGGATCGGAGCGGGGTTCGAGGTGGACCTGCCCCTGGCGACGGCTTATCATCAAGCGCTGAGCCAATTGCGGGATGCCCTGACCCCCGGTGGCGAGGTGCCCTTGGCGCTGTTGGCCGCCGCCAACGGGGTGATTCGGCCCTGCGAGGTGGAACCCGACCTCGAGGGGGAATGGCCTCTGATCCAGGAATGTCTGGATTCGGCCCTCCAGGCGCTGCAAGGGATGCGGCGGCGGGAAGGTGAGCATCTGGCCGCCGATTTTTCAAACCGCCTGGCGTTCATCGAAACGGTCATCGACACCATCGAAGCCGATTGCCAGGACCGGGTGGAGGTCTATCGCCGGCGTTTGCAGGCGCGCATCGAGGCCCTCACCGACGGCGTGGTGGCCCTGGACCCGGCCCGTATCGCCCAGGAAGCGGCCTTGCTGGCGGACCGGAGCGATATCAGCGAGGAGATCGTGCGGGCCCGCAGTCACCTGGATCAGTTCCGGACCCTGATGACGGGGCCCGAGCCGGCGGGGCGTCAACTGAATTTTCTGCTCCAGGAGCTGGGCCGCGAGATGAACACCATCGGCGCCAAGACCGATCAGGCGGATGCCGCGCACCGGGTGGTGGCGGTGAAGGGGGAACTTGAAAAGCTGCGCGAGCAGGTGCAGAACGTGGAGTAGGAAGCTATGGAAAAGGTGCTGCTCAACGTCGGTTTCGGCAACACGGTCGTGGCGGACCGGATCGTGGCCATCGTATCGCCCAACTCCGCGCCGATGAAACGTCTCAAGGACGAGGCCCGCGACAGTAACCGTCTCATCGACGCCACCCACGGTCGCCGCACCCGCGCGGTGATCGTCACCGACAGCAACCATGTAATTCTTTCCGCGACCCTGGCGGAGACCATCGCTCAGCGCTACGAGGCGATCCGGGGAGCCGAGAAAGCCGAGGAGCGCAAGTGATGGCCGACGCCACCGGAAAATTGATCATCGTCTCTGCCCCCTCGGGCGGCGGCAAAACCACTCTGTGCCGCGCCCTGCGCCGGCGGATGCCCGACTTGGGCTACAGCGTGTCGTTTACCACGCGCCCGCCGCGGCCGGGTGAACAGGACGGGGTGGACTATCATTTTATCGACGTGGAGGAATTCGAGAAGGGCATCGCCGAAAAGCGCTGGGCCGAGTGGGCGGTGGTGCATGGCAACCTCTACGGGACCTCCGCCGAGTATCTCCAACGCGCCTTGGCGGACGGAGAGGACATCCTGCTGGACATCGACACCGAAGGCACCCGTCAACTGCTGGCGCATTTCCCCGACAGCCTGACGATTTTCATCGAACCGCCCTCCATGAAGGTGCTGGCGCAACGCCTGGCCGACCGGGGCACCGATGAGCCCGAGGTCGTGGCCCGGCGGTTGCGCGATGCGGGAAAGGAGATGGCTCAGCGGGACATGTACCGGCACCGAATCATCAATGGCCGCCTCGATGCGACCCTGGACGCCTTGACGGCCCTGGTGGCCAAAGAGCGTACCCCAACGGGGCGTGGAGAATGACGCCGGAGGTTCTCCAGGGTTTCCACCCGGTAATGGAAGCCATGCGGGCTGGCCGGCGCCGGGTACAGGCCGTCCTGGTCAGCCAGCGACGAGGCGACCGGCGCGTCGAAACCCTCATCGGCGAGGCTGAGGCCCGGGGGATTCCCGTGCAATCGGTGCCCCCGCCGGAGCTGACGGCCTTGGCGGGGCCCCATCACCAGGGGGTGGCCGCGCGGGTGAGTCCCTTGAAGGTGTTGGATCTGGACGGACTTTGCAGTACCTTGACCGACGGCGCCTGCCCCCCTTGGCTCTTGATTCTCGACGGCGTGGTGGACCCGCAAAACCTCGGCGCCCTGGTGCGCACCGCCGTGTGTGCCGGTCTGGGGGCCGTGGTGTTGCCCAAGGATCGCGCGGCCCGGCCCGGACCGGCGGTTTCCAGGGCTTCGGCCGGCGCCCTGGAGCATGCCCGGGTGGTGGTGGTGCCGAATATCGTGGCAACGATCCAGGCACTCAAACCGCTTGGATTGTGGATTGCGGGGTTGGATAAGAACGAAGGGAAACCGCTTTTCGCCAGCGATCTTTCCGGACCTTTGGCCATCGTGGTGGGCGCCGAAGGCAAGGGGATTCGCCCCCTGGTGCGGCGGCATTGTGATTTTCTCGTGGCCGTGCCCCAAACGGGGCCCATCGACAGCCTCAACGCTTCGGTGGCTGGCGCCGTGGTGATCTATGAGAGTTGGCGACAGCGGCAGGCGGTGGCTATAGCTCAAAATGGTAGCTGAAAATGGCAGGATGAAAATACCCTGATCCACGAGCCAGGAGAAGCCATGCAAAAATCTGAAAAAATCACCATGGATCCCCACGGCCGTTTGCAGGTACCGGACCGGCCGATCATTCCCTACATCGAAGGGGACGGGACCGGTCCGGACATTTGGCGGGCCACGGTCATGGTCCTGGATGCTGCCGTGGCCAAAGCCTTTGGCGGAAAACGGGCCATCGCCTGGTTGCCGCTGGCCGTGGGAGAAGCCGCCGTGGCGGCAGGGGGCGAAGTGCTGCCCGCAAAAGCCCTGGAGATCATCCGCGATCATCGGGTGGCGATCAAGGGGCCTCTGACCACCCCGGTGGGAAAAGGGATGCGCAGCGTCAACGTGGCCATCCGCCAGCGCCTCGACCTCTACGCCTGCGTGCGACCGGTGCGCTACATGGCGTCGGTGCCCAGTCCGATGAAGCACCCCGAGGGCATCGACATGGTGGTGTTCCGGGAAAACACCGAGGACCTGTACGCCGGCATCGAGTGGCCGGCGGGCAGCGCCGAGGCCGGACGGCTGGAGGCGTTTCTGCGCGAACAGATGGGGGTGATCCTGCCCAAAGGGTCGGGCATCGGCATCAAACCCATCAGCCGCGACAACACCCGGCGTCTCGTGACCCGGGCCGTCGCCTACGCCATCGATCATCACCTGCCCAGCGTGACGCTGATGCACAAGGGCAACATCATGAAATTCACCGAGGGGGCTTTCCGGACCTGGGGTTACGAGGTGGCCGCCGAGCAATTCGCCGACCGCACCGTCACCGAGGCGGAGGTGGCCGCCGATCACGGCGGCCGGGTGCCGGCGGGCAAGGTGGTGATCAAGGACCGCATCGCCGACATGCTGTTCCAGCAGGTGCTGCTGCGGCCGGAGGATTACCACCTCATCGCCACCCCGAACCTCAACGGCGACTATCTCTCCGATGCCCTGGCGGCCCAGGTGGGGGGACTGGGCATGGCGCCCGGGGCCAATATCGGGGACGAATGCGCCGTCTTCGAGGCAACCCATGGTTCGGCGCCCAAATATGCCGGCCTGGACAAGGTCAATCCCGGATCGCTGATTTTATCCGGTGCCATGATGCTCGATCACATCGGTTGGACGGCGGCGGCCGATGAGGTGCGCCGGGCGCTTCAGGAAACCATTGTCCAAAAAACGGTTACCTACGATCTGGCGCGCCAGATCGATGGGGCGAAGGAAGTCTCCTGTTCCGATTTCGCCCGGGCCGTGGTGGCCAACATGGAATGAAGCGATCATGATCGTCGCTGACGAGCAGATCTGGAATCGCCCGTCGGCGCCGCGGCTGCGCCAATGGGGCCGGGCGTTGCTGGACGCGTTGTTTCCGCTGCGCTGCGGGGCTTGCAACACCTGGCTCGACGGGGCGACGGAAGATCCGCTGTCACGGCTGCTCTGCCCCGATTGCCGGGCATCGTTGGACCTGATCGAGGGACCGATCTGTCCGCTTTGCGGCCAGCCCTTTGCCTCCGATGCCATCGGCGACCACCTCTGCGGCACCTGTCTGGCCCACCCACCGGTTTATGCCATGGCGCGGTCGGCGGGGATCTATGGCCCTCCCCTCAAGACCTTGATTCACAACCTCAAATATCGGGATCAGCGCCGGATGGCGCGTCCGCTGGGCGAACTTCTGTACCGTACTTTCCGCCGCCACTGGCGCCATCGGACGGTGGACCTGATCATTCCGGTGCCCCTCCACCCCAGGCGGCTGCGGGAACGGGGGTTCAACCAGGTTCAATTCATGCTGCGCCGCTGGCCGCAACTATTCCCGGCGTCAGCGGCCGTGCCCATGGCCGACGATATTCTCGTGCGGGTGCGCCACACGGCCTCCCAGGCGGGGTTGGACCGGGGAGACCGGCAGCGCAACATGCACGGCGCCTTCCGGGTGCGGCGCCCGGAAACGGTGACGGGACGCGCGGTGCTCGTCGTCGATGACGTCATGACCACCGGAGCGACGGTGGCCGCCTGCGCCGCCGCCTTGACGGGAAGCGGTGCCCGGCGGGTGGACGTGCTCACCCTGGCCAGGGCCTTGTGAGGTACGGAGCTGGCGATGATAACGGCAATACGCAACCAGGAGGAATGGTTCAATGGATGGACAACCCACCGATTATCCCCGGTGGCTCTGGGAAAAACTCGGTCAGCACTGTGTTGAGAACCTCGGCAAGCACGGATTCAAAGCCCGTCTGGTGGAAGACACCGATGCGGCCCGGGACTGGATCCTGGCCTTGGCCGGCCACTTCGAGAGCTTCGGCTTCGGCGGCTCGGAGACGGTGCGTCGACTCGGCCTCATCGAGCGGCTTCGGGAAATGGGCAAGACGATCCATGATCACTGGCAGCCGGGATTGAGCGCGGAGGAAATTCACCAGGTGCGCCTGGCCCAGGGGCGGGCGGACTGCTTTCTTTGCAGTGCCAACGCGGTGTCGCTCACCGGAGAGATCGTCAATGTCGACGGCGCCGGCAACCGCACGGCCGCCATGAGTTTCGGCCCCCGCCAGGTGGTCATCGTGGCCGGAATGAACAAGGTGGCCCCGGATCTGAGCGCCGCCCTGGCCCGGGTCCAGGAAAAGGCCGCGCCGATGCGGGCGCGGAGTCTCAGTATGGCCACTCCCTGCGCCGAGACCGGCCTGTGCAGCGATTGCAACGCGCCCCAGCGCATCTGTCGCATCACCACCATCCTTCATCGCTGCCCCATGACGACCCCCGTGGCCGTCCTCCTGGTGCGTCAGTCTCTTGGGTTTTAGGGGTGTTCACCGCCCTCTCACCGAAAGGTCCCGCGACGGTTTCCGTGACGGTGCCGAAGCCGGGACCGCCTTGACATGCCCGGGTCGATGACTTAAGTAGATTCGCTCCAATCATTCGAATTTTGAACATTTTTTTACAAGAAAAGCGCCGCGCGGCAGCGGTGCGGCGAGGGGATTCATGAGCGATCGCACCCGCATTCAAAATATCCGCAACATCGGGATCATGGCCCACATCGATGCGGGCAAGACCACCGTCACCGAGCGGATTCTTTACTATACCGGCAAGACGTACAAGATGGGCGAAGTGCACGACGGGGCGGCGGTGATGGACTGGATGCCCGACGAGCAGGAGCGCGGGATCACCATCACCTCGGCGGTGACCACTTGCCAGTGGAAGGGGCGCGAGATCCAGTTGATCGACACCCCGGGGCACGTGGACTTCACCATCGAGGTGGAGCGCTCCCTGCGGGTGCTCGACGGGGCCATCGGGGTGTTCTGCGCCGTGGGCGGCGTGGAACCCCAGTCGGAGACGGTGTGGCGTCAAGCGGACAAGTACCGGGTGCCCAAGATCGCCTTCGTCAACAAGATGGATCGGATCGGTGCCGATTTCTTTCGCACCGTGGAGATGATCGAGGGGCGCCTGCACGCCAATCCCCTGGTGGTGCAACTGCCCATCGGCGACGAGGAGACCTTTGCCGGCGTCATCGACCTGGTTCACCTGCGGGCCATCTACTGGGACGACAATTCCCTGGGCCAGACCTTCATTGAGGAGGACCTGGCCCCGGAGTTGGCCGAGATGGCGGCGCCTTACCGCGAAAAGCTTCTGGAAAAACTGGCCGACCACGACGACCAGATCATGGAAGCCTTTCTCGCCGAGGCCCCCATCGCGGCGGACGTGCTGACGGCGGCCATCCGGCGGGCCACCATCGGCCTCAAGCTGGTACCGGTGCTCTGCGGCACTGCCTTGCGCAACAAGGGGATTCAGCCGTTGCTGGACGCCATCGTGGACTACCTGCCCAGCCCGGCCGACATCCCGCCGATTCACGGTGTTCACCCCCAGACCGGCGAGCCGGTCGCCTGCCCGCCCAAGGACTCGGCGCCCCTGGCCGCCCTGGTTTTCAAGGTCGCCATGATGGAAGGCCGGCGGCTGTCCTTCGTGCGGGTCTACAGCGGGACCCTCAGCGCCAAGGACGAGGTGTACTGCCCGTCGCGCAACGTCAAGGAGAAGCTGTCGCGGCTGTTGAAGATGCATGCCAACAAGCGTGATCGGGTGGAAACGGTGGGAGCCGGCAGCATCGTGGGCGTCATGGGGCTGAAGGTCGGTTCCACCGGGGACACCCTTTGCCGGGCCGAGCATCCCGTGCTGTTGGAAAATATCGAGATCTACGAACCGGTGATCAGTCTGGCCGTGGAACCCAAGACCCACGCGGACCAGGAGAAGATGGACCAGGTGCTCGAAAAATTGCTGGCCGAGGACCCCACCCTGCGGGTGCGGCAGGATTCGGACACCGGCCAGACCATCCTGTCGGGAATGGGGGAGCTGCACCTGGAAATTGTGGTCAACCGGATGCAAAGGGAATTCTCCACCCGGGTCAACGTGGGCAAGCCCCATGTGGTTTACCGGGAGACGGTGGCTCAACCGGCCGAGGCCACGGGGGTTTTCGACAAGGAAATCTCCGGGCAGCGGCACTTCGGTCAAGTGCGGCTGCGTCTGTCTCCCCTGGCCCGGGGAGAAGGAATCCGGTTCGACAACCAGGCCTCCGCCGAGGAGATTCCCGCCGATTACCTCGCGGCGGTGGAAAAGGGCGTGCGGGAGTCTTTCGAAACCGGTCCCCTCATGGGCTACCCGGTGATGGATGTTCAGGCGGTGGTGTTGGGCGGCGCGTTTCACGAGGGGCAGGGATCGGAACTGGCCTTTGCCGTGGCCGCGGCCCAGGCCTGCAATCAAGCCATGGCGGCGGCGGCGCCCTTTCTGTTGGATCCCATCATGGCGGTGGAAATTTTCGTCCCCGAAGCCCTCATCGGCGATGTCATCGGAGATCTCAATGCCCGGGGCGGGAAGATCGAAGCCATCGAGCACCGCACCGGCGCCCAGATCATCCGGGCCGAGGTGCCCCTGGCCAAGATGTTCGGCTACTCCACCGATCTGCGATCCGCCACCCAGGGCCGCGGCACTTTCAGTATGCAGTTTTCCCGCTTCGACCGGGCTTGATCCGGGCGTGCGGCCCGGGTTTCAGGCCCGTGCCGCACGCCCCGGAAGGTTCGGTCAACCGTTGCGCTTTTCAAAGTCCTTCATGAAATCCACCAACGCTTCCACCGCCTCGACGCCGGTGGCGTTGTAGATCGAGGCGCGGCAGCCGCCCACCGAGCGGTGGCCTTTCAGACCGCCCATCCCCGCGTCCAGGGCTTCGGCCACGAACTTCTTCTCCAGCTCTTCGCTGGGCAGCCGGAAGGTGACGTTCATCAGCGAACGGCTGTCCGCCGCCGCCGTGCCACGGTAAAAGCCGCTCAGGTCGATGGTCTGGTAGAGCAGTTTGGCTTTTCGCCGGTTGATTTCGTCCATGGCCGCCAGGCCGCCGACGGTTTCCTCCAACCACTTGAGGACGAGCTGAACGATGTAGATGGCGAAGCATGGCGGGGTGTTGTAGAGCGAGTTCTTCTCGGCGTACGTGCCATAGCGCAGCATGGTGGGCAGCCCCTCGGCCTGGCGTTCGAGAAGGTCCTTGCGGACCACCACCATGCAGATCCCCGCTGGCCCGATGTTTTTCTGCGCGCCGGCGTAGATCATGCCGAGACGGTCCATGGGGACCGGGCGGCTGAGAAAGTCGGAGCTCATGTCCGCCACGATGGGCACGGCGCCGGTGTCCGGAAATTCGGCCCACTGGGTTCCCTTGATGGTATTGTTGGAGGTGAGGTGGGCGTAGACCGCCGACGGGTTGAAGGGGATGGCCTTGGGGATGTAGGAAAAATTGTCGTCTTCCGAAGAGGCCGGCACCGCCACCTTCTTGCCCAGGGCCTTGGCTTCCTTGATGGCCTTGGTGGCCCAGGTGCCGGTGTTGACGTAATCCGCCGCGTCCTCGGGGCCGAGGAAATTCATCGGCACCATGGCGAACTGGAGGCTGGCGCCGCCCTGAATGAACAGCACCTCGTAGCGGTCGTCGATGCTCAACAGACGCCGGGTACGGGCCACGGCATCGTTGATCACGTCGTCGAACCACTTGGAGCGGTGACTGATTTCACAGATGCTCATGCCACTGCCGTGGTAATCGAGAAACTCGTTCTGGGCTTCCTGGAGAACCGGCAGGGGCAAGGCTGCGGGCCCGGCGTTGAAGTTGTGGATGCGCTTTTCGGCCATAGTATCCTCCATTGCGGTTGGCATCCGCCGACGGCTCGGGGCATGGCCGCCATTTGGCGGCCGTGACAAAATGACGATACCGGGTGCGGCGGGAAGGCGAAAGTGAAAGCCGCAGTCTTGAGCAAAATTTCACTGATTGTCAATGGGCATTTGCCGTTCATTGCGCTGGATTTGTCTTTTCGGGGCGGGGCTCTGGCATCGACCGCGGCGCAATCCCGGTGGCATTGACAAGCCCCGGTTCATCCCCTACCTAGGGAAGAATCTGAATTTAAAGGAGCCGGTTTCATGAAAACATACGTCTATCCGTCACGGGAGGCGGAAAAGCGCCTCGGGCAGATCACTGGTCGCAGTCTTGCTTTCCAGCAGAAGGATCTTCAAGCGGTGCGCCGCATCCTGGCGGACGTCCAAAAAGGGGGCGACGCCGCCCTGATTCAGTATGTCAACCGCTTCGATGCGCCCCACCTGACCCCCCATCAACTCCGGGTGGGGCCCGATGAGATCCGGGATGCGGCTGGTCTGGTGGACCCCGCTTTCGTCCGGGCGCTGAATCGGGCGCGGCGGCAGATCGAGGTCTATCACCGGCAACAGGCCCCGCGCAGTTGGATCGACACCCCGCGGCCGGGAACCCTGGTGGGTCAACTGGTGCGTCCGGTGGACGCCGCCGGCATTTACGTCCCCGGCGGCAAGGCCGGCGCCACTCCGCTGGTCTCATCGGTGCTCATGGGGGCGGTGCCGGCCCGGATCGCCGGGGTGAAGCGGTTGGTGATGGCCACGCCGCCCAGGGCGGACGGCGGCATCGACCCCCATCTGCTGGTGGCGGCCCGGGATGCGGGGATCGAGGAGATCTACCGGGTGGGCAGCGCCTGGGGCATCGCGGCCCTGGCCTACGGCACCGAGACCATCCCCAGGGTTGAAACCATCGTCGGACCGGGCAATATCTACGTTACGTTGGCCAAGAAGCTGGTGGCGGGGACCGTGGGCATCGACATGATCGCCGGGCCCAGCGAAATCCTGGTGATCGCCGACGGCAGCGCCGATCCGGACGCCGCCGCCGCCGATCTGCTCAGTCAGGCCGAGCATGACCCGCTGGCCTCTGCCGTGCTGGTCACCGACCATCGGTCCACGGCCCGGGCTGTGGCGGTCAGCGTGGAACGTCAGCTTGCCGCTCTGCCCAGGGGCGAAATCGCCGCGGCCTCCCTGAAGCATTACGGTGCCATCCTGGTGGTACCGGACCTGGATACGGCCATCGACCTGGCCAATCGCATCGCGCCCGAACACCTGGAGCTACTGGTGGCAGAGCCTTTCTCCTACCTGGGGGCGATCCGCAATGCCGGCGCCGTCTTTCTCGGTTCTTATACCCCCGAGCCGGTGGGCGATTACATCGCCGGTCCCAACCATGTGTTGCCCACCGCGGGGACGGCACGTTTTTCATCGGCGCTGTCCGTGGATCATTTCACCAAGAAGACCAGCGTGATCCATTATAATCGGGCCGCCTTCGAGAACGAGGCGGACGACATCGTGCGTTTGGCCGAGGTGGAGGGGCTGGAGGCCCATGCCCGGGCGATTCGGGTGAGACAGGGGAAAAAGTGACTAAAGTGGTGAGGGACTAAAGTTGCGAGGGACTAAAGTTGTGAGTGACTAAAAATACGAGTGACTAAAGTTACGAGTGACTAAAGTGACTAAAGTTAATGAATTCTAGCAGTTATAAAAAAGCCGGAGCGCAGCGACACCGCAACTTTAGCTCACTTTAGTCACTTTAGCTCATTTTAGTCATTTTATTCATTCATAATTTAAAAGCGACCCTTTCCGGGGAATCCATGACCAATCCCCTGCCCACGGTGCTGATCGTCGACGACGAGGGCGACATCCGCGAGGTGTTGGCCTTGTCCCTCGGGGATTCCGGCTACGGCGTGCGCACCGCCGCCGACGGCCAGGAAGCCCTTGAGATGTGCCGCCAGGGGGACATCCGGATCGTGATCACCGATATCCGCATGCCCCGGATGGACGGGTTGCAGTTGCTGGAGGCCATTAAACGCCTCGATCCGGGCATCGAAGTGATCGTGTTGACGGCTTACGGCGATGTGGATGCGGCGATCCGGGCACTGCGGGGAAACGCCTCCGATTTCATCACCAAACCGATTCACCACGAGGCCTTGCATCTGGCCCTGGAACGGGCGGTGGAGCGTTTGGCCGTCCGGCGGCAGGTGGCCGACCAAAATGCCTTTCTCCGGCGCGAAAACGCGCGCAGCCTCGCCGAGCTGGAGCGTACCTTCTCGTTTCAGCGCAACCTGATCGAAAGCTCCATGGACGGGATCATCGGTTGCGCGGCCGACGGCACCGTGCATTTCTGCAATCCCAGCCTGCTGGGGCTGCTCGGCTTCCCCCGCGAGGCGGTGGTGGGTCGTCTGGGCTTGGAGGAGCTCATCGCCCCCGAGGCGCGGGCCGAGTTCCATGCCGCCCTGGACGGAGAGCGGTACGGCGGTCCCGGCCGGCTCTTTCGCTATGAGACACGGCTACTGGGTAGCGGCAACATCCGGATTCCGGTGCAGGTGTCGGCCTTTCGTCTGGTGGATCCCCAGCGGGAGCCGGGGCTGGTGTGTTTTGTTCATGATTTGCGCCGGGTGCGGCATCTGGAGCATGAAGTGGCCGAGCAGGCGCGGATCCTGCATCAGGACAAGATGATGTCCCTCGGGCATCTGGCCGCCAGCGTGGTGCATGAAATCAACAATCCCCTGGCCGGTATCCTCACCTACGCCCGATTGATGCAAAAGATCATGGACCGTGGCACGCTCAGCCAGAGCCAGGAGGAAAAGTTCCGTCAGTACCTGGCGCTGGTGGAAAGCGAGAGTGCCCGTTGCAGCCGGATCGTTTCTTCCCTGCTGGCCTTTTCGCGCAAGTCGCCGCCGACTTTCGCCAGCGTGGCGGTGGCCGATCTGGTGAAAGGCTGCGTTGAACTCGCCGGCCATAAGCTCAAGCTGGCCGCGGTGATGGTATCGCTGAAGATCGAGTCGGGGCTGCCGCCGGTGCGCGGCGACGTCAATCAGCTCAAGCAGTGCCTGATCAACCTGATTTTCAACGCCATCGATGCCATGGCCGGTGGCGGGGCGTTGACCATCGGGGCTCGCCGGCTCGGGGATCGGCGTGTCGAGATCACGGTCCAGGATACCGGAACCGGGATTGCCCCCGAGCATCAAGATCATATCTTCGAGCCGTTTTTCACCACCAAGGAAGAGGGCCACGGCACCGGGCTGGGCCTTTCCACCGTCTACGGAATCATCCAGCGCCACGGGGGCAGCGTGCGTTTTGAAAGCCGTGTCGGCCGGGGGACGACCTTTATCCTGGCGCTTCCCGGGGAAAAGCATAAAAGTGACTAAAGTTGCCAGTGAATAAAGTGAACTAAAGTTACGAGTGACTAAAGTGACTAAAATTATGAGTGGCTGAAACGAGAAACAGCGAAGTTGTCCAAGGGATGGCCGACTAAGGTGCGAAGATAGTGAAGTTGCGGTGCCGCTCCATTCCGGTTTCTTACACGTCTGCCAGAATGCCTTAACTTTAGTCACTTGTAAATTTAGTTCACTTCAAACTTTAGCTCACTTTAGTCACTCGTAACTTTAGTCATTTCAAACTTTAGCTCACTTTAGTCACTCGTAACTTTAGTCACTTCAAATTTTAGCTCACTTTAGTCACTTGTAACTTTAGTCATTTACTAAACCAATGCCGCCCAAACGTACCCCAAATATCAGCGCCGCCATGGTGCCCAGCCAACAGTGGCTCGATTTGTTGGACCGGCTCAACATCGGGGCCTTTACCGTGGACATGCAG
>JAQVTF010000065.1 GCA_028700185.1 Desulfobacteraceae bacterium | reverse complement strand
CGGCCTCCGGGGACGGCTGCTGCCCCGGGGCCTCCAAAGAGTGGACCGCATCGTGGCCCTGTCCCCTGAGCAGCGAAGCTTGGATCTCTGACCCAGTCCTGAAGATCCACCAGGAAGCAATGTTGTTGGGCGCCGAGTTTGCCCCGGCGCCGGATTCAGGGCGGCTTGCGAACGACGGCGACGAAGCGCACCAATGGTATTCTGCCTTGGTTCAGCCATCTGGAGCCACCGGGGCCTCCAGAACCCTGCCTTTTGCTGCCGACAAGAACTCGGTGACACTGCCCTTTAGCAATCAAATGGCATGGAGGCTCAGCGGCGCTTCGGCCATGGCGACATTGGCCGCCTCCAGTCCCTCCCGGCTACCAATAACCGCCACGGATGGCCGCAGGCGCTCGGGATCAAAATAGGTGCCCGCCGCTTGCATCACCCGATCCCGGGTCATGGCCAGCAGAGCGCGCTTGAATTCGAGCCGGGCGGCGTCATCCAACCCCACGATGCGGCGGAAAAAGGCCTTGCGCGCACCGGGACCGGGGGGATCCGGCTTGTCGATATCGCCGGCGACCTGGAGCACCGCCTCGTTTACATCCTCCGCGTCGAAGCGGCCTTCGCGGAGAAAGTCAAGTGCCCCCCGGTAGACCTCCAGAGTACGAACGATCTGAGGATCGCGGTAGGAGCCGAAGCCGAAGATTCCGTCTTCGGCGTTGTAAAGGGCAAACCCGCCGTAGGCGCCGCCTTTTTCGCGAATTTCCCGGTGCAGGTACAGGGCCCGCAGGATCTTGGCGATGACGCTGAGCACCGGGGCGTCCGGATGACCGAGGCGCACGGTGGGAAAACAACTGGCCACGAAGGAAACCGCCGTGGCGGTGTGCCACCCCTCGCGAATCGAGCCGGCCGTGGCCGCCGCGGATGCGCTCGGCTCGAAGGCGGCGATTCCCCGGGGCAGGGAAGCGTGAAATGCGGCCAGGGCCGAGCCGGCGCCATTGCCCATCGCCTTCTCCTCGCCCACCAACGCCATGCGCAGGTTGGCGGAAGCAAAGATGCGGCCGGCCATTTCACCGAGGTCTCCGGCCAGCGTCTCCAGAACCGCCGGCGTCATATCCCGGCACAAGGCTTTGACGGTTTGCAGTTGATGAATCCCCCCCCAGAGCTCGTTGAGGGCGGCCGTATCGGAAAACCCTCGGCCGGCCAGGCTCAGGGCAAGGCGGTGACCGTTGTGCACCACCATAGCTTCCTGGTGGGCCTTGAATTCCAACAGCATCCGCTTGAGGTGGGCGGTGTCGGAAAAATCGGAGGCCCCCAGGAGCTCGGAAAGAATCTCGAACATGGTTTCCTGGTTACGCACCAGGCACTTGGCGCCCAGGGAGACAAAGGGCAGGCAGCCGCGGTCGCTGTCAAAACGCGTCCGCGCCTGGACCGCCAGCGACAACCCGCCGGTGTAAGTGTCGATGCGGTTGGCCATGGCGGCGTAATCCCGCAGACGGGTGCCGATGCGGGAGGCGGCATAGCAGAAAAAAGGCAGCAGGGACAGGCGCCGGGCATCGATGGCGCCGATGCCGGCGGCCAAGCTGAAGTAGACGATGCCCGAGGTGGGTTGGGGGTAGCAGAGGGCCGGGATTTTGCCCATCCCGTCGGCCGGCGCATACCCGGTCACCGTGGGCGGAATTTCGCTCAGGGCTAGCGTGGGCAGGCAACTGTCGTCCTCCTCGGTTTCCTGGCGCTGGCGGAGGATTTCCGCGTCCTGGCGGATTTTCTCCAGATCCGCCGCGGACAGCTTGGCCAGACGGGCCTGGAGCTCGGCCGCCTCGCGCTCGGCCTCCCGCCTTGCCAGATCCGAATCCGGTGCCAGCACGAAACGCACCCGGTGCGGATTGTCGAGAAATTGAATCTTGAGGCGGGATTCGAAAAACCCGCCCCGGGCAATCTCGTCACGCAGGCGGCTCAGATCGTCGTCCAGGCGCAGCACCCGCAGCGGGTCGCCACCGTGAATCCAGCAACCGGCAAACTGCAAGAGCAGTTTGAGCCCGTAAGGATAAGGCGTATTGGTGACTTCCTTGCGGTGGAACTCGATCTGGTGCACCGCAGATTCGATGAGGGCCGAATCGATGCCCTCGGCGGCCAGACGCGCCAGGGTCTCCAGGATGATCCGTTCCACCACTGGAGGGGCATCGGCGGCCACGTCCTTCAGACCACAGGCGAAGAGGGTGTCGCGGTTTTCGGCGTCAAAGCCGCTGGCATCGGAGAGCGCACTGCCCAACCCCGAATCGATCAGGGCCCGACGCAGGGGGGCGGCATCGTTTCCCAGCAGGATCTCTTCCAACACCGCCAGGGTCAACACCTCGAAGCTGTCCCGGATGTCGGCGGTGAGCCAGGCCAGGCAGGCCTGAGACTTGCGGTGGGCGTCCTCCCCCGGGGCCAGGGGATAGGGCCGCTCCGCTTGGCGTGGCGCCGACCAGCGGGGCTGGGACGGCACCTCGGTGCCGGGATCGATACGGCTCACCCCTTGCAACACCTTGCCCTCGATGAATGCCAGGATATCGGCCAGGGGCTGGTCGCCGTAGGTAAAAAAGTAGGCGTTGCTGGGGTGGTAGTGGCGGCGATGGAAAGCCACCAGGTCCGAATGGGTCAGTCGCGGAATCTCGGCCGGCTCTCCCCCGCTGTTATGGGCGTAGGTGGTATCCGGGTACAGCGCGTTGAGCAGGCCGCGGCCCATGATCTGGTCCGGGGCGCTCATGGCGCCTTTCATCTCGTTGAAGACCACCCCTTTGTACACCAGTTGAGGCTTTCCGTCCTCGGTGGGCGCCAGTTCCAGCCGGTGGCCCTCCTGCTTGAAGCTGAGGGGATCGAGAATCGGGAAAAAGGTCGCGTCGAGGTAGACGTCCAGCAGGTTGTAGAAGTCCTTGCGATTCTGGGTCGCAAAAGGGTACATGGTCCAATCGGAGGCGGTGAAGGCATTCATGAAGGTGCTCAGGCTGCGCTTGAGCATGGAAAAGAACGGATCGCGCACCGGGTAGCGGCGCGAACCGCACAGGACGGTGTGCTCCAGAATGTGCGCCACGCCGGTGGAATCGGTGGGCACGGTCTTGAAAGCCACGCTGAAACAGTTTTCGCTGTCGGCCCGGGCCAGGTGGATGTGCCGGGCACCGGTGGCCTCGTGGTCCAGGGCGATGAAGGTGGTGGCCAGTTCGGCAATCGCTTCTACCCGGGCCACCCGGTAGCCGCCGATACGGTCGCCGGGCGACGGTGTTTGCAATGAGACGGTCATGATGGCAAGCTCCTGATTCGAAGTTCGATGAATGTGCATGAGTACTGAAACATAAGGATGAAAGTCAACATGGCCAGACACCCGCGAACCCTGCTGAACGCCTGGAACCTTCGGCCGCGAAAACGCCTCGGACAAAATTTTCTCACCGCCGTCGACGTTTCCCAACGCATCGTGGATGCCGCGGTGGTGACCCCCCAAGACGTGGTACTGGAGATCGGCCCCGGACTGGGCGCCTTGACCCTCCCGCTGGCGGCCCGCGCCGCCCACCTCATCGCAGTGGAAGCCGATGCCGAAATCCTCGGCCTGCTGCGCACCGAGTTGCTGGCAGCCGGACATCAAAGCGTGGAAACGATCCACGCCTCGATTCTGGATACGGACATCGCGGCCCTGGCACCGCCGGATCGGCGCCTCGTGGTGCTGGGCAACCTGCCCTACAATATCTCCTCGCCGGTGCTGGTGCGCCTGGTGGAGTGCCGCCGTCGGGTGGACCGGGCGGTACTGATGCTCCAAAAGGAGCTGGTGGACCGCATCGTGGCGCCGCCGGGAGGACGCGACTACGGCCGCCTCACCGTGATGCTGGCCTACTGCGCCACGGTGCGACGCCTCTTTACAGTGGCCGCCGACCGGTTCTTCCCCCAGCCCAAGGTCGATTCAGCCGTGGTGGAAATCCGTTTCAAGACGGCGCCGGATGTCCCTGCCCGGGATGAGCCCTTCCTGTGGAAGGTGGTCCAGGCCGCCTTTGGCCAGCGGCGCAAGACTTTGAAAAACGCCCTCTCCGGCAGCGCCCTGCCCCTGGATGCCGCCGGCGCCGAAGCGGTGCTGCGGGCCGCCGGCATCGAAGCCAAGCGACGCGCCGAAACCCTCACCGTGGCCGAATTCGTGGTCCTGAGCCACGCGGTGGCCGAAAGGACGGGGGGATAGCCTTCGCAACGGCTGGCCTTGTTTTCAACGACCGGAACGGACCTTGAGTTCCTGAACTCGACGGTTGTATTCGGCGATGACATCCCGACGATCCAGCATGCCGATCAAGTGACCGGGGTCATCTTCTTGCACCACGGGAAGGCTGTCGATGTTGCGGGTGGTGAATTTCTGCATCACCGCGTTGAGGTCCTCGGCCGGTGTGGTGACGATGATGTCGCTGGTGGCGATGTCCCGCATCACCACGAGGTGTTCGATCTCCAGGGAAAACAGCACGGCCCGGATGTCCGTGCTGGAAAAGATGCCCACCAGGCGGCCCTGATCGTTCATCACCGGGAAGTAGTGCTGCTTGGTCTGGGAAAAGTACTGCTTGAACTCCCGAAACGGCATGCACTCGCGCACCGGGGTCACCTGGCGCATTTTCGACATGAGATCCTTGACCCGGATGGCTTGCAGAATATCCACGAAAAATTCACCGGTGTGGGCCGGTGAATCGATCCGGCTTTTGACCTGGTTGTGAAAGATGGTGAAGCTGCGCGACATCAGGTAGGCCACCGAGCAGACCAGGAGGCTGGGCAGCAGCAAGCCGTAGGAGTTGGTCATCTCGGAAACGAAGATGATGGTGGAAATCGGCGTGTTGGAAACGGCGGTGAAAAAACCGGCCATGCCCACCACCACGAAAGCCCCCGGTTCGGCCACCACGCTGGGCATCCAGCCGTGAAAGACCAGTCCCACCACGCCCCCCATGGCCCCGCCGATGACCACCGAGGGTCCGAACACCCCGCCGCTGCCCCCCGAGCTGATGGTAAAAGCGGTGGTGAAAATCTTGCCGATGGCCAAAGCGAGCAGAAACGGCACGGAAAGCTGGCTGAACAGGGCCAACTGGGCGTACCCGTAACCGAAGGTCAAGGTCTGGGGCAGAAAAAAGCCGATCATCCCGGTGAGCAAGCCGCCCACGGCGGGCTTGAGATAATTGGGAAACCGCCAGCGATGAAACAGGTCGGCGGTCCCGTAAAACACCCGTACATACAACCACCCGGTGGCGGACAGCACCACCGCCAAAACGAGGTAGGGGCCCAACTCCAGGGGCCGACGGAAAACGAAGGCGGGCGCCTGGAAGAGCGATCCCCACCCGAACACGAGGCAAAAGAGACAGTAGGCCACCACCGAGGAGATGCCGGCCGGAATGATCACGTCCGACTCGAACTCCGGATCGCGGTAAAGCACTTCGGCGGCGAAGAGGGCCCCGGCCAGGGGGGCACGAAAAATGCTGCCCACGCCGGCGGCAATGCCGGCGGCCATCATGATGCGCCGGTCCCGGTCCGTCAGACCCAGACGGGTGGCCAGAAAAGAGCCGAAACCGGCGCCGATCTGGGCGATGGGCCCCTCACGCCCACCGCTGCCGCCGGAGGTCAACGTCAGGGTGGAAGCGATGGTCTTGACGATGGGGACCCGCCCACGAATGAAACCGCCACGACGGTGAAAGGCGTCGATGGCGGCATCGGTGCCGTGGCCTTCGGCCTCCGGGGCGAAGGTGTAGACAAGCCAGCCACTGAGCAGTCCGCCGGCGGCCGGCAATAGCATCAGCATCCAGCGATTCAAAGGTGTCGCCGTGGGCGGCAGCAGATGATGCTCGCCCGCGGGGGGCGGGGGGCGATAACCGGCTATCCAGTCCAGGAGATAATGAAGCCCCAACTGGGTGGAATACTGAAAGACGACGGCGCCCAGCCCGGCAATCAACCCGATCAGTACGAAGTGCACGGCCCAGCGGCCGGCCCGGGTGAAATTCACCGGGATGCGGGCGGCGAAGGGACGACGCTCCGGGTTGGCGGTTCCGTCGTTGCCGGGAGCCGTCGCAGTCATCGGGGCGGCAAGTCCTCCTTTTCCGGCGGATCGAGAAAATCCGGGGTATCAACGGCCGGCGGATTCGTCCGGGGCAACAGGGTCAATTCCAAGCCCACGGCCCGGGCCAAAACCACCAGGGTGGAAACCTTGGGGTCCACCGCCGCATTTTCGATCTTGGAGATCTGAGCCTGGGGCATTCCCGCTTTCCGGGCCACCGCCCTCTGGCTCAAGCGTTCCCGTTGCCGGGCCGCCTTGATGGCGTTTGTCAGGTGTCGGATGTCACCGCCCATGCCGCATCGCTCCGGGTCGATTCAACAATTTGATATATTTTAAAATATCATGATGGCCGGGTCAAGCCTTTCTCTCCGGGCGCAAGCGTTGAGACCCTGTTGGATCAATAGGGAAAACAGGCGGATCCGAGAAATTGGCCCCTGCTCATTAGTTCTTGCTTATGGGCTGAATTCCTCATAATGATAACAAATACGATCTGTGACGACCATTGGGGCCGATTTCCCGACCACTCACCGTTTTTGAAAGGAGATTTCCATGGCGGCCACCGAACTCATCAACACCCCCTTGAAATACCTCGACAAGGCGCTTGGTCGGTTGCGGGAGTTGGGCCTCCTGCCGGAAAAACCCGACGAGGCCCCCATCGTTGCCTTGATCAATCAGGTCAGCGATTTTGGCGAGGAAAAAGCCGTGGCCATCGCCCGCACCCTCAGCCATGCCTCCGTCTTCAACGAAGTGGTCCGGGAACAGATCACCTTGATGAAAGTGGGGGAGCGCTACGAAAAAATCACCACGGCTTTTGACAGCATCCGGGATGACGCCAAGGCCATGGTGAATCAACTGGAAGATGGCCGGATCTCCACCATGGAGAAACTGCAAAACGCCTGGATGACGGTGACCCGTGGCGACATTCCCAGTCGATTTGAAAAAATCAAGGAGACCTACCTTGAAGTGTCGGCCGACACCAAGGATCAGATTCAACGCGAGCAGAAAATCCTCGAGGCTTATCAGGACTTCCGCGGCGCCTTGAAAGAGGCCCAGGTGATGGCCTTCCAGATCCTGAAAAAGGCCGAAGAAGCGGTAGGGACCAGCAAAGCCGCGCTGGAGGCCGCATCCAGGGAGCTGGAGGCCTACACGGCCGACGATCGGGAACAGGTGGCCCGCCTGGAGCTGCAACGCGATGAACGTCTGCGGGACTTGCAGGAGCAGGACAAGCGTTACCAGATCGCCAAGGACCTGGCCGAAAATCTGTCCATCGGCTACAGCACCACCGAAGTGGTGATGGCGCGACTCATGCAGTCCAGCGCCGTCAAAGAACGTGTCTACTCCCAGGCGGTATCTTTTTTCGGCACCAACGAAACCGTCTTCACCGCTCTGAACGCCTCCTTCACCAGCATGCAGGGGCTTCACGAAAGCACCCGCACCCTGGATGCCATGAAAGAGGGGGTCAACAAGAGTCTTGAAACCCTCGCCGAGGTGGGCGGGAAAATTCAGGAGAACGCCCTGCGCGCCGGCTATGGCCCGACGCTCAAGGCCGAGTCCGTCAAGACCCTGGTGGCCTCGGTGATCAATTTCCAGGAAAAATCCGGGGCATTGATCCGGGAGATGAGGGAAATGGCCTCACGCAATGAAAAAGAAATCGCAACAGCCGTCGAAGAGGGCAAGCAACGCATCGGGCAACTCTTGAGCGCGGGGCCGACGACGATCCATGGCTGAGCAGACCGAACCCAAGGGGGATCTTTCCGAAGTTCTCATGGCCATGGACGTGGTGGACACGCTCCGCCATGAGCAGGCCCTGGTGGAACGAGAGCTGCAACTGGAGGAGGATGACGCGGCGCTGATGGAAAAGCTCCGCCGGATCTACACCAGCCAGGGGATCGAGGTCACCGACGAGGTTCTGATCCAGGGCGTCCGGGCCCTGCGGGACGATCGGTTTACCTACCGTCGGCCGCCCTCCGGATTCAAGACGGCCCTGGCCCGCCTCTATGTGCGAAGGGGACGCTGGGGAAAAGCGGCGGCCATCCTGATGGCGGCGGTTCTTGCGCTATGGGGAGGGTACCGTTTTCTCTACGCCGGACCGGCCGAGCGGGCACGGGTCCGGATTGTTCAGGAAGCCGCCGTGCTTGGCACCGAAATCGGGAAGGACACCCTGGAACCCGGGATCCGGCAAAAGGCCGAAACCTTGCAACAGCAGGCGATGTCGGCGGTCCGTGCCGATGATCTCAGGGCCGCCCGCAGTGCGGTAACGGCGATGGGTGTCATCCGGGATCTGGTGCAACAATCGTACACCCTGCAGGTGGTGTCCCGCCCCGGTGCACCGAGCGGTGTCTGGCGTCAGTCATCCCAGAACCCCGCCGGTCGGAACTACTACCTCATCGTCGAAGCGGTCACGGCCGACGGAAGGCGGCTGGAACTGCCCGTGACATCGGAAGAAGACGGCCAAACCAGGCGCGTGAAAGAATGGGGGCTACGGGTTCCGGCGGAGGTGTACGAACAGGTGAGACGAGACAAGGCCCAGGACGGCATCGTGGACGCCAAGACGGTGGGCGTCAAGCAGCGCGGGTTCATCACCCCCGAATACCGGATGCCGACCAGTGGCGGCGCCATTACGGAATGGTAACGGAGAATCCATGCGGTACGGAACCGACACCCTGTCGATCATCGAACAGCATCTCTCGGCCGCCCGGGACCAGACCCAAGCGGCCGGCACCCGTCTCGAAGCGCTGAACCGACGGCTATTGGACCTTCGCGCTGACCTCGGCGAGGCGGTGCGCCGCTTGGCCCGGTTTCGGATGGACGAACTCAGTGCGGCCCGGGTCATCGCCCACCTGGATGAAACGGATCGGGAAGTCGTCGACCTGCTCTCGCAACGTACCGAGGCGCTCCGTGAAACCGAGGACAACCTGGCCCAATCGCTGGAACATCAGCAAGCCCTGAAGGCCTCCCGCGATGAAGCGGCGCGGGTCTATGACGAAACACTGAAAGCGCTGGACGACGAAGCGGGCGAGATCAGGGCACAGCTTGATCGCCAGGAATCGTACAGCACCCAGGAGACCCGGACGGCGGAGGCAGCGGAACGTCTATCCCGAGCCAGGGAGAAGGCGGATCAGGCGGAAGCGGACCGGGCCGCCAAGGGCGAACCCTACGAGAAAGATCCGCTGTTCATGTATTTGTGGAAACGCCGCTTCCGGACGCCGGAATACAAGGCCGGACCACTGACCCGGACCCTGGATGCCTGGGTCGCCCGGATGATCCGCTTCGACGAGGCCCGCAACAACTACGCCATGCTGACCCAGCTTCCGGGGCATCTCCAGGCTCACGCCGAACGCCAGGAGGCCGTCGCCGCCGAGGAGGACCGAAAGCTGCGGCAGATGGAAGCCAAGGCGCTGGAAGACGCGGGCTTCGCCGGCCGGCGGGAGACCTTGGACGCGCGCCAAAAGGCCCTGGAAGCGCTTGAAATTCAAATCGAAGAGGAAGAAAAGAACTACGAACGCCTCATGGCGGCCCGAGCGGATTTCTCCTCCGGCGCCGATCCGTTTTCCAGCAAGGCCATGGCGCTTCAGGTCGATGAGATCGCCAACGACTCCATCGCCGAGCTTTACATGGAAGCCAAGCTGACCGCCAAGACGGACGACGACATGATCGTCCAACGGATCCGGGACCTTCAGGAGGAGGAGAAGAGCATCACCGAGGAGCTGAAACAGGTTCAGGTCGAAGCGGCCAGAGGCCAGCAAGGCTTCCGGGAACTGGAGACGCTCCGGCGCCGCTTCCGTCAGAACCGATACGATTCCGGGCATTCCTACTTCCCGGGAAGTTTTGATATCGGCGCCCTGCTGGGGATGCTGCTGGGCGGCATGGCATCAAGCGGTGACGTGTGGGAACGGATCCGCCGGGAACAGCAATTCCGCAGGCCCCGTACCCCCGAAACCTTCGGCGGCGGCTTCTTGCCGAATCTTGGCAGAGGAATCCGTCACGGCGGGGGATTCGGCGGTGGCGGATTTCGCACCGGCGGGGGATTCGGTGGAGGTGGATTTCGCACCGGCGGCAAATTCTGAACCACCCCGCTGTATCGTTTCCCTCCGCCGGAAACCGCGAATCCCCGTCAAACCCGAGGGGAATCCGAGAGCAGCCCTGAACCCGAGGCTTTGGCCCATCCAGGTGCTGCTCTCGTTGTTGAAATCCATCCTCTCTTCAGACAGATCCCAGGCCGATCATCTGTTCGATGCGCTGCGTCACCTCGGCCGGCAGGCCCAGTCCCCGGGCGAGCTGTTCCAGGTAGGCTTTTTCCGCCGGCGTATCCACTTCGACGGCCAAGAGGGAAGCCGCGTAGATCTCCGCCCCCAGGTCGGGTCGGTTGTTGGCTTCCGCCAGGAGCGCTTCGGTCTCCATGGGCTTTTGGAGTTCCGCGGCCATCCAGCTACTACCTGCCCCGTCCGCCCCCAAATCCTTCAGCTTTCCCACCAGGCGCTGGACCTCGTTCTGGTCGATCTGGCCGTCGGATTTGGCCGCGTTGATCATTGCCCTGAGCACCAGTTCGGTGCGTTGTTCCAGTTCCTGCACCTCGGATTCGGTCTGGGGTTTGGCAAGTCCCAGCGGGACCTGGGCCTGTTCCTGCCCGCTGTCTTTCAGGGCTCTGAACGCCATGGCCCCCAGCAGGGCCATCACCCCTCCGCCCAGGGCGCCGCCCATGGACTTTCCGCCGCCGCCGAGAAGTGAGCCCGCCAAGGCCCCCAATCCACCGAGGGCCAAGTTCTGCTTGCCGCCCACCGCCTGCTCGGCCTGGTTCAACACGCTGCCCAACATGCCGCCCAAACCGCCGCTGCCGCTGCCGCTGCCCATTGCCCCTGAAAGGAGGCCGCCCAGACCGCCGCCGCTCTGTCCCTGCTGCCCGCCGAACAAGCCGCTCAGGCTTTCCAACAACCCTCTGCCCCCCATGGCACTTTGCATTCGCTGATTGGATGAAGGGGCCATGCCGGATTGCATCATGGCGCCCAACAGATCGTTAAGGCCCATCTTTGCCTCCCTCCGAATGGTTGTCGCCCAAATCGACGCGTTGAACCGCCGATATACCCCGCCCACCGGGGCATCTGATGGCGCCACGTTACCGGATCAGCCAAGTGGGATACGAATTTTCTGACCCGGGTAGATCAGGTTGGCATCCTTGATGACCTCTCGGTTGGCCTCGAAAATTTTGGGATAGTCGTTCGCCTTCCCATAGAACTGCTTGGCGATGGCGGACAGGGTGTCCCCCTTCTTGATGATGTAGTATTCCACCTTTTCCGTAACTTCGGGGGCCCGCAGGCCATCGATGTTGACATCGGTAACCCCCTTGACGTTGCCGGCCATGAGTACCGCCTTCTCCATGGCATCAGGACTCGATGCCTGGCCGGTGAGGGAAACCACGCCGTCCTTGAAATCTATGCCAAGCCCTGCAATTCCCGGGTTGTTTGCTTCGATGTGGCCTTTGATCTTTTCGGCTGCTTCGGCATCCTGATTGAACAGCTTTTGACCGATCTCCTTAACGAAATCGAATAGTCCCATGATCCCTCCCTTGGTTCTGGCAGCATCTGCCGGCAAACTCCCTTCACGGCGATAACCGATACCCGGTCACCCCCAACCCCTTAAGCCCCTTTCAATCGAAGGCCTCTTTGCTCATGTCGTCGTTGAAATCAAGGACCCACTGCAAGTGATTGTACGAACGCTCCACGCCGGACCGAAGGTAGGTGACGATCACCCGCCCGGCTTCCGCCTCGTTCTCCAATTTGGGCAGGTGCATCCGTTGCTCTCGAAGCTCAAAATCCGCCGAATTCAAGCCGGCCTTTTTGATGATATCCAAGAAATCCCCCATCTCTGTCTTGTCGATCAACATCTCATGGTCTCCTTTTTAACGAGGTACGTTGGGTGTTGAACTCGTTGGTGGCGAACATTTTCCCCTGTCCTTCCAAACATCAGTGAAGGAGCCTTCGTAGCTGCGTCGGGATAGCAGGGAGCACCGACGGCCGGCGACAGAGGGCGTCTCGAAACACCTCATTTCAAATCTGAGGTGCAATGGGGACACTTGATGGCCTTGATCGGAATTTCAGTAAAACAGTAAGGACATGACTTGGTCGTCGGCTCGGGAGGTGGCGCATCCTCCTTTCTCTTTAGGCTGTTCATCCCCTTGATGAGCATAAAGACGGCAAAGGCGACGATCAGGAAACTGATCACGGTGTTGAGAAAGGCACCGTAGCCCAAGGTGACGGCGCCGGCCTCCTTGGCGGCCGCCAGGGTGAGGTAGGGTCCCGCCGTGGCACCTTCTTTTAAAGTAATGAACAGATCGGTGAAATCGACATTGCCCAGGAGCAGGCCGATGGGTGGCATGATCACCTCATCCACCAGGGACTTGACAATGGTGCCGAAAGCGGCACCGATGATGATCCCCACGGCCATGTCCACCACGTTGCCGCGCATTGCGAATTCTTTGAATTCTTTAAACATGCATCGTCTCCGTCCTCGGGTTAAAGTTGTTTTTCAAAGGCCTTGAGGCATGAGGCCGGCCCTTCCAAACGCCAGGCCTACGGAACAAGCCGGCCATCTCAGCGATTGACGCCGGTACCGGCTGTCTCTGGTGATGGATCGGCATACCGGATGGACCCCGCCCATCGGGGTCCACCCATCCGATCTGGTAAACGCTATCGAAAATGTCTTTCCTTGAACGCTACCAGGAGGAAACCCCCAGGCTCTTTACGGTTTCGTAGGTCAGGGCGCCGGAGGCCAGCCCCTTTTTGGTCTGGTAGGATTTCATGGCCGCTTCGGTCTCAGGCCCAAAAACCCCGTCGATGGGTCCCGGGTTGTGGCCGGCATTGAGCAGGGCGGTCTGAAATCTCTTGATGAAATCAGGAGAGACGTTGGTCTCGCAGAGAATCTGTCGCCACTCCATCCGTCCGTCGGTCACCTGTTCAGTCTTGGTCACGGTCTGATACTCGGCCGGGATGGGAATCTTGCGCTCCTGGGGCGGCGTGACCATTTTTTTGACCTTCACGGTCTTATAGACAGCAGGGATCTCGATGGTCCGAGTTGTCGGCGGCTTGACCATGACCTTTTTTCTGACGGTTTCATATTCGGCGGGGATGGGAATTTCCTGCGTGGCCGGCGGGCTCACCATCACCTTCCTTTTCACTGTTTGATAAACCGCCGGAACCTCGACGAGGCACATGATTTCGCCGGTTGCATTGTCCATCTTTTCGATGGGGCCGCGTCCTTTCTTCCAGACGGTTTCGGCGGGCTTTACGAGGATTTTCTCTTCCTGCCATTCGTATTGCGCCGGGATTTGCTCCTTGCGGCTGGACGATTCCTTGACGAGAACTTGCTCTTCAACCCAATCATACTGGGCCGGAATCGTCTCCAGGCGCTGGGAAGCCTCGCTGACGAGAACCTGCTCTTTCACCCATTCGTACTTGGCGGGAACCACTTCCAGTTGTTCCGAAGCGCCGCGTTTCAGCACGGTCTCGGTCACCGTTCGGTAGGTGGGGGGAATGAACACCCGGGCATAGCACTCGCCCGGTTTCGCGTTCGGGGGCAGCAGCATGCCATCGGCCCCGGTTTCCGGCACAACGACGGTTTCGGGTTTCTCCGCAAGCTTTTTCTCGTATTCCGCCAAAGTGGCATCTTTTGCTTTCTGGGCCGTTTCAAGCTGCTTGATCTGGCTATCTTTTTTGGCCAGTTCCTCTTGGAGATAGTTCATGTCTCCGCTTTGCTGGTGAGCACAACCGGAAAATACCAGCAGAGCCCCTAATCCCATTACCGCCAGAGCTTTCTTCATCATTTCTTCCTCCATTTCTGCTTTAGTTAAACTGCTTTCCCTGGCCGCCGTCGTTCAACGCGGCGCTCCCGAATCGCCTCTTTTCGACAAGTCGCGTCAACTTGACCTCGACTTCCGCCCCCAAGGTCCGCAACGCCCCCATCAACACACTAAAACTTTCCTTCCCGAGAAAACGCTGCATATCGTTCTCCGTCTCCCATTCATCCATGAGAACGAAACGATACGGGTCTTCCCAGTCCTCATAAACCTGGGAGATGCTTATTCCCGGTTCCGCGAGACGTTCCTTTTGGAGCGAACGCATGGCATCCAAAAATTCGTTTCGCTTTTCCGGCTTTATTTTGGCGATGACCGTCATACAGGTCATCAGCACCCCCTTGTCATCCGGCACTTGTGCCGCATCCGCTCAATCTCCGCGCTTCGGCGAAGTCAGATGAACGAACCGCTTTTAATGGTCGCTTCCGATGTAGCGGTAAATCGCAGCACCGATCACCGCGCCAACGATGGGCGCCAGCCAGAATAGCCACAGTTGGGCCAGCGCCCAATCCCCGGCAAAAACGGCCACCCCGGTACTGCGGGCGGGGTTTACCGAAGTGTTGGTCACCGGGATGCTGATCAGGTGAATCAAGGTAAGGCACAGACCGATGGCGATGGGTGCAAACCCCTGCGGCGCCCGGGAGTCCGTGGCACCGAGGATCACCACCAGAAACATCATGGTCATGACGATTTCCGTGATCAGCGCGGCCGGCAGGGAGTACCCGCCGGGGCTGTGAGCGCCGTAGCCGTTGGCGGCGAAACCGGCCGCCACGTCGAATCCCGCCTTACCGGAGGCAATCAGGTAAAGCACCCCACCGGCGAGAATCCCCCCGATGACTTGCGCGATGATGTAAGGCAACAGTTGATTGGGTGGGAAACGCCCGCCAGCCCAGAGGCCCACGGAAACCGCAGGATTGAGATGGCAGCCGGAAATATGCCCGATGGCAAACGCCATGGTTAGCACCGTGAGACCAAAAGCGAACGCAACCCCATGCAATCCGATGCCGACATCCGGAAAGGCAGCGGCCAGCACCGCACTGCCGCACCCGCCAAGAACCAGCCAGAATGTGCCGAAGCATTCCGCTATGTATTTTTTCATCTCAATCATTTCCTTTG
>JAQVTF010000064.1 GCA_028700185.1 Desulfobacteraceae bacterium | reverse complement strand
CTGAGCGAAAAAAATGTTGAGCGGCGCCGCTGCCTCGCCAATCAAGGAAGCGCCGCCTTGGCCCCGTTGCCATTGGCCGCCTTGGCCAGCTTGTACTGAAAACTGTCCGCCAAGGCCTGCCAACTGGCCTCGATGATGTCCTCGCTGACCCCGATGGTCTGCCACACGTCGTCCTGGTCCCGGGACTCGATGAGCACCCGCACCCGGGCGGCCGTTCCCTCCCGGCCGTCGATGACCCGTACCTTGAAATCCACCAGCCGCATGGTCCGCACCTCGGGATAGAACTTGTCCAGGGCCTTGCGCAAGGCATTGTCCAAAGCGCTCACCGGGCCTTGTCCTTCGGCGGCGGTGATCTCCTCCTGACCGCCGACCTTGATCTTGATGGTGGCATGGGCCCCGCAGGGGCGGTCCTGATCCTTTTCGATGGCCACCCGAAACGCCTCGAGTTCAAAATGGGGCGTGAACCGGCGGGTGAACTTTTCCATCAGGATCTTGAGCGATCCGTCGGCGGCATCAAACTGGTAGCCGGCCTGTTCCATTTCCTTGATGCGGGTCACCAGCCGGTTGCTTTGATCCCCTTCGACGTCCAGATCGATGCCCAGCTCCCGCGCCTTGTAGGCCACGTTGCTGCGGCCGGACATGTCCGACACCAGCACCCGACGCCGGTTGCCCACCCGCTCCGGGTCGGTGTGCTCGTAGGCCCGGGGCTCCTTCATGATGGCATGGACATGAATACCGCCCTTGTGGGCGAAGGCGCTCTGGCCCACGAAGGGACGGTTGCTTTGCGGGACGAGGTTGGCGGTCTCACTGACAAACCGCGACAGCTTCTTGATCTTGCGCAAATTGGTATCTGAAACCGCCGGCAGGCTCATCTTGAGACACAGGATGGGGATGATGGAGGTCAGATCGGCATTGCCGCAGCGCTCCCCGTAGCCGTTGATGGTTCCCTGGACCAGGGTGGCGCCGGCGTCCACCGCCTCGATGGTATTGGCCACGGCCAGGCCGCAGTCGTTGTGGGTGTGAATGCCGAGTCTCACCGGCGACCGGTTTTCGAAAAAACGCTTCACCGCCGCCACGGCCCCCCGGATATCCGAAGGCAGACTGCCACCGTTGGTATCGCAGAGCACCAGGGCGTCGGCACCTCCTTCGGCGGCGGCGGCCAGGGTTTGCAGGGCATAGTCCGGGTTGTCGCGGAAGCCGTCGAAAAAGTGTTCGGCGTCGTAGAGCGTTTCCCTGCCGCGGCCTTTGAGAAAAGCCACCGATTCGCGGATCATGGCCAGATTCTCGTCCCGGGCGATCCCCATGACCCTATCGACATGGAGGTCCCAGCTCTTGCCGAAAAGGGCCACTGCCGGGGCCTCGCTGTCGATGAGCGCCTTGAGGTTGACATCCGCCTCGGGCCGGATCCCGGAGCGACGGGTGGCACCGAAGGCCACGATGCGTGCCTTGGCGAAGGTTTCCCGCCGGACCAGTTCGAAAAAGTGCATATCCCGCGGGTTGGAGCCCGGCCAACCGCCCTCGATGTAATGAATCCCGGCATCTTCCAGACGCTTGGCGATCTGGAGCTTCTCCGCCGAGGAGAAATTGATATTCTCCCCCTGGGTGCCGTCCCGCAGGGTCGTATCGTAGAGCCATACCGGAGGTTCCATGGATGTTTCTCCTTAAATGCGCCGGTTCTCCGGACGCAGGGCGCGCACCGCGGCGCCGGCACGCCACATTTCGCTGTCGTGGATCTGTTTCAGCTCCCGTTCCAGCTTGACCCGGTAGTCGGGGGCGCTGTTGACTTCCAGCACCCGACGCGTCTCACTGCCGTCCACCACCTTGCGGTAAAGCTCATCGAACACCGGCGCCACGGCATCCCGAAACTTCGGCGCCCAGTCCAGAGCGCCACGCTGGGCGGTGGTGCTGCAGTTGGCGTACATCCAGTCCATTCCGTTTTCCGCCACCAGGCGAATCAGGCTCTGGGTCAGTTCCTCGACGGTCTCGTTGAAAGCCTCGCTGGGGCTGTGGCCGTTGCGCCGCAGCAGGTTGTACTGGGCCTCCATCACCCCGGCCAGGCATCCCATCAGCACGCCGCGCTCGCCGGTGAGATCGCTGTGGACCTCTTTTTCGAAGGTGGTGGGAAAGAGGTAGCCGGATCCGATGGCGATGCCCAGGGCGATGGTCCGTTCCCGGGCACGGCCGGTGGCGTCCTGGTGGATGGCGAAACTCGAATTGATACCGCTGCCTTCCAGGAAGTTGGTCCGCACCGTGCGACCCGACCCCTTGGGCGCCACGAGGATGACATCGACATTTTCCGGCGGCACGATTTGGGTCTGGTCGCGGTAAACAATGGAAAAACCGTGGGAAAAATACAGGGCATCCCCCGGGTTGAGGCAAGCGGCGATCTTCGGCCACATGGCCACCTGGCCGGCGTCCGAGAGCAGGTACTGGACCACGGTGCCGCGGCGGGCCGCCTCTTCGATGGGGAACAGGGTCTCGCCGGGGACGAAGCCGTCATCCACGGCCCGCTGCCACGAAGCTCCGCCTTCACGCTGGCCCACGATGACCCGTATGCCGTTGTCGCGCAGGTTCATCGCCTGCCCCGGCCCCTGGACCCCGTAGCCGAGCACCGCCACCGTCTCGTCGGCCAGCACCTCCCGGGCCTTCTGCAGGGGGAACTCTTCCGAAGTGATCACTTCCTCCACCGTACCGCCAAAATCGATCCGAGCCATTCTGTTCTCTCCTTGGATTTTTGAGTGCAAATGGGATTGGGGCGCCGCACCGCCGGTCCCCAGTTTCAAGTTTCAAGCATCCAACTGCATCAATTCGGCTCGCGCAGCAGCGCCACGGTGCCGGTACGCGCAATCTTCTGGATGCCCATGGGCCGCAGCAGGTTGATCAGGGCCGCCAGCTTGCCTTCGTCACCGGTGACCTCGATGATATAGTGCTCCAGGCCCACGTCCACCACCTTGCAACGAAAGATGTCCACGATACGCAGGATCTCGGCCCGGTGCTCCGGTTTGGCCTGGACGCAGATCAGGGCCATTTCCCGCTTGACGGCATCGTCCCCGCTCAGGTCGCGCACCTTGATGACGTTGACCAGCTTGTTGAGCTGTTTTTCGATCTGTTCCACCACCGGCGGGTTGGCCAGCGTGACGAGGGTGATGCGGGAAATCTTGGGATCGATGGTTTCCGCCACGCAGAGGCTTTCGATGTTGAACCCGCGGCCGGAAAACAGCCCCACCACCCGGGAAAGCACCCCGGGTTCGTTGTCCACCAGCATGGTGAAGATGTGTCGTTCGGCAGTCATGATTTTTCCTTGGTGTCTATTTTTCTCGGGCGCATCGGACCGACCCGACGGATCCGTCCGCTTTTACGGTTTCAGGCCGGCCTTCGCCTTGCCTAGACCAGCAGCATCTCGGTGATGGGCGCGCCGGCCGGCACCATGGGATAGACGCTCTCCTCGCGTTCTACCACGAAATCCATGATCACCGGTCCCGGCGTCTCGATGCCCTTCCGCAACACCGCCTCCACCTCGTCGGGGCGGGTGGCGCGTAGCCCCGTGGCCCCGTAGGCCTCCGCCAACCGGACGAAATCCGGCTGGACCTCCATGCCGGTGCAGGCGTAGCGTTTCTGGTAGAAGAGCTCCTGCCACTGGCGCACCATGCCGAGGTATCCGTTGTTGAGAATCACGATCTTCACCGGTAGCCCGCACTGCATGGCGGTGGCCATCTCCTGAATGTTCATCTGGATACTGCCGTCGCCGGCAATGTCCACCACCAGTTTGTCCGGGAAAGCCACCTGTGCCCCGATGGCCGCCGGCAAACCGAACCCCATGGTGCCCAGCCCCCCCGAAGTAATGAAATGACGCGGCTGATCGAAATGGTAGAACTGGGCGGCCCACATCTGGTTCTGGCCCACTTCGGTGGTGACGATGGCCTTGCCGCCGGTGAGCCGATGCAATGTTTCCACCACGAACTGGGGCTTGATGGCCTCTGTCTGGCGGTAGGCGAGCTGGTGGGAACGGCGCCAGGCGTCGATCTGATCCAGCCAGGGGGCGCGCAATGAGGCCAGGTCCGACGGCAGCTTGTCGTCGATGAGGGCGTTGAGGGCCTCGAGGGTCAGGCGACAATCCCCCACCACCGGGATGGTCACCGGCACGTTCTTGCGGATCGAAGTGGGATCGATGTCGATGTGCACGATCTTGGCCTGGGCCGCGAAGGCGTCGGTCTTGCCGGTAACCCGGTCGTCGAAGCGAACCCCCACGGCCACGAGCAGGTCGGCATGGCTGACGGCCATGTTGGCCCGATAAGTGCCATGCATGCCGATCATTCCGAGCCAGAGCGGATCGGTGCCCGGAAAGGCCCCCAACCCCATCAGGGAGGTGGTCACCGGGGTGGCGGTACGACGGGCGAAGGCGGTGAGTTCCGCGCTGCCCCCCGACAGGATCACCCCGCCACCGGCAAAGATCACCGGATGCCGGGCTTCGGCGATGAGGTCGGCGACCTTGCGTACCTGGTGCTTGTTGGGCCGGTAGGTGGGCCGATAGGCCCGCAGTTGCACCTGGCCGACAGGGGGGCTACAAAGGGCGCGTCCGTTGACGACATCCTTGGGCAGGTCGATGAGCACGGGCCCGGGCCGGCCGGAACGGGCGATGTGAAACGCCTCGTGAATCACCCGAGCCAGGTCTTCGGTGCGACTGACCAGATAGTTGTGCTTGGTGCAGGGGCGCGTGATGCCCACGATATCCACCTCCTGGAAGGCATCGTTGCCGATGAGATGGGTGGGCACCTGGCCGGTGAGAATCACCAGCGGAATCGAATCGGCGTAGGCCGTGGCGATGCCGGTAACGGTGTTGGTGGCCCCGGGACCGCTGGTCACCAGGCAGACCCCGACCCGCCCGCTGGCGCGGGCGTAGCCGTCGGCGGCGTGGACCGCCCCCTGCTCATGGCGGACGAGAATGTGGCGGATGTCCGTTTGCACCAAGGCATCGTAAATATCGATGACCGCCCCGCCCGGAAAACCGAACACGGTATCGACGCCCTCGCTCTTGAGCGCCGCCATCAAGATCTGGGCACCGCTCATTTCCCGGGGCGCCGGCCCGCTGGCGGCGGCATCCTTCTTGGCCTGGCCGGCTGATTTGATGGACTTCATGATTCCTCCCGCGATTTTGTAAAAAAAAATCCGTTAGCGCCTTTCGGGGGCCGCTAACGGATTTTTGTTTCCTTCGGGTAATGGGTCGCTAGGCCATTATCAGCCCCCGGTGTGCCTCGCAGGCGACAATAAGGCCTACGAGAACGCCAATAATGAGAATAAGGCTGATAATGAAAAGACCGAACATCGGGTGCTTCCTTGCTTTCCGTTCAAGAGTGAAATTAATTTCTACGCCATGCCCAACGAACAAGTCAAGCCGAAAAATGGCCTCTGCCGGAATCGAAGCGGTTCCAGCCAGCGTTGCACCAGCGTTTAACTTCCAGGTAACTTATTGACAATCAAAGTAAAAATGTGTATGCGAGAAAAAGTCGGCCAAGGCCCGGCGTTCCAAGAAACCCGAACGGAGAAGGGGACACGCCGCTGGCGATTCCCGGATCCAAAGGAGCCCCATGGACTTCAAGCACCACATCGAAACCGCCTGGAACCTGACGCTGAAGAATATCGTGGCCCTGATTCTCATCACCCTGGTCATGGTGGGGGTGAGCACCTTTTCCCTGGGCATCCTGGCGCCGGTGACGTTCGCCGGCTATACCCAGAGCCTGCTGTTGCTGGTACGGCACGGACGCGAACCCAACGTGCGGGACCTGTTTTCCTACATGAAGCTGTTTCTGCCGTTGCTGGGCTTTGGCATCGCGGTATTCGTGGCGGTGTCCATCGGTTTCATGCTGCTGGTGGTGCCGGGCATGGCCGTTGTCTTGGCCATCACCTTTTTCTGCCTCTACATGATCCCCCTCATGACGGACCGCGACCTGGGGCTGGTGGCGGCCATCAAGGAAAGCTACGCCATGGTGCGTCGAGGAGACCTGCTCGATCACGCCGTGGTGGTGGTGATCTTCTTGATCATCAGCATGATCGGCGGGTCGGTGTTCATCGGCACCCTTTTCACCCAACCGCTGGCCACCCTCTTCCTGCTGTCCGTCTATGAAGAGAAAAATCGAACGGCTTCCCCCGGTGCCACGGCTCCTCCGGCTTCGATGAACACGCCTTGAGGGGCTGCTTTTCGATGCGGGGGCGACGTGGAACCGTTCAGAGGCCGGATGCCAGACCCAGGGCCCGGGTTGCCCATTGGCTGTCCGGGGCCAACTCGATGACCTTTTTAAAAGCACAACGGGCGTTGTTTTTATCCCCGACGACCGTGTAGGCGCGCCCGAGTTCGAATTGAATCTCGGCGCGGTCGGGGACCAGATCCGCGGCGGTCCGCAAGGGGTCCACGGCCTCTTTCGCCCGGTTCTGCGCCAACAGGACCCGTCCCAGCCCCACCAGGGCCCGAATGAAGGTTTGATCCCGCGGCACCTCTTCTTCGTAGTGGGCCAGGCTCCGGCGGTAAGCCTGCTCGGCGAGTTGCTGGCGTCCGGTGCGGTAGTACGCCCAGCCGAGATTGCAGGCCGCCACTTGCGGGGTGGGATAGAGCAGGTCCTCCAGGATCTGTTCCAGGTGAGTGATGGCCGCCGCGTACTGCTCCTGCCTGAGCAGCACCACGGCCAGGTTGTTGCGCGCCTCGGAAAAATCCGGTTTCAGCGCCAGGGCCTTTTCGAAATGCCCGGTGGCCAGATCCGGTCGTTCCAGGCCATCGTAGGTCAAGCCCAGCAAGTTGTGCACCCGCGGATCGGCGGAATTGAGCCGTTCGGCTTCCAACAGTTCCTTCAGGGCCGCCCGGGGGGCGCCATCCAGCAGGTAGGCCTCGCCCAAATCCCGCAGGGCTTCCGCCCGGACGCCGGAATCGGTCCGGACGGCAACGCAGGCCGCCATGGCCAGGACAATCAGGACCGCCGCGCTGATTCGCACCGGCGAACTCTTCATGGGCTCTCCCCGCTTCCGCGTCGTTTTCGGGGCCACCGGCGCGGCTTCCGGTCAAATCTCCTTCAGGTCCAGAAAACGCGCGATCTCTCGACTGGTCAAATCCACGAAACGCTGGAAATCAGCCCCTTGCAACGGCTGCCCCGGGGCCGGCACTTTTTCCAGGTCCTTCGGCTGAACCGTCACGGGGCGGTTGATGAGGGCCTCGTCGGGAACGATCTCGAACTCTTCGGGAAACCTCCCGCTGAAATAAAGATCCTGGAACCCGCTGAACTTCAAGGCGTGGGCCGTGGAATCGAGCACGGCCGTCTCGGTCTCGTTCACCCACCCCTGGGCCTTGGCGACCAGCAGTCCGGCGAGGCATTCACCGCCGTGGGTACAGGCCACGTGGCCATTGCGGTTGGCGGCAAGCTGCCAGTCCATGATCTGCTGTTCCTTCACCCCCGCCACGAAAGTACGCCGGCAACCGGCCACTTCATCGTACCGTTGCGCCAGGTGCACCACCCGCGGCATGGACACCGGATTGCCGATCATGGCGGCCTGGGCCACGCTGGATCGTACCGTCACCGGCTCGAAGCGCCGCTTGGCCGGATCCGGTTCCCGGTAGTAACGATAAACCGGGTCGGCATGGAAAGACTGCACCCCGATGATTTTGGGCAGGGTGTCGATGATGCCGGCCTGGTGAAACTTGAGGAAGCCGCTCATCACGGCGGTGATATTGCCGGCGTTGCCGATGGGCACCACCACGACCAAATCGCCCATCGCATATTCGAAATCCTGTGCAATTTCATAAGCATAAGACTCCTGACCGAGAATCCGCCACGCGTTCTTGCTGTTGAGCAGCGCCACGTTGTAACGCTCCGAGAGGGCCTCGACCACCTTCATGCAGTCGTCAAAAACGCCGGGGATCTCGAAAACCGCCGCCCCGCTCCCCAGAGGCTGGCTCAACTGCTGGGGAGTGACCTTCCCCCGGGGCAGGAGTACCGCCGACTTGACCCGTGGCTGCAAGTAGGAAGCATAGAGCGCCGCCGCCGCCGAGGTGTCCCCGGTGGAGGCGCACACCGCCAGCACCTCCTCGAGGCGACCGCTGTTGAGAAGGTGCCGGATATAGCTGAAAGCGCTGGCCATTCCCCGGTCCTTGAACGAGGCGCTGGGATTCTGGCCGTCGTTTTTGAAATAAAATCGCATCCCCACCCGCTGTTGCATCAACGGGTTGGCCTCCACCACCGGGGTGTGCCCTTCGCCCAGGTACACGATGGCGTCCAGGGGAATCACCGGCCCGATGAATTCATGGTAGCGATAAATTCCCTTGAGGGCGGGGAGGGTGAGCATCTTGCGGTAGTCGAACAACTGTCGCCAGGTGGCCCCGTCCAGGGCCCGCAGCCGGTCGAAATCCTCGTCTTCGATGAGTAGCACCTGGTGGCAGGACGGACAGGTGTAGAGGAGTCGTTCGATGCCGAAACGCTCCCCGCAGCCGAGGCAACGATACACCAGCCGCCCGGCGCATTGCGGCACCACCATGTTCTTCCAGGGATCACTGAAGGCTTCCGGTTTCATGGCGCGATCACCTCCAGGCCGCCCATGTAAGGCCGCAACGGTTCCGGAATGCGGATGGTCCCGTCAGCCTGCTGGCAATTCTCGCAAATGGCCGCCACGGTGCGGCCCACCGCTAGGCCCGAACCGTTGAGGGTATGGACCAGTTCGGTGCCTTTGACGCCTTTTCGCCGCAGCCGGATGTCGGCCCGTCGCGCTTGAAAGTCCTCGAAATTACTGCATGAAGAAATTTCCCGGTAGGTTCCCTGGGCCGGCATCCAGACCTCGATGTCGTAGGTCTTGGCCGCCGAGAATCCCAGATCCCCGGTGCAGAGCGTGATGACCCGGTAGGGCAGGCCGAGCCGCTGGAGAATCGCCTCGGCGTTGGCCAACAGGCTTTCAAGTTCCGCGTAACTCGTCTCGGGCAGGGCGAACTTGACCAGCTCCACCTTGTTGAACTGATGCTGACGAATCAGCCCCCGGGTATCCTTGCCATAGGAACCGGCCTCGGAACGAAAGCAAGGCGTGTAGGCGGTGTAGTAGAGGGGCAGCGTCTCGGCATCCAGCACGCTGCCGGCGTGAATATTGGTCACCGGCACCTCGGCGGTGGGCACCAGAAAGTAGTCCCAGCCCTCGAGCTTGAACAGGTCCGCCTCGAACTTGGGCAACTGACCGGTGCCGGTCATGGTGGCGCGATTGACGATGAACGGCGGCAATACCTCGCGGTAGCCGTGGTCGCCGGTGTGCACATCGAGCATGAAGTTGATCAGGGCCCGCTCCAGCCGCGCCCCGGCCCCGAAGTAAAGGGGGAATCGCGCTCCGGTGATCCGTGCCGCCCGTTCGAAGTCGAAAATGCCCAGCTTTTGCCCCAGATCCCAATGGGCCTGAGGCTCGAAGTCGAAGGCCGGCGGTGTCCCCTCTATCCGGAGCACCGGATTTTCCGTTTCGTCCCGGCCCACCGGCACGCTTTCGTGGGGCAGATTGGGAACGGTAAGCAGAAACTGGTCGGTTTGCTGTTGGGCTTCGGCCAGATCGGCCTCCAGGGCCTTGATGGTCCCTCCCACTTCGCGCATCTCGGCCATCAAGTCCTCCGGGGACTGGCCCGCTTTCTTCATTCGGGCGATTTCCTCGGAGACCACGTTGCGCCGGTGGCGCAGGGTTTCGATCTGCTGCAGACCGGTCCGCCGTTTCTCGTCCAGCGCCAAAAAACCGTCCAGGTCCAGGTCCAGACCCCGGTGGCCCAAGGCCTCGCGGAGCCGTTGAGGATTTTGTCTCACCAGCTTGATATCGAGCATCGGGATTCCTATTTTTAGAATTTGGGATTTCAGAAGGATTGACGACAGCTTCCACCAGGCACCCACCAGTGTGGCGAAACGATTGGGGACCTTAGTATGAAGCCGATATTTAGTCAATGATTATTATAAGTTGACTTTAATCCAGCCGTCCACTATAGTATCTGCGATATCAACCCGGCCCGAGTTGGTCCGGGTCGGCAGGGTTCAGATCCGTACTCCGGAGGAAAATTGATGGAGGACCAGCACACCACCAAGCAGGAGCTGCGGCAACAGATCATCTCGGTGCTGGAAAACCTGTCCAAGACCGAGCGCGATAAACGCACGCAAGCCATCGAAGCGCGACTGTTCGAGTTTGCCAACTTTCTCGAAGCCCGCATTGTGATGATGTATATGCCAGGCCCCGGCGAAGTCGACACCCGCGCCATGATCCAGCGGGCGCTTCAGTACAACAAGATCGTCGTCCTGCCCTCGTTTTCGCCGGATAGCAAAAATGTCGGTTTGTACAAGGTCGACAGTCTCGACAGCCAGTTGGTGGAAGGCCCCGGCGGCATCTCCCAGCCGGATCCCAAGCGCTGCAAACAGGTGCCCCTGGACGTGGTGGATATCGCCATCCTGCCGGCCATCGGGCTGGACGAAAAGGGCGGACGCCTCGGCAGTGGCCTGGAACTCTACGACCTGCTCATGCCCCGTCTGGCGCCCACCACGCGCAAGGTGGCACTGGGGTTCGAGGAGCAACTCGTTCCCCAGATCCACATGGATTCCCAGGACCGCTTTGTGGACATCATCATCACCAACCAGCGAACCATCTACAAGATCTAGGCGGGCATGATTCCGGAACCGGTGAAATTCAAGCGCCAGCGGCAGGAGATGGTTCGCAATCAGATCGCCGCCCGCGGTATTCATGACCCGAGGGTGCTGGCCGCCATGGAAAAGGTCCCCCGCCACCTGTTCGTCAGCGAAGCGCTGATGGATCAGGCCTACGGCGATTTTCCCCTGCCCATCGGCGAGCAGCAAACCATTTCCCAACCCTACATCGTGGCCGAAATGACCCAGGCCCTCTGCCTGGAGCCCGGGGACCGCGTACTGGAGATCGGCACCGGTTCGGGGTATCAGGCCGCCGTGCTGGCTGAAATCGTGTCCCGGGTCTACACCATCGAGCGGATCTACACCCTGTATGCCCGGGCTCGCAAACTCTTCGACCGGCTGCAGTACCACAACATCGTGACCCGATACTCCGACGGCACCACCGGCTGGGCGGACGAAAGCCCTTTCGACGCCATCATCGTCACCGCCGGGGCGCCGCGGATCCCCGAGGTGCTGGTGCGCCAGTTGGCCGTTGGCGGCCGCATGGTATTGCCGGTGGGCAACGCCCAAAGCCAGGAGCTGGTCCGTCTGATCAGAACCGACCACGGCATCGAGCGACAGGATCTGGGGGGCTGCCGCTTCGTCAAGCTGGTGGGAGAACAGGGGTGGAAAGAGATCTGAGATGCTTCGCCGCCTTTACGACTGGGTACGGCACTGGGCCGAAACCCCCCATGGCACCTGGGCCTTGTTCATCCTGGCCTTCTGCGAATCCTCCTTCTTCCCGATTCCCCCGGACGTGCTGCTCATCGCCTTGGCCGTAGCGTTGCCGCGCAAGAGTTTTCGCTACGCGACGGTGAGCGCCATGGGCTCGGTGCTGGGGGCCATCCTCGGCTATCTCATCGGCTGGCAGTTCATGGACCGCGTCGGGGTACCCATCATTACCTTCTACGGCCTTGAGCCCAAGGTGGCCCAGATTCAGTTGCTCTACCAGCAGTACGATGCCTGGGCCATCGGCATCGCGGGTTTCACCCCGCTCCCCTACAAGCTTTTTACCATCTCCGCCGGCATGTTCGAGGTCAACTTCGCCGTTTTCATGATCGCCTCGATCCTCTCGCGCTCGGCGCGCTTTTTCCTCGTAGCCGGCTTCATCTATCTTTTCGGTCCCAGCATCCAGAGCTTCATCGATCGCTACTTCGATATGCTGGCGGTGAGCTTCACCGTGCTGCTCATCGGCGGTTTTGTCATGATCAAGTACCTGTTTTAAAAATCTTCAAGCAGCAAATTCAGCCCCGACGGCGACATGGAGCCGTGCCGCTGCGTCAGGGTCACGCACATCAATCATCGGTGCGTCGTGAAGATCGAACCGATTTCTGATCCGCGGCATGCAATCCAGCCGAGCAACGAGAATCACAACGGGTCCCTCGAGAGTTCGCAGCTTGTCCAGGTAAGGGGCCCAGCCCTCCCCCATGGCCTCCAGCCTCCCGATTTCGTCCACCACCACGATGTCCGCCTCTCGGCAGA
The DNA here is from genome assembly GCA_028700185.1 of Desulfobacteraceae bacterium. Classification (GTDB taxonomy): domain Bacteria; phylum Desulfobacterota; class Desulfobacteria; order Desulfobacterales; family UBA2174; genus UBA2174. The sequence goes on along the minus strand of JAQVTF010000064.1, from coordinate 2,873 downwards.
CCTCAAGGGACAGGGCCTCGGCGCCGGCCCGAAACCCCTCATCGAAAAAATCGAACATCATCCCGTGCACCGGATGGCGACCGGTTCGGCGTCGGGCCAGTGGCGTGCAATGGCCGGTGGACAAATTGACCAGATCGAACCCCGCCCGCAGGCCGTCCTGCCACAACCCCCTGGCCAAGATGCCGGCAATGCGCCCCCCCCGGCCGGCCAGGGTGGCGATCACTGTTTCCACCAAGGTGGTCTTGCCGCTGTGCTTGGGGCCGCTGACCAGGATCACGCGATGCGCGGGCCGAAGGAAATCCCCCTCGGAACGTTTTTTGGGATCGGACCGAAAACCGAGCCCGCGCTTGGAACAAGCCACTGGATCATCCATGAAAAAATTTCGATAGGGTTCATGTGAAGCAAACGAACGCGCCGCCGAAGATTCCTTATCCCGATTTGACGGGCGTTGACAAGGGCACGATACGCCCGCCACCGGCCGGTGTTGCCTCCTTCAGGCGTGACCGGACATCACGAAACGTTCATCAAGGCGTTTTGGTTGATGCGCCGGACCGAAAAATTTGTTGACCCTGAAATAAGTTTGATTTAACTAACTTTAAATGAGTAATCGAACTCATCGCCGTCACTGATACCAAAGGAGATCATCATGGATCCATCCAAATTGGGCGGTGGACGTTCCCCCGGGGCGTTGACTTCCGTGATGGAAGACTATCTGGAGGCGATTTTCGACCTGGATCAGGAGCAGAAGGTGGTGCGGGTCAAGGACATCGCCCGCCGCATGGGGGTCAAAATGCCCACCGTGACCAGCATGCTCAAGACGCTGGATGATCGGGGACTGGTCCAGTACCGCAAGTATGAGTACGTCGAGCTCACTGCCGCCGGCAGGCGGGTGGGCAAGGAAATGCGCCGTCGACACGGGCTACTGGCCAACTTTCTCACCGAAATCCTCAAGGTCGACCCGGCCACCGCGGACGAAGAAGCCTGCCGCATGGAGCACAGCCTGAGTGTCGACACCTTGGAAAGGTTGACCGATTTCATGGACTTCGTGCGTGACTGTCCCCGCACCGGCGCCAACTGGCTCGAGCGTTTCGAGGAGTATCGCCGCCGGGGATCTCCACCGGCGGATTGCCCCGAGCGGTCGGCGATTTTCTCCGGTCAGTTGCGGCAGCGCATGAACCGGGAAGACCCGAAAGGCGTCAACGAGATTCAATCGTGACCGGGTACGGAGCGCATCCTTGGGAAAACGCCGTCACCGGTGTCCTCTCCCATCTCAGGACCGTGTGCCGGTTTAATTTTGTCGTAAAAATCCGGCAGACGGCTTTTTTCCCTTCTTTTGTTAGAAATTATTAAGATATTTAGGACATTAAAAAATGGCGACCGATTGCCAACAACACACCGATAACCTGCCAGACACCCTTCAACCTGTTCCCGTTGAGGGGGACAAGGCCCGCCGCAACGAGCGCGGCGAAGTGCTGGCCGCCATCGCCGACAGCGTTGCCCGCCAGCAGCGGGAAATCGAGCTGCAACAGAATCTGGTGGCCCTGGTGCTGCAGAGCTGCCCGCGATCCGGCGGATTGTCGGCACTGGCGGCCAACTGCCCCTTGCGCTCCCGGGAAAAGCGGCTCCGGGAAGCGATCCAGGAGGCCATCGAGGTGCTGGAATCCACCCGCCGGTCCTTCAAATCCAAACAACTCGAAATGTTACGCAAAAACCTGACAGCGGTATTGATCGAAACGGACTGAAGACAAATGCCCAATCTTCTGAGATGTCCGGATCAATCCCAGACCTTTCTCGACCCTTGCGGCCTGAAAATTGGGCTTGACAAAATCGCAGGGTCAGTTATTTTGTTTTTTATTTTGTTAGATTAATCTATTTTTAATTGACATTCCTTACGGCCTTCGGCCTAATCGGCGCGAAGGAAGTGAAGGCGCAACAGGCGGTTATCTCCGCCCAAGGTTGCGCCTTTTTTTGTTCAATGGCCGCCATGCGGCGTTCATCGATGAGGAGGAGGAGCCATGACCCTGGACGAACTCAAACCCGGCAGTCGGTGCCATGTCAAGCGCCTGGCCGCCCGCGACCACCTCGGACAACGCCTGATGGACATGGGGCTTTGCCCGGGGCTCTACTTGCGGGTGGTTCGCAACGCCCCCCTGAAAGATCCCATGGAGGTGGAAATCGAAGGCCGTTTCCTCAGCCTGCGGCACGCCGAGGCCCGGTTTGTGGAGGTAGAAGGACGTGACCGATAAAAAGATCCTCGTGGCCCTGGCCGGCCAGCCCAACTGTGGCAAATCCACTGTTTTCAACGCGATGACCGGCGCCAGCCAGCACGTGGCCAACTACCCCGGGGTCACGGTTGACAAGATGTCCGGCCACTACCGCTACGACGGCCGCACGGTGGAGGTGGTGGATCTGCCGGGCACCTACAGCCTGACCTCCTATTCGCCCGAGGAACGGGTCTCTCGCGATTTCATTCTGCACGAAAAACCGTCCCTCGTGATCAACGTCACCGACGCTTCCAACCTCAAGCGAAGCCTGTATCTGACCTTTCAACTGATGGAGATGGAAATCCCGCTGGTGCTCAACCTGAACATGATGGACGTGGCCAAGCGACTGGGGGTGGTCATCGACACCGAAGGGCTGGCGGAACACCTGGGGGTGGCGGTGGTGCCGACGAGCATGAAAAACGGAACGGGCAAAAAAACCCTCTTCAACGCGGTGGCCGCCGCGGCCGACGGTCGCCGAAAAACGGCGGTGCGCATCGACTATGGGGAGATGGAACCGTTTTTGCGGAATATCGAAAAAAGATTGGCCGATGAAACCACCTTGCCGGCCTTTTATCCGTCCCGCTGGGTGGCCAGCAAGCTGATGGAAGG
>JAQVTF010000228.1 GCA_028700185.1 Desulfobacteraceae bacterium | reverse complement strand
CCGGAGCGCAGCGACGCCACCACTTTAGTCACTTTAGTCACTCGTAATTTTAGTCACTTCCAATTTTCGTCACTCGTAATTTTAGTCACTTCCAATTTTCGTCACTCAAAAAAGCGTCAGCGACGAGGAATCTGCAGTTGAGAACAGAGACGGGAGGATGGCCTAAACCGGAAAAAACCCTCCAAGGGATCATCGCCAAACTTTGACGGGACCCTGCGCCGGGATGGATTCGGATTGACAAGCCGCGGTGTCGATTTTATAAACAAAATTTTATTCGATGGTGGGCTGCAAATTTGAAATTTGTCTTTACGGGGTCCCTTGGGTCCCCTTTGTCCTTTAGGTCCTTTCCGAAATTGAACCTGGAATTTTGAACGCCGCGAAGCGGCGTTGAACGCGCCGCAGGCGCTTGAACCCTGAAAGGAGTGCAAAACGACCCATGGCCGGTAAAAAACAGAAGGAAACCAAGGAAAAACCCCTGGAGAAAATGACCGCCACCGAACTGCGGGAGCTGGCGAAGGGGATCGAGGGGGTCACCGGTGTGCACGGCATGAACAAGCCGGAGCTGATCTCGGCCGTCAAGAAGGCCCGGGGCATCGTGGAAGCCAAGGGCAAGAGTGCCGATGGTTCGGTGCGGGCCATCAAGCAAAAGCTGCGGGCCCTGCGGGTCCAGCGCAAGGCGATGGATGATGCCGATCCGCGTCGGCTCCAAATCCTGCGTCGTCGCATCAGCCGGTTAAAGAAAAAAACCCGGCGGGCCTCCTGACATTGAAACCCCTTCTCACAGAAGCGGGACCCCGGATCGATCCGGCCACGGTGGCCTTCGATATTGATGGGGTGGTGGCCGACACCATGCGGCTGTTCGTTGACATCGTGCGCGAGGAGTTTCGCCACAGCGAGCTGCGCTACGAGGACATCACCTGCTACCGGCTGGAAGACTGCCTCGATCTGGATCCGGAAATTCGAAACACGGTAATCGCCCAGCTCATCGAAGGCAGTCATCGCCGCCCCCTGGAACCGATTCCCGGCGCTCCGGAGGTGATCGCCCGCCTGAGCCGATTGGCCGGGCCGGTGCTGTTCGTCACGGCCAGGCCGGATGCCGGGTTCATCGAGCCGTGGCTGCACAGCGTGCTGCCGGCCTCCCACAACGGGGTCCGGGTGGTGGCCACGGGGGATTTCGACGCCAAGCTGGAGGTGCTGCGTCATCATGAAAAGGTGTTTTTCGTGGAAGACCGGCTCGAGACCTGCTTCACCCTGAACGAAGGCGGCATCACCCCGGTGGTGTTCCGCCAGCCCTGGAACCGTCAGCCCCATCCCTTCGTCGAGGTGGGCGACTGGGCGGAGTTGGCGGACCTGATGGCCTTGCCATGACCGCGGCGCCGACCTTTGCCGCCGCCATCGACCGGTTCATCGACGCCATGGCCGCCGAGAAGGGATTTTCGGCCCACACCCTCCGTGCCTACCGCCGGGATCTGACCGAATTCGCCGCTTTCGCCGCGGACCAAGACGCGGTCACGGTGGCCGACGTGGATCCCTTGACCATTCGCGGCTACCTGGGGTTTTTGCACCGCAAGAACGCCAAGGCCACCATGGCCCGCAAGCTTTCGGCCCTGAGGTCCTTCTTCCGACACCTCGTCAAGCGTCGGGACCTGGGCGAAAACCCGGCCGAGGGGGTGCTGACCCCCAAGCAGTCCAGGCGGGTGCCGGCCTACCTCACCGTGGACGACATGTTTCGGCTGCTGGACGGCATCGGCGGTACCGGCGTCCTGGACCTGCGCAACCGGGCGATTTTCGAGACGCTTTACTCCTGCGGGTTGCGGGTTTCGGAGATTGCCGGGCTCGACCGGCGGGACGTGGACGAGGCCGAGGGGTTGGTGCGGGTGCTGGGCAAGGGGAAAAAAGAGCGCATCGTGCCCATCGGCCAAAAGGCCCTGGCGGCCATCGCGGCGTATCGCCGGCAGTTGGCGGTGGAAGGCAAGGGGGAGGCCCGGGAGGCGCTGTTTCTCAACCACAACGGCGGCCGGCTGACGCCCCGCAGCATCGCCCGGATCCTGGACCGCCTGGTGGCGGCCTGCGCCCTGGCGGTGCCGGTGTCGCCCCACGCCCTGCGGCATTCGTTCGCCACCCATCTGCTGGACGCCGGGGCCGACCTGCGGGTGGTCCAGGAACTGTTGGGGCACAAGAGCCTGTCCACCACCCAGCGCTACACCCACGTGAGCATGGACCGACTGATGGAGGTCTACGACAAGGCGCATCCAAGGCGGTGAGGGGGGCGGGTGTCGGGTAGCGGCGTCTTTGGAAATTTCCGGAAGATCTTCCGCCGTCTCGTTCCGAGCAACATGGATTCCTGGTCAAGTCAGGAATGACGGAAGGAGGCCGGACCAAGGATCGCGCCAAGCGCTGTCCGGGTTTTTTCAGCAGCTTGTCACCCCGGGCCATGGACCCGGGGTCCATGTCGAAAGGCTGAGGCTTTCCGGAAGATCTTCCGCCGTCTCGTTCCGATGAACATGGATTCCTGGTCAAGTCAGGAATGACGGAAAGAGACCGGACCAAGGATCGCGCCAAGCGCTGCCCGGCATGCTTCGGCAGATTGTCACCCCGGGCCATGGACCCGGGGTCCATGTCGAAAGGCTGAAGTTTTCCGGAAAATTCAGAAAAGGTTTCCGGGAATCAGGCATAGTCACAGACGAGCAACCCAAGGTTGGGCATACGGCGGAAGGTGGTGGCAATTGCAAAGAGATTCCTCGCCGACGCTCGGGATGACAGGAAAAGGGGGCCGCTCGGGATGGCAAAAAAAGGGGCGCTCGGGATGACCTTTAGAAACTGGAAACTGGAAATTTGAGATTTTTTTTGGGGCCCCTTTTGCCCCTTAAGTCCTCTTCAATCTTGAACCTTGAACCTGGAACTTGGAACGCCGCGAAGCGGCCTTGAACGCGCCGCAGGCGCCTTGAACCCTGAATTTTTTTACGAGGTTTTGCGATGTCCCAGTGGCGCTCCACCACCATCCTGGCCGTGCGCCGTGACGGCCGACTCGCCGTGGCCGGTGACGGGCAGGTGACCCTGAACAACACCGTGGTCAAGCAGAATGCCCGCAAGGTGCGCCGGATCTACCACGACCGCATCATCGTGGGCTTTGCCGGCGCCACGGCCGACGCCCTGAACCTCTCCGAGCGGCTCGAAGGCAAGCTGGAGCGCTTCAACGGCTCGCTGATGCGCGCGGCGGTGGAATTGGCCCGGGAGTGGCGCAGCGACAAGTACCTGCGGCGCCTGGAAGCGTTGATGATCGCCGCCGACAAGGAAAAGATGCTGCTCATCTCCGGCAGCGGCGACGTCATCGAGCCCGATGATGCCGTTTTGGCCATCGGTTCCGGGGCCGTGGCGGCCCAGGCGGCGGCCGAGGCCCTGCTGCGCAATTCCCGGTTGGACGCCCGGGCCGTGGTGGAAGCGGCCATGGAGATTGCCGCCGGCATCTGCGTGTTCACCAACGCCAACGTCAGCATCGAGGAAATGTGAGCGACCTGAAGCCTTCTCAAATCGTCAGCGCCCTGGACCGCTACATCATCGGCCAGGGCCGCGCCAAACGCATGGTGGCCATCGCGCTGCGCAACCGATGGCGGCGGCGCCAGGTGCCCGAGGACCTGCGCGACGAGATCGCGCCCAAGAACATCATGCTCATCGGCCCCACCGGCGTGGGCAAGACCGAGATCGCCCGGCGCCTGTCCCGGCTCACCGATTCGCCCTTCATCAAGGTGGAGGCGAGCAAGTTCACCG
>JAQVTF010000063.1 GCA_028700185.1 Desulfobacteraceae bacterium | reverse complement strand
CGGGCCCGACGCAGGTCCAGACGCGACCGGAGCCGACCGCTGAGCAGATCGAGGAGATGACGAATCCGGGCGATGAGTTCGGTTTTCAGCGGCACGACGATTTCGGCGGCGGCAGAGGGGGTGGGGACCCGCAGATCGGCAACGAAGTCGGCAATGGTAAAATCGGTTTCGTGACCGACGGCGGATACCACCGGCAACCTCGAGCCCGCGATGGCCCGGGCCACCGATTCACTGTTGAAGGCCTGCAAGTCCTCGAGGCTGCCGCCGCCCCGGGCAACGATGATCAGGTCGGCGCTGCCGTGGCGGTTCGCCAGGTCAATGGCGTGGACGACGGCCTCCATGGCGGCGGCCCCCTGAACCGCTGCGGGCACCAACTGGATGGCCAGATTGGGGAACCGCCGCAAGGCCACTCGGCAGATGTCGTGAAATACCGCACCGGTGGCCGAGGTCACCACGGCAATCTTGCGCGGCAACAAGGGCAGCGGTCGCTTGCGCGTCTCATCGAAAAGCCCCTCGGCCGCCAGTCTGGCCTTGAGGGCCTCAAAGGCCTGTTGCAGGGCGCCGGCACCGGCCGGCTCCAGGTACTCCAGAATGATCTGGTAGCTGCCGCGTGGCGGATAGACACTGACGCGGCCCAGGCCGATAACGCTGAGACCGTCCCGGGGTTCGAAACGCAGGGTGTGCCGCACGCCCCGAAACATCACGGCGGCGATCTGGGCCGCGGCATCCTTCAGGGTAAAATAAGCATGCCCTGAAGCCGGAACTCTATAATTTGATATCTCACCGGTTATCCAGATAAATTCAAATTTTTCTTCGAGTAGTTGTTTTATATTCAGGGTCAACTGCGACACCGAGAGTACGTTGCGTGAAACCGCACCTCGAGCATAATCAGGGGTATCGTTGCCGGGAAGTTTGAATTCCATTGAGTCTGATAATATATATTATGTTAACTTATTTTGACGGCACGTTCCGTTTCGGTCCCATCGGGTCCACCGGCCGCTCCTTTTTTCTGAAGCAGCTCCCGCACCGTCGGCACCACGAAAACCGCCTCGGTATCCAGGGACCCCAGGCACTCGCTCAACAGGTCGATCTTTTCACTCAAGCGGCGATTTTTGTCCATGATGAAGTACCACCGTTCGTGGACCTTGCACAGCCCACTGCGCGCACGGGTACCGGTGGCCTTGAAACTGTGTTCCGCCACCGTGATGTCCAGCTTTTCGGCCAGGTGTTTCAATTCCTCGTAGAGCTGCGGCGCTTTCATGTTGAAATCGGAGCGGCCTGTGTTATATTTCTGGCAATGTGTCCGGATCATTCAGCGTCGCTGAAGCGAGCGCAATCGGATTCGATCCAAACCCAACGTACAGACGGACAGGAGGAGCAATGCGCAACTCGGTACCCTACGCCACCCCTTCGGTGGAGACCCAGGTTCGGGTCAACGCCTTTGTTCGCGGCGTTTACAACTGGATGGCCATCGGTCTGGGCCTCACGGCAGTCACCGCCTTCTTCGTGGCCAACAACCCCACGATGCTGCAACTGATCTTCGGCAATCCGCTGATCTTCTTCGGCCTCATCATCGCCGAGCTGGCGTTGGTGTTCACCATTTCGGCCCGGGTGGAACGGATGCGGGCCGGCACTGCCACCAACCTGTTCATGCTCTATGCGATTCTCAACGGGGCGACGCTTTCGGCGATCTTCATTCGATATACCATGTCCTCCATCGCATCAACCTTCTTTGTCTGCGCCGCCACCTTTCTGGCCATGAGCCTGTACGGCTGGACGACCAAGAAGGACCTGACCTCCTGGGGGAACTTCCTCTTCATGGGGTTGATCGGCATCATCATCGCCTCGGTGGTCAACATGTTCGTGCAAAGCAGTGGCATGGCCATGATCATCAGTTATATCGGCGTGCTGGTTTTTGTCGGACTCACCGCCTACGACACCCAGAAGATCAAGCAGATGGCCATGACCCAACCGGCGGGTCTCGACGGCGCCGTCATTCGCAAGGGGTCGATCCTCGGCGCCTTGAGCCTTTACCTGGATTTCATCAACCTCTTCCTCATGCTGTTGCACATTTTCGGCGGAAGTCGCGAATAGACCGGCCGCAACCATCATAGAAACGAAAAGACCCCGTCAGGATTCCTGGCGGGGTCTTTTTATGGATTCGCCGTGGACGATGGACCATAGCGATTCAGGCGGCCGATCCCGGCCGCTTGACGATCTACTTCACGAAGCGATAAATGGAAACGCCCCAGGTCACGCCGGCGCCCAGGCCGAAGCAGCAGATGGTGCTGCCGGGCCCGATGATCCCTTTTTCCAGGGCTTCGTCGATGGCCAAGGGGATGGTGGCCGCCGTGGTATTCCCGTAGGTTTGAATGTTGTGATAGACCTTGCCCTCGGCCAGTTCCATCTGTTTTTCGAAGAACTGGTTGATACGCATGTTGGCCTGGTGGGGGATGTACAGGTCGATGTCGTGCTTGTCTATGCCGGTTTCCTTCAGAACCGCCATGGCCGTTTCCGGCAGGCGTTTCAGCGCCAACTTGAAGATCAGTTTGCCGTCCATGCGCGGATAATGGCGCCGTTGGTCCAGCATCTCCGGCGTCAATCGGGGCCATAGACGTGAGGCCGGGGCTTCGGTCATCAGGCTTTCGGCAAACTCCCCCTGGGCGTGCAGGCGCTGCCCCAGGACGCCCACCGGTTCATCGGTTTCCAGGGCCTCGAAGCACACGGCGGCGGCCCCGTCACCGAAAATCACCGTCACATCTCGCCCCTCCGTAGAGATATCCAATCCGGTGGAGTGCACCTCGGCGCCCACGAAAAGAATACGCCGGTACATCCCGCTGCGGATGAAAGCGTCGGCGGTGGCCATGCCGTAGAGGAAACCGGTGCACTGCTGGCGGATGTCCAGGGCCGGCGTGGTTTCCAGCCCCAGCTTGTGCTGCAGCAGACAACCGGAGCCGGGAAAGAAGACGTCCGGGCTCAGGGTGGCGAAAATGATGAGGTCGATGTCCGTCGCCTGCCACCCGGCCCGCTCCAGCGCGATGCGAGCGGCCTTGACCCCCAGATCCGAGGCCCCTTCGGGATGGTCTGGATCGATCCAGTAGCGTTGTTGGATTCCGGTGCGCTGCTGGATCCACTCGTCGGAGGTATCCATCCACTGGGCCAGGTCCTGGTTTGTGACCAGGCGCGGTGGAAGATGGCGCCCGGTCCCTCGGATCACGGTACGAATCATTTATTTTCTCCGTCCTTTTAAAATTCACTTCCTGTTCGAATTTTCGATGAGCCACCGAATCGGGTCCATATAGTACAACCGGTAAGGTTTTTTCAAGATTTTCAATTCGGGGCCTCGTCGCTTTTTTCCGAGGGGGATTTTTCACCGCTTCCCCCGAAGAGACGCTCCAGCCCCTTGCCGAATTCTTCCAGGGCTTGAAGCCCAGTGCCCAGGGCGTCCCGGCCCATTCCCACCACTCCTTTTCCCATACCGGCAACCCCTTCCCCCACGCTCTTGGCCCCCTCGCCGATACTTTCCCCGCCCTTGTGGAGTTCCAGCACCCCCTTTCCCACCTCCAACACCCCTTTGCCCACTGTCATGGCCCCCTGCCCCAGCTTTTGAGCCCCGCTGTGGTCACCGATGGCCTGGCCGCCGCGATCCAGGATTTCGGCCCCCTTTCCCAGGGTGCCCTGCCCCAGTTTCAGCGGTGAGGTGACGATGTCGGAAGTGGTATCGAGGACCAGACGGGTGCGGTCCATTCGGACCTTGATGTCGCCGAAGGGACCTTCAAGACTGTAGTAAACCAGAGGGAAGGCGACAAGATCCACCGACAGCGTGGCATCGAGGTGATCCTGGATGAAATCGACCTGTCCGGCGGCGGACATTTTCAATCCGGTGGCATTCAACTGATGATTTTCTCCCACCGCGATCCCGTCGGTGAGGGTCCAGTGACCCTCCAGAAGGTCGAAAGGCTGAAAAGGTTCGTCTTTGTCCGTTGTTTTATCTGAGGTATCGGCTTGTCCTCTGCCATCGCCGGCCTCCGAAACGATCCGTACCCCGTGCATCCGGCCGTTGCGGACGGTAAAGTTCAGTTTTCCGTTCAGTCCGGCCACCGTGGGACTGGTCTTTTTTCGGCGTTGGTAAAGATCCGCCTCGATGTCGGATTTTCCCGAGAGGATCGGCCGGTGGAAAAGAATTTCCAGGGGTTGCCGCAGTTGAGCCCCATTGACCGTGGCACGAGTCTGCCAAACCGGCTCCGAATCGTCCAGGGAGACCTCGAACAGGCCGGCGGTGGCGCCTTCATAGAGCGTCAGTTGGACCGGATCAAAGCGCAGGGCATTGGCATTCATCGTGACCCGGGCGGACACGTCGACAGCCTCGAGGTCGAAAAGCGTCAGCCGCCCGATGGTGAGGGCGCCCCGGAGATCCACAGACCCGGCATCCCACGGATGACCGTCGCCGTCCGGGCCATCATCCCCCCGTGGGAAGTAGCGGTCGAGATTGATCCGGTCCACGACCAGATCGAATTTTCCCTGAAATGGTTTGAGGGCGGTGATGTCCACCGTTCCGCGTACCCGGGAATCGTCCAGGTGCAAGTCGAAATCGCGAACCGCCAATTGTTTTCCATCATAGTTAAACCGCACCGCGGCTTGCATTTGGCCGGGGACCGCCGGGTCCGTCAGTGGCGGCAAGTTCCATCCCAGCTTGGCGAGAAAAGAACCCAGGGACAAGGGCTGGATATCCAGGCGGGCATCGATGACCGGCGTTCCGTCAACCCGGCCGAGATCTAGGTCGCCCCGGGCAGAAATCCCCAACCGGGGAAATGAAATCCGGGTATCACGCCAGACGGCGCGTTGCCGGGGCAGCGACAGGGACAGGTCCCCGTCCAAGTGCAACGGGCCGCCGGAACCGGGCAACGACGGGGACACGACGCTCAGCGAGGTTCGATGGCCGTCCAAGGCCAGGGTTCGGGGATCCCAGGTGCCAGCGCTCTTCCAGGCGATTTTCAGGTCCGGGTGCCGACTGTCCACCTCGCCGTCCAGGGTCAAGCGGTGGTCCTGGGCCAATACGGCCGCCAACCGGCCCTGGATCTGGGTCTGCTCCTCCCCGACCGCTTGCAAGGGCCGACGGGTGCTGATGACGATCTTTCCCGCCACGCCCTCGAAAAAATGGTTCAGATCCAGATTGTCCGCGTTCAGATCGGCATCGAGGTCCAGCCGTCCGCTGACAAAAGGAGAAGGCGTGCCCGTCGGAAAGAGTTCGGTGACGGCCGCATCCCGTCCCTCCACCACCAACCGGCCGGCCCAGTTCGGTCCCATGGGCTGGAGGCGGCCCGCCAGCTTCCAGGTGCCGCCGGCAAACCGGCCGGTGGCCGTCTCCACTTCGATTTTTCCCCCGGGCCGGTAGCCTAGTTGCACAGCGGCCTGCTCGATGCGGTGGTTTTTCCATGAAAGCGCCTTGGCATCCAGAGAGAGATCCAGGGCCAATGCCGGCGCCGGCGGCGTGGTGACCTGATTGTTCCGATCCGGCTCGGAGGGCAGATAGGCGTTCAGATCCAGTTCGCCGGTACTCAGCTTCATTTGGCAGGAAAGCGGCCGGCCCACCGCCATGGCCAAGCTACCGGCCACCGGAATCTCATCGACGGTGCCCTGGAGCCGGGTCAGGGACAAGCGACCGGGCCGGGCCGACAGGGCCATCTTGAGGGCTGCGGTACGGGGCAAACGGTATCCGGCGCCGGAGGGCCCATGGATGCCCAGGGAGACGAGCAGATCCTGAAGCGCCTCGATTTGCAAGTCCACCAGGGCATCCACAGTGGGCGTGCCCTCTTGGATCTGGCCGGAGACCGTCCCCTCCAGGTGGGCGCCACGGCCGGTCATGCGCAGTTTTTCCAGTTTAAGGTGACGCTTGAAGACGTCGGCGGAAACCACGGCTTCCAGAACGGCCAGAGGCAACGCGTCAGCGGAGGGCTGGCGTCGGAGGGTGAGATGCAGATCCGCATTCTCTACGGCATAGTGCTCCCGGTCCGGCTGGACCACGGCGTCACCGGTCATCCGCAGCACGGCGGATACCTGCTCCAGACCGGCCAAAGGACTCTGGCGACATTCGGCCTGGGCGCCGAGCACAAAGGTCCGGCTTCCCCTGCCCCGCCGCCGAAAAGCGATGTTGGAAATGACGACATCCCTGCCGGCCACCGCATCTTGAAGATGCAGGGTTCCGTCGGAAACGGTCACCTGTTCGAATTGCATCAGGGCTGCCGATTTTTCGGCCCGGGTGGTCTCGTCGCGGCTCAGCATCGAGAGCCCCTGCCAGTTGGCGCTGCCGTCGGCATTGTGTATCAACCGGATTTGCGGACCTTGAAGATGAATCGTCTCAACCACCACTTCCCGCCGGATCAGGGGCCAGGGGGCCACCGTCATCGAGGCCTGTTGAATCCGGGCCAGCGGTTGCCGCACCGCACCGTCCGGGCCGGCCAAGGAAAAATCCTCGATAACGAACCCGAAGATCGGTAGCAGGGTGAATCGCATCGTTCCCTGGATTTGCACCTGGCGTCCCAGCAGACCGCTCATCCAGGTGGAAACCGCCTGCCGTGCCGGGGCAGTATCCACCGCATAGGGGGCCGCCAGGGCGGCGGCCATGACCAAGAGGGCAATGCCGCCCAGAACGGTCACTATGATGCGAAGGCGTCGCATGGCTGAATGGTGTCACCCCACCTCGAAACACGCCAGGGCCTGCGCGAGATCGGCAATGAGGTCTTCGGTTTCCTCGATGCCGGTGGAATAGCGGATCAATCCCTCTGGAATCCCCATGGCGGCCCGTGTTTCGGCCGAACACTCCACGTGGCTGGTGGTGGCCGGAGGCCCCACGATGGTCTCCACCGCGCCGAGATTGGCGGCGGCATGGGCGTAGCGCAGGCGGGGCAGCAGTCGCCCCACCGCTTCCAGGCGATTGTCGGCCAGCATGAAACTGAGCATTCCGCCGAAGCCCCGCATCTGACGCCGGGCGATTCCGTGGCCGGGGTGGGATTCCAGACCGGGGTAAAAAACCCGGGCCACGGCCGGATGCGCCTCGAGGAAACGCGCCACGGCCAAGGCGCTGGCGTTTTGCTGGCGGACCCGCAGATGGAGCGTCTTCATCCCCCGCAGCAGCAGGTAGGCGGCGTTGGGATCGAGGGACGCCCCATTGATCTCTCTGAAATGATAGATTTTTTCCACCAGATCACGCCGACCGCAGATCACTCCGCCCAGGGCGTCGGCGTGGCCACCGAGATACTTGGTGGCGCTGTGCAGCACCAGGTCGGCCCCCAAGGCCAGCGGGTTCTGGTTGATGGGGGTGGCGAAGGTGTTGTCCACTATGCAAATGGCGCCGGCCGAATGCCCCGCGTCCGCGAGCCGCTTCAGGTCCATCACCTTGCAGGTGGGGTTGGTGGGACTTTCCAGGTAGAGCAATTGGCAGCCAGCGGCGATTTCGGCTTCGATGGCCTCGGGATCGGTGGTGTCGCAGAGGACCGCCTGGATATGGAAGCGCGGCAAAAATTCGGTGAACATCTGGTGAGTTCCACCGTAAGTGTCCCGCACCGACACCACCCTGTCGCCCGGTTTCAGCAAGGCAAAGAGGGCCGCGCTGATGACGGCCATGCCGCTGGCGGCGCTGGTGGCGGCCTCGGCCCCTTCCAGGCGCCGGACCTTTTCCTCGAAGACCCCCACGGTGGGATTGGTGTTGCGGCTGTAGATATGTCCCGACTGCCGTCCCAGGGCCACCTCCAACCATTGATCCAGGTTATGGTAGCCGAAGGCCACGGAGTGAAATACCGGCACCTGGGTGGCTTGTTTGATCCGTTCTTCTTCTCCAGCCCAGACGGCCAGGGTGCCGGCCGCGGGGTCGATTGGCTGTTTCACAGATTTTTCTCCCTTGAGATCCAAAAGACACATTTTGTCAAAAAATTGGACACAGTGAAAGTCACGGACTTGATGGAAAGTCACAGGGGGCCATCAGAAACCCGAGTCATCCGGCGCAAGGCAGGCTGGAAACACCTGAAGCAGGAGACCTTGAACTCGTCCCAGGCGCCTGCCCGCGCCTACCACCCCCCGCCGCCGCCCCCGCCCCCGCCGCCTCCGGAAGACCCGCCGCCCCCGCTTCCCGAACCGGATCCGGGCGCGCCGGAAGCCCCCGACACGGCACCGGCAACGGCCCCGCCAAGGCTCCCGGCCAGTTGGGCGAAGGGGGTATGGCCGTTGTACCAGGAGGGCGACACCTGGCTGTTGGAAGCCGGATCCAGCGCCGCCCGGGCCAGCATGTCGGCAAACTGGGCGTTCCAGTCGTTTTCGACATCCAGGGCCATGGCATAAGGAAGCATGGCCTCGAAATGCGCTGGCGTCCGCTCCGGCGGGTTGAGTAGATTCAAACGGTGTTTCTCGGCCACGGTCAAGTACAATCTGAGCCCCTCGATGACGTCCAGCAACTCTCGCCCGGCCCGGGTCGGTGCTTTGAACAGATGGTAAAACAGTACATTGACCCCGATCACCGCCAGCAGCAATACCAGGCTCGGCAGAGAAACGGCGGAGGCCAGAACCCCGATGCCGAGGATCTCTCCGCCGATGAACGGGAGGGCGAAGAGCGTGATCCCCACGGCTTTGCCAGCGCGTCGGCTGCGCCAGGCGCGGACCACGGTGAGGCTGAGAAAATAGACCCCGACACTCCAGCCCGCCAGCCAGAAAACCATGAAAATCCCCACCGGCGCCACGCCACCGGCAAATACCACGCCGAGCAGCGTCAGAAGAGAAATCCCCAGACCGGGGATGAAATAGCCCGTGTTGCGCAGAAAGTGGCGTTTTTCGTACTCTCCGCTCAAACTGGTGCGCAGCGCCTTGAGAGCCGCCCCGATTTCTCGGTGAGAGGCATTTTTCAGGGGAATGGATCGGCGCGAACGCGCAAACAGATGACGCGCCACCGCTTTTTCCCCCGCTGACAGCGCCGAGTCGGAGGTGCCGGTCTGTTCGATGGTGAACAGGCCGTCGGCAGCCTCGCGAATGGCGAGAAAACCTTTCACCGCCATGCTCACCAGGGCCACGGCCAGGGTTTTCTGGTCGAAGCCCATCTTGCGTACAAAACGTATCCCCGCCGGAGAAATATCTTCGGGGGGCTCGAACCGGGGAATGACGACGCCGCCCACCGGATCACGGCCCACCTTCCACCAGGCCATCACGTAGTAGACCAACAAAAGGACCAAGCCCCCGAGTCCAATGAGTGCGCCCCGGTAGTCTTCAAGCAGATATCGGATCTTTTCGTCCGCCCCCGGCGGTGTGACGAACCCCTTGGGCCAGGCCACCGCAACGGTGAGCCCCTCGCCGGGCTTGAGGGATCGGGTGGTGGCAAATCCGGCATCTCCATCCGTCGCCACGATCCGGTAATCCGTGCCGGTGGTTCCCATGGGGCCGGTATAGCCGGCGGACTGGATCACGCCGGCACCCGCCGGCAACCGAATGGTGACCCGGGCCGTTTCGATGGGAAAGGTCCAGCCGTTTCCGGTGACGTTCCAGTACAGCTCGTCGTAGTCCTCAAAAAAACCGATCTGGCGGTCGCAGCGATAGACGATGGTGTAGATGTGGGTGCCCGGTTTGAGAAAAACGTCTTTTTGGCCGATTTGAATCCGGATATCGTTGGATCGCCGTTGGATGTCGAAGGTCTCGGGCCGGTTGTTGCGACGCACCTCCAGCACGTCGAAGCGGACCTGGACCCGGCGACCGCGCCGGTCCTGATTGACGGTGGGGAAATCCCGATAGATGCCCCGGCGAACCTGGTCGCCGGCGGCCACCACGCGGATGGTTTCCGCCACCACGATATCCCCTTCAGTGAGGACATCGATTTGGCTGTCGAAGGAGACAATACGCTCCTGCTGCGCGTCTGCACCGCCACCGATCAGCGTCAGGAGCAGCCCGGCAACGGCAAGCCGGAGGATCAGGCGGCGTAACGCACAGATCATGACGACACGGCGGCGCTGACGTTCCCGCGCTGGGATCGATGCGGACATGAGAGAAGTTTTCTTTGTTTGTTCATGGCCACTGTGTTCCGCTTTTGATCAAACAGGACGACCACGACGCCAACCGGCGTCGGCTCCGTTTTTCCTTGGCAGTATAGGGGCAAATCGCTTCCGCGGGCAAGGACAACGCTTCGAATCCGGTTGACAGTTTCCGGTTCTCGCGCCTACTTAATAGGTAAAATTCATCTCACAATTGATGCGGGGGAATCATGGCCGAGATCGAAAAGAAGATCCTGTTGGCCGTCGATGGCTCGCTGCACAGTCGTATCATGCTTGATTACGTTCTGCGCATGCGGCGTTATTTTCCGGGGCTGAAATGCTGCCTGTTCCATGTTCAGCGGGACCTGCCGCTGCTTCTGGTGGAAGAGGCGGAGCACGACCCGGAAGCCAAGGCCCAGCTCAAGGCCATCTCCCGGCGCAACGCGGATCACGCCCGTCGCGTTTTGGACGACGGGCGTGAAATGCTTCAACGGGGCGGCATGGCCGCGGACGCCATCGAGGCCATCTCCCAGCCCAGATCCCTCGGGGTGGCCCGGGACATCATTATCCGGGCGGAGACGGGACGCTTCGATGCCATCGTGGTGGGGCGCCGGGGCCTCACCGGCCTTCAGCAGCTGTTCATCGGCAGCCTCACCGCCAAACTGTGCGAACACACCGAAATCGTTCCGGTATGGGTGGTGGACGGAGAATGCCGCAACGACGGATTCCTGGTGGCGGTGGACGGCTCCGCCAACTCCCTTCGGGCCGTGGACCACCTGGCTTTCATGGTTTCAGGGGTCCCGTCGGTGCCCATCACCTTGCTGCATGTCATTCCACGTTTCTCGGACCACTGCGAAATCGATTTCGAGGATACTGCCGGGCAAGCCGCCGCCGTCCTCACCCGCTCCGACCAGCGCTGTTTGGACCGTTTCGCCGCCAAAGCCGTCGATCGCTTGAAAGAGGCCGGACTTGATTCCGGGAGCATCGACTTCAAGCAGGTGAACCGGGCCACCGGCATCGGCCGGGCCATCCTGGAGATCGCTCGCCGGCAGGGATTGGGCACCGTGGTTGTCGGGCGCCGGGGCAGCGGCGGAGCCTTTTACCACGGCAGGGTCTGCCGTTACGTGATGGAAAAATCGGCCGCGCGGACGTTCTGGTTGGTGCCTTGAGTTCCAACCGTTTTCTGCCTTTCCGGGCTCGATCGCACTTTGTTGCCTGACCGGCGTCCAAGGGAACAGGTGAACGATGCCACTGAGTCCAAGGTGGCCGTGCCGGCCGTTTAGGGGGATATCGCCATGAAGGCCGCGGACTTCATCGAACTGGAAGAGCGGTTCGGCGCCCACAACTACAAGCCCCTGGACGTGGTGCTCACCCGTGGCGAACGGGTCTGGGTGTGGGACGTGGAAGGCCGCCGGTACATGGACTGCCTGTCGGCCTACAGCGCGGTGAACCAGGGCCACTGTCACCCGGTGATCCGTCAGGCCATGATGGACCAGGCCGCCCGCCTCACCCTCACCTCCCGTGCCTTTCGCAACGACCAACTCGGTCTGCTGTACCGTGAACTGTGCCAATTGACCCGTTCCCACAAGGTGTTACCCATGAACAGCGGCGCCGAAGCGGTGGAAAGTGCCATCAAGACGGTGCGCAAGTGGGGTTACCAGCACAAGGGCATTCCCGAAAACCAGGCCGAGATCATCGTCTGCGCCAACAATTTTCACGGCCGCACCATCACCATCGTCAGCTTCAGCACCGATCCCGCGGCCCGGGGCGGTTTCAGCCCCTTCACCCCCGGATTCAAGATCATCCCCTTCGGTGACGCCCAAGCCCTGGAAGAAGCCATCACGGATCGCACGGTGGCTTTCCTGGTGGAGCCGATCCAGGGCGAGGCCGGGGTGATCATCCCGCCGGCCGGCTACCTGCGCCAAGCGCGGGAGATCTGCACCCGCCGCAACGTGATCCTGATTCTGGACGAGATCCAGACCGGCCTCGGGCGCACCGGCAAGATGCTCGCCGAGGAGCACGAGGGGATCGAGGCGGATTTGACCTTGATTGGCAAGGCGCTCTCGGGCGGCTTCTATCCGGTGTCCGCCGTACTGTCCAACGCCGAGGTGATGCAGGTGCTCAAGCCCGGCGAGCACGGCTCCACCTTCGGCGGCAACCCCCTGGCCTGCGCCGTGGCCCGTGCGGCCCTGAAGGTGCTGGTGGAGGAAGCCATGGTGGAAAATTCGGCCCGGATGGGCACCTATTTCCTCGACGGCCTGCGGCGCATCCACAATCCGCTGATCAAGTCGGTGCGCGGCCGGGGGTTGATGCTGGCGGTGGAGTTTTATCCCGAGGCCGGCGGCGCCCGCCCCTACTGTCTCGCCCTGAAAGATTGCGGCCTGCTGTGCAAGGACACCCACCGCGACAACATCCGTTTATCCCCTCCCCTGGTCATCACCCGGGAGGAAGTGGATTGGGCACTGGAAAGGCTCGCCGAGGTGCTCGAAAAACCGCCTTGCTGAAAACAAGCAGGCCCCCGTTGTCGATGATCTCGTCACATCGGTGCGTTATGGGGAGTCGGCCAGAAATCGTTCCACGTTTTGCCCGGTGATCACATCGATGCCCGTATCGACGGCCCGAGGGAGTGGAAGCCCCAGGGATGCCTGCCACAGCATCAGAACGCACATGGCACCTTGCATCTTGGGAATGGTTGCCGAGGAGGATTCGATCACACCTTCTTTGATGGCTTCGAGAATAGGCCTGATCCCAAAAGGCGGCTTTCATGCTTTCCCGACGACGACGCTAACTCCCTCGGCCCACAGCTCGGCTGCGGTGCAAAAGGCGAACGGCGCGGTCGTTCGTTGCATTTTTCCAACGATTCAAGGCCTTCAGGTTTCCCACTCAACCCGATTGCGTCCATTATTTTTGGCCTTGTAGAGCATCCGGTCGGCCTCGCGAATCAATTCTTCTTCATTTACCGCACGGGAAGGGATCATCCCGGCCAAGCCGATACTTGCCGTGACATATTTCTCCGTGGGGGATTGGACATTGGGGATTTTAAACGCCGGCAAACTGTTGCAAAGCTCAATGGATAATTTCGTGGCATTGTCCAACGTCGTATCTCCCCATACCAGGGTAAATTCCTCGCCCCCGTACCGCGCGCAGAGATCTCCCGGCCTTTTCGCAAAGCCCTTCAACAAAGCACCGACCTTGACCAAACAATCGTCTCCCGCTTGGTGACCGTAGGTATCGTTGAGCAACTTGAAATGGTCGATATCAAGAATCGCCAAGCAGATCGGTTTCTTGAGCCGCATACAGCGCCGCCATTCTTCCTGGAAAAATTCATTGAAGGTCCGTCGATTGGGGATGCCGGTCAGCCCATCAATCCGGGCGAGATTTCTCACTTCTTCTTCGGCCAATTTTCGTTCTGTAATGTTTTGATGCAAGACGACAAAGTAATTTTTGTCCTCAATCTGGAAGGGCGTCACCCGCATCATGAACCATCGTTTTTCGTCCGGACTGTGGCACGGGTATTCGAGATAAAAAATTTTAATTTTTTCTTCTATGACGCTTCGGATGCCGATGGCCGCATTGGTACCGAAATCATCTCCCATGGATGACGCCTTATCGCACTCTTCCAGATAATTTATGCCAATCCAGTGATCCGTTATCAGGCATCCGTTATTTTTCCCAAATGATTTCCAACTCCTATTGACAAATCTGATTTGCCCCGTTTCATTGATCACCACAATGTGCTCGGTGATCGAATCGACGATTCGGCGCAAGAACTCATACGATTTTTCCATTGTCGGCTCCTTTGATTTTTTTGAACCGACGCTTCCGCATGGTCCCGTCGCGCAAGTTCGCTTCACGATGCTCAGCACCTGTCATGAGGCCAGGATCAGGGCGCGCTTGAATTTATTCAGTCAGGAGACTTTGAGTACGCCTTTCCTACGGCCTTAACGTCAGCCGGTGTCTTGCATGGGCCTCGATGGCCGCGTCACTGAACCACCAGTAACGGACTTGGCCCGAGAAGTAGTCATCCACCTGGTCGGTGTAATGAGGGTGAAAAATTCGTCCGGTGACGCCGCCGGGCTGCACCGCCAGGATTTTCTCGTCGTCGGCCAGGTCGGCCACCATGCGCAGGGCCGCGCTGTGGGTGACGTCGAAGGGGGCATGAACATCCCACCAGCCCCGGCAAAGGGTTTCATTGGAACCGGGGGCCGGATGGTCGCCGCCTCCCAGCAGCCCCTTGCCGATCCCCTTTCGCCGGATGGGACTGACCAGTTCCAGGCGGTGCACCTTGCCCCAGAGCCATCGGTTCGGATCGCTTCCTGCCCGCCGGGTCAGCTCGGCGTTGGCCGCCAGAGCGGCCCGGTGCAGCAAATCGTCCCGGGTTTCCCTCACCCCCGTCGTGCGCCGGTCGTCGAACCAATCGGCATCGGCCGTCATGGCCAGCTCCAGCAACCGTTCCTCCCAAAGATACCAATTGTCCAGATAGAGGGAGGTCAACTCGGGCCCGAGGTCGTCCTCGAACACCGTCTGGGCGAATTTTACCCACACCGCCTGAAAGATGGTCGGCGCGGCCTGGTCGATATCGTCCTGGAAATTCCAGGCTGCCAGGATTTCACCCAAGCTGCGGGTGTCCTCATGCTCTTTTAGGGCCCGGGCCATGACCGGCGCCAGGCGCTGGGCCATCAGGTTGCGCGTGTCGCGCTGGAATTGCCAGTGGTCAAAGGCCGTCAGCGGTGCGGGCCGGTCCATGAGCGCCTTGAGGCGTCGATACCGGAAAGACGGTGAAAAATAGGAAGAATAGTAGTAATCAAGATCCCGGGTCACGGTGGTATGGTTGCAGGTGCCGAGCCACCCCTTGGCCGGGTTGACCAAGTGGGGCATGTCTTCGAAGGGAATCCAGCCCTGCCAGTTGTCGGCGCCGTCACGCACAACAAACGGAACGCTGCCACCCGACGATCGGTGGGGCAAGGTGCCGCTCACCCACCAGGCGAAATTGCCGTCGGTGTCGGCCACCACGAGATTGAGACAGATCATGTTGACGTCTCTCAAGGCCGCCAGGAAATTATCCACCGAGCGGGCGGTGAGGAAACGGTCCAGCCCCATCCGGCCGTGCATGGTCTCGAAGGGCGCAAAGCGCATCGTGACGCACTGGTCACCGTCCAGCCCCTTG
>JAQVTF010000227.1 GCA_028700185.1 Desulfobacteraceae bacterium | reverse complement strand
TTTCTTTTTCAAAAGAAAATATTCAGGAGAAATGATTTCTCTGGATTTTTATGAAACCGACCTCAAGAATGTCTTTCGGATTTTGGGAGAAGTAAGCGGGAAAAATTTCGCGATTGATTCGGATGTTCGTGGAACCGTCACCATGAGCCTCGATAAGCCTGTCCCTTGGGATCAAGTGCTGGACTTGGTATTGAAAATGAATCAACTGGGTCAGACCATGGAGGGAAACGTCATCCGTGTCGCAACGCTTGAGACTTTGGCTAGAGAGGAAAAAGCGCTCAAGGACGCCATAGAGGCCAGAGAGGATGTTCTCAAGTCTCAGGAGAAATTGGAGCCTTTGTTCACGGAAACCATCGACGTTAATTACTCAAGCGCTCAAGTTGACATCCTGCCAAAACTGATGGAACTTTTAAAAGAATATGCTGGAGATCAAGATTTCAGGATAAACAAGGACGACCCGACGGCACCGCCGGAGTTTCGAGGGGTGTTGTCCGTTTACGACCCCAAAAACCAGATTGTCATCAGAGGCACAAAAAGCTTGATCGAGAAGGCCCGTTACTTGGTGGGACTGCTCGATAAACCAACGGCCCAGGTTTTAATTGAAGCACGCATTGTCGAAGCCACAAAGAGTTTCTCAAGAGACATCGGAACCCAGTTCAGCATTGGTCCAGGCATCGGCAATAAATTTAACAGTAGTACATTGGGAGGCGATTGGGATCTCGCTCTGGAATCGAACTTCCCTAATCAGGCGGCAAAATCAGGCGTCGGTTTTGATTTTTCGCGTCTTGTGGGCTCGCCATTGGCGATCAATGCTGCCATTGATGCATCGGAAACCGAAGGAGAAACCAAGACTATCAGTGCACCGAAAATTTTGACCCTGGATCATGAGGTGGCAACGATTAAGCAAGGCGTCAGCTATCCAATCGTCAAGTTGGATGAAGCCGGCAACACCACTACTGAATTCGAGGAAATCGTGCTCGAACTCAAGGTGACACCCCACGTGACCAAGGATGAACGGGTGTCAATGGAAATAATGATTGCCAAAGACGATATCGGTGAGAGGGTCGGAACAAACTATTCTTTCATGGTCAACCAGGCCACCACCAAGCTGCTGGTCAATGATGGCGAAACGGTGGTTATCGGTGGAATTTCCAAAACAAAGGAAACTAACAGCGAAACCGGGTTGCCCGGTCTTCGAAAGATTCCACTGCTTGGCAAGCTGTTCGGAATGTCCAGCAAGTTGAAAGATAAATCCGAACTGATGATTTTTATTACCCCCCGAATTGTCCAGTTGGAGCAGCGGCCATCGTAAATGATCCGTGAATTTGAACAACGATCCTGAAACTCATGTTCGAGAAAGAATGAAAAAATTCAGCACTCCCATGACCACCAACCCGGCGAAGGTCATCAGGGCCGCGGTGCCGAAGGCGGCTTGGTAGGCCAAAATTTCCGACAGCCCGCGGGCGATGAGCAGATCGGTGAGAGGGCCGGCGATGAGGGTGCCGGCCAGACCCCAGGAGAGAAAGAAGGTCGCGTTGAACCAGCCGAAACGCCGGGCGCGTATCGCCTCGGGCATCAGCGTCGACGCCACGGTGTAGGATGCCGCCAGGATGGTGACGTCGGCAATGCCGCGCAGCACGTGAGCGATGTAGACCCATCGCAGATCCATGCTGAAGGCAAGGATTAGCAATGCGGCGATGGCGGCCAGAGTGCCCAGCATCAACGTGTTGCCGTTGCCCAGGCGGCGGCTGATCCGGCCGGTGAGCAGACCGGTGGCGATCATGGCCGCCGACTGGGTATTGAAGACATGGCTCAATACCCGGCTGGAAACGTTGAGGCCAGACGCGATGGTCAGGTACTGGCTGACCATAATGGTCACGGCGTTGCGGCCGAAGTTGATCAGGACCATAGCCGCCAGGAATATCAGGAAAATTCGGCCGAAGTCGTCAGCGGTTTGATCCGGTGCCGTTTTTGTTGCCGTTGATCCGGTGCCTTTGCCGGCGCCGCCCTCGGGGACCATGGCCATGGGCAGCACCGAAAGCAGCATCACGGCGGAAGCCACGAAAAACAAGGTCCCGCTTTCAAACCCCCATCCGTTGTAGCGAACCCCCAACCCGTCGTAGAAGAGCCCGCCGATCCAGACGCCGAAAATGCGGCCCACGCCGCCGAGGCTGGCCAGGCGTCCCTGAACCGCGGTGCGGTCCGCCTCGCGGTAGATGTCGCTGATCAGCGCGCTCCAGCCCACGTTGGACATGGACCAGAAAATCTCCACAACCGACAGCCCACCGATGATTACGTAGCCGGCCAAAATGCGGGTTGCCGGCAGGATGTGGGCGTACCACACGGCCAGGGTACCGATGGCCCCCAGGATCTCGCCGGCGATGATGAGGGTACGCCGTTTCTGCAGGCGATCCGACAGAGGCCCCCAGCAGAACGTCTGGAAGACCACGTTGAGCAACATCGGCAGGGTGGCAAAGAGGGTCGTCTCGGTGACGCTGAGACCGAGAAAATGGCGCAGGTAAACCGACAGGTAGGCGTAAAACAGCCCCCGGCGGAACATGGCGAGCATCTCGAAGGACGAGATGCCGAAAAACACCGCCCATGGCCCGCCGGTGAGCATCACGAGTCAGCCGATGCCTTCCAGCTTCCAGTCGGAAGTGCCCTCGGGTGCGGCAAAGGTCCAGTTTTCTTCGAACTTGACCGGCGTGGTGGGATCGCCTTCGACCACTTTTTCCGTTTTCGCGTCTACGGTGTAGTCGAGCAGGTTGGCGGTAAATTTCACCGTGATCCAGGCAAAGCCGCGATCGCAGCCGGCATCGATGATTTCCACCGAACGAACGGCGATGTTTTCCAGGCGGTTGATCACTCCCCGGGCTTTCATCTCTTCCAGTTGGCGGCGGTATTCAGACGCGAGGTCCTCACCGATCAATCCATCGACGAGGGACAAGTCCTGGCGCATCCAGGCCGCCTGGATTCTGAAGAAGATATCCTGGGCCCCTTCGCGAAACAGATCCGGGTCAAAATGAGGGTCGCTGCGGCGCACCACCGCGATCCCCGAGGCGGTAGTCGAGACCGGCGCGATGTCCGGCATTGGCCCATCGTCATAAGGCGTAGCCGTGGTATCGAACGCACGATACGGTCCGCTCCCACCATGGGAGCCAGCGCTGGCCGGTTGCCGGGTCGGCCGGATGAATCTTTTAAAAATAAACCAAATCAGTCCGCCCAGCAGCAGAATTTCAATCAGACCGATCCCACTGCCGCCGAATCCGCCCATCCCGCCATGGGCCGGACCACCGAAGATCATGCCGCCGATCATGCCGCCAAGCAGTCCGCCGGCCATGCCCCGCATGAAGCTGCTCGAGCCGAAGGGCTGGCGATTGAACGTCGCCGATCCGGCGGGCGGTTGCTGGGCGCTGCGCGGCGGCGCACTCGGCCGGGAAAAAGTCCGGCTGCCGGAAAAGCTGCGCCCGCCCCGGGGCGCCCGGGCCTCGGCATTCTCCACGGCCACCAGAGTGATAAAAAGTACAGCGACGGCTGCCAAGGCACAGGCCACGAGGCGTCGAAGAACAGAATCCTGGATCATGTCCACCTCCATCGAAATCGAATCAGGGTTGCCTCTTTTATCCTGACTTGGCCTTCAGATCAAGCAGCCTCCGTCCGTTTTTCAGTCCTTTTCAAAAAGCTGAACATTGCCGAAGGATTTTCAGGGGATCGCGGGCCGTCACGCCGGACCCTGGAGGGATCTTCGATCGAACCGGGATGGCACCGAATCGAAATCGAACTATTGACACGCCGGGCGCAAGCCCCTA
>JAQVTF010000062.1 GCA_028700185.1 Desulfobacteraceae bacterium | reverse complement strand
GCCCCTGCCCCGCCTCGCCTCTACGCAAACCGGATACATCCCCCCGGCACCACTTCCTCGTCGGCGGCCGACACGGGAGAAATACCAGCGTTGTCACCCTTCAGCACTGCCGCCGGCCAAAGTCGTGCCCGGTTTGCTCAAGCAGGTGACGGCGGCTTTGGAAATTTCAGGGATTCTTTGCGCGTGGAATTATGAAGGAATTTCCGCAAACCGCATTACCCGGTCGATATAGTTTCGGGTTTCTCGATAAGGGGGGATCTGCCCGTAACGTTGGACCGTTCCAGGGCCGGCATTGTACGCAGCCAGGGCCAGTTTGATATCGCCGCCGAACTGATCCAGCATCTGTTTTAAATACCGCGTGCCGCCATCGACATTGGCGTCGATGTCAAAAACATCGACCACTCCCAGTTCTTTGGCCGTCGCCGGCATGAGTTGCATCAACCCTTGGGCGCCGGCGCTGGATACGGCATCGACCTGAAAGTTGGATTCAGCCTTGATCACGCTCTGGATCAGGGCTGGGGAGAGGCCATACTTATCGGCGGCTTTTTTGATGCTAGCCTCGATTCGGCCCCTGGTCGCGGCGGAGGTAACGCCTCGGGAAGAGATTCGGAGAGGATCGGCCGAGAATTCAGGCGCAACTTCAGATGCGCCCCAATAGCGACCTTCCCCTTCATGTGCATCGACCTTGACCTTGGTATCCGAAGGGGAAAAACCAACCGCCCTTGGCGGTAGGTGATGCCTGAAATAATCTGACAAGCGCATACCGGTGGGGTTTGAATCGGCGTCGGGTGGGTCGAATTTGCCGGATGAAGGCCGGAATTTATTGCCGCTGCGGGCCATGATCTGACGAAAAGTGTCCCTTCCGTTTTTTGGCCGTGAGGGCGGCACGGATCCTAACGATTTCAAATCAGATTTAATATTCGCCAGTTGGAAGTAATCTGAAATTGTCATGCCGGTCTTGGAAACCATTGAAAACCTCGTTTGATTTTTTTGCCATAATTTAAGCAAAAAATATGCCATTAACTCTATTTCAGCGCTGCCGCCGGCCAAAGTCGTATCCGGTTTGCTCAAGCAGGTGACGGCGCCCCCCCCTTTGTCATCCCGCGGAGTGAGCGAGAAGGGATCTCCTGAAGGCGTAATAATCCTCACTGCGTCCGGAATGACGGCAATAGGCGCTATTCACGTTCGCGGCGGCCATCAGTGGAAGCACGATGGCATGGCTCGAATGTGTGAATATCGGCGAAGTATTGATCCGTGCTTTCGGAAGGGCCGGCAACAAACAGATGTCGGGCCGTATCGACGGACCGCAAAGGCAGGACCGCTCAGCGGTGGGCGACCATGACGCAGTGGACCAGGATTTTGGCGGCGATGCGGGCGGCGGTGAACTCGGAAACCTGGGTGCCGGGGATCTTCACCAGCTCGTTGATGTCGGCGCCAATCACCCGGCGCCGGGCGCCCACGGCGGCCAAGAGGGCAAGCAGTTGTCGATAGCGCAGCCCCCCCGGTTCGGGGGTGCCGGTACCGGGGATCACGGATGGATCGAGGCCGTCGAGATCAATGGTGATGTAGACGCGTGGCCCAAGGCGGGAAACCACATCCGCGATCCAACCGTTGTCCGCCTGGTCGATGCGGTGGGCGTAGAACGGCCGAAGCGCGTGTTCGGTCACATACTGATGCTCTTCGGCGGAAAAACTGCGGATCCCCACCTGCACGAAGGGCAAACGGGCCTCGTCGGCCACCCGGCGCATCACGCAGGCGTGGTTGTAGCGACTGCCGTTCCATTCATCGCGCAAGTCCAGATGGGCGTCGATCTGCAGCACGCAGGCGTCGTCAAACCGCTCGGCCACCGCCAGCGCCGGGCCGATGGTGACAGCGTGGTCGCCACCCAGGATCAGTGGAAAGCGCCCGGCATCCAGGACGGCCGCCGTTGCCGCTTTCATCTCGGCGACGGCCTTCTCCGGAGTGCCGGTGGGCCACAGCGGTGCGGCGGTGTGGATGGGCAGACGGGTCCAGTCGCGAAGGGTTTCCTCGTCGATTCGCTCCAGGGCGTCGGAGGCCGCCAACAGGTGCAGCGGCCCTTCGATGCTGCCGGTGCCGAAAGAAGCCCCCTGCTCGTAGCAAAACGGCAGGAAGACCACCTGGGCCTTTTCCAGCGGCGAATTGTCGATCTCGCTGGGGGCGAAAAGCGGCGGGCCGGTCATGGACAACTTACTTGACGAAGATGGCGGCGGCCAATACCGTAGTCCAGAAGTTACCCTCAGCCCCCAGGGCGGCGGCGGCCATATTCTGGGAATCGACGATCTTGCCGGACATGGTGTACACTTCGCGCCGTTCGTCGTAGTCTTTGTTGGCGTCGAATTCGATGCCCAGGGTGTTGGCCAGCATACTGGCGGCCAAGTCCTCGGCGTAGTCGCCGGCCTCCGACTCGGTCTCGCCGAAACCGTGGTGCTCGGAAAGGTAGCCGTACATCCCCTTTTCCGACGGCAGGGCCAAACCGATGGCCGCCACCAGACGGCGCCCCGGTTCCCGGCTCTCTTCGCGGGCCATCACGCAATGGGTGATCTCGCCGGGTTCCAGCCGCTTGAGACCGGTATCGATGTCGATGATATTGCAATGGGGCGGAAAAATGGACGACACGGTGACCAGATTCAGGTGTGCAATCCGGGCATTGCGCAGGGCGTTTTCAAAAGAGGCCAGCTTCTCCTTGGCCACCCCGACGCCCTTGGTGAAAAACATGTATCTGGGAACGTACATGCCGGAACCCTCCCTTATTATTGATTTTAGGTGCTGCCACGGTCTCAAACGGCGCCATTAGTAGTGACTATGCTGGAAGCTGTCAATGAAAATCGCTAGTAAAAAAGTTGAGGGGATCGAAGCGCCATCAACGGAGCGCATCGACTTGGATGTTTCGCGGCACTGCATCCAGACCGCGACGCGTCGACGGTACGAAAAAATCCTTGCCCGATGCCTCCGTTCAAAAACCCCGGACCGCGCTTTGGAGCGGCAGGTGGACCTTCTGCAGCAAGCTTTGGAAACGCTGGATTTCAGCCTAATGCGCAGTCGCTGGCCCGAATTGGCCGGCGGCCGCAAGGCCGATGTCGGTTTGAGCCGTGCGGAGGGACGCCTCTTGGTGCATATCGACGCCAACCGCTTTCCGGCGCCATTGCGAAAGGACACAGGCGGGAAGTGAATCGTCGGCTATCCCTGATCGAGAAGGGAACTCTCCTGCCGACTGATGTCCCGGTAACAGAGGTAATACGCCATCACTTTCTTGATGTAGCGTCGGGTGGCCTTGTAGGGCGGCACCCCGTTGTATTTGCGCACTTTTTCAGGCCCGGCATTGTAGGCGGCCAGCGCCAGAGCGGGGTCCTGGGCCACGGTATCCATCAACTGGCGAAAATACCGTACACCCGCCGTGATGTTGCGCTCGGGATCGAAGCTGTTGGCGACACCGAGAGCCCTTGCCGTGCGGGGCATGATCTGCATCAGCCCCAGAGCGCCCCGATGGGAAACCGCCTTGGGGTCATAGCCCGATTCGGCCATGATGATGGCTTTGACCAAGGCGGGATCCACTTTGTAACGCTTGGCGACACGGTCGATGATGGGGCGGTAGAGGTGATGGGTCTGGCGGACTTGGCGCATATAGCTCGCATCGCTGCGAACCACCGGAATGGGACGCACTCCGGCATGGGCCTCTGACGGGGACGGCGCCACACCAAGCGGTTTGACGGCGGTGGGGCTCTTTGCCTGCTGGGTCTGCTGAGTTGCGGAAGCCACCGTCTCCGGCGACCTCAGCCTCCGGTCCGCCAGATACGCGCTGGCGATCAACATCACGATGGTCATCAACCACAACCAAGGCAGAACGCGAGAGCGGTCCGGGCGTATGAACGCGGGATCCTCCATGATTGTCCTCCTGACGGTTATAGATCCAAATCCCGTCTAGCTAAGACAATCCCCTAGGCCTGTCAACCCTCTGGGCTGGACACCCCCACCGATTAGTCCCCGGGGAGCCGAAACCGCCAGGCACAGAACCATTCGTCCGGATGCGGATCCGGGGGGCAGCCGACACACTCGGTGACGATGCGCTTGTCGATGGCCCGGGCGAACTCGCCGTACTCCACCAACCCCGCCGACTTGCACGGGTAATCGTCCAGGCCCTTACGCTTGCGGGCGGACTGAACCCGGCAATCGTTCATCTGAAACAGAAAAGAATCCGGCCCCTCGTCGATAATGGACTGAACGTTGATGGCCGCATAGAGTCTGAAGCCGAGAGCCCGCTTGAGCCCCTCGAGCCCGGGCTGATCGCCGAGCCCGAGAAACTGGCGGATCGACCACGCTTCCAGCGGTGAAAAATGGGACCAACAGGAATCGTTGCAGCGTTTGGCGTTGTTCATTCCGCTGGCGAATTCCACCGCCTGGAACCAGACGCCGTCGTTGGCCAACCAATTCACCGACACCGCCTTGAGCAGCGCCCGGAGCTCGTCGCTGGACATGCGGCGCAAAGCAGCGGGCAACCCGTCTTGCATTTCAATACCGAATATTTCGGCCAGGCGCTTCGACTGAATGCCGGCACTGCGGGCCGACGCGGCCTTCAGAGCCGCCAGGCTGCGCTCTTCTCCCATCTGGTGGCGCACTTCGCCGTACCACAAGCCATAGTGCAAAAGGATGCGATGGAAAAAATCGACGATCAACTTCAGGATGTCATCATGATCGAGGTCGTCGATCCGTCGCGGCACGTCCGTCATCTTTCCGTCCTTTCTCCCGTTGCTGGTGCACGATGGGTGACGGGTCTTGGGGCCAGGAGCCGCTCTCCGGTTGCAACCCGTCGATCTTCACGGCACATCGGTTATTCTTAACTAACACCCCGCAATGATTCAATCATTGTAAATCACCGCCAAAATCACCGCCCTGTCGTGAGCCGCCGTGATCAGGTGCGGGGTGGTGGACAAATAATAGGCGCTGTCCCCCGGATTCAGGTCGAAGCGCTCGCTACCGATCTTGAGCATCACCTCACCTTCGAGCACGAAGATGAATTCTTCCCCCTCGTGCACCGACTCATTCTGGTCCGGGTCCGATTCCAGCTCCACCATCAGCGCCTCCATGTGCCGTCCTTTGACCTCCGGGGCCAGGCTCATGTAGGTATAGGCTTGGCGGGTTCCCTTGCCGGTGGTGCTGCGGCTGATCACCTTCCGGTCCGCCTTGCGGGTGATGGCATACAGCCGGTCCCCCACTCCGGACACCAGGCGCCCGAAAGCCCCTTCCAGCGCCTTGGACAGACGCATCAGGGTCCCGAGCTGGGGCTGCGCCTGTCCGTTTTCGATCTCCTCCAACAGGTCCACCTCGAAACCGGTCATCCGGGACAAGGTCTCCAGACTCAACTTTTTCTCCTCCCGCAGCAGGCGGATCCGCCGGCCCACGTCCACCGGCCCGCCCACCGTTGCCGCCGCGGGGATCTCTCCGGTCAGATCTTCGAAAAAATCGACATTGATATAGGGTTTGGGTGTCTCTTCGTTGGCCATTTGCCCCCCTCGTCGGAATCCCTTTGGATTGATGTCCTATCGCCGGAAACGGATTAGGGACGATAGCGCTCCGGTAGTTGCGCTTCCGCTTTCCAGTCTGCCGGCAGCTTCTGCCCCGGCGTTTCCCCCAGCTTGGCTTTGACCTTTTGGAGCCCCGGCCGGGCGAATTCCATGTGCCCCCCCTTGAGGGTGCGCCCGTTGATCACGGCCTCCGAACGGAGCCGCTTGCCGGCGGTCCGCTCCAACTGCCGGCCAAGCCACAGGACCCGGTCCACGTCGTAACCGTGGTCGATGCCCATCTCGTCGATCTGTACCAGCAAGTCCTCCAAACATACAAGTCCCACGTAGCGCGGGTCCTTGTAGTAGTACTCGCCGGTACCGGGTACCGGGCAATCGTCCAGAAAGTTGGCCGGCTGGCCGCCCAGACCGCCCAAGGTGGCTTCAAAATGGGTGATCCCGGCTTGCAGAGCCGCCAGCACCGAAGCGCTGGCCACCCGTTTGGTCTCGTGCAGATGGACGATGTGCAGGTCGGTGTCGGGGATGGCGTCCAGAATCATGGAAAAGTAACGGTAGACTTCCGGGGCCGAGGCACTGCCGTCGTGATCGGCGTGCTCGATGTCGGTGGCACCGATCTCCAGCCAGCGCTTGGTGAACTCCACCGCGTCCTTCAGGTCGGTGGCCCCGGCGATGGGGCTGCCCCAGATGGTGCTCACCGTGCCGCACATCTTCAGCCCGGCGTCGCTGCACTTGCGACAGCAGCGCTCGGCCTCGCGCCAGTAGTCGGGCAAGGTAGTGCCGGAGTTGGCGAAGTGGTGTTCCTCCTCGGTGGAGACCATCATCAGGCAACGGTCCGGACCGATCCCCTGCTGTTTCAGGGCGATGGCCCGATCCACGGCCCCTTCCCGGATGGTGACCACCGTGATACAGATCTCGTCATAATTGACACCACGCTTGGCGCAGGAATTCTTGAAGCGATCGGAGCGCAGGGCGCGCAGAACCTCCTCGGCATCGGCAAACTGCGGCATCAGGTAGGCGTTGCCCAGGTTGGTCACCTCGATGTCCCGGCAACCGGCATAAATCATCTCCTGGGCGTAAAAGATCTTGGCGCGGGTGGAGATGAATTTCTCCAGGTGCTGAAACCCGTCCCGCACCGTGATGTCACCGATGCTCACTTTACGCGGCATACGTGGAAAAATTTTCCAGTAGTCGTATTCGGTCATGGGAAACCTCCTTGGAAACAGTGACTAAAGTTTCAAGTGACTAAAGTGACTAAAATTGTTGAGTCGCTTCGCTCCGTCGTTATTTGAACCCGCGCGCCGGCGCGTCCGCCACTTTAGTCACTTTAGCTCACTTGTAACTCGTAACCTCTTTCATTTCCCCTTGTACACCGGCTTGCGCTTCTCCTTGAAGGCCGCCAGGCCTTCAAGCCGGTCTTCGGTGCCGATGGTGTGCCAGTAGGCGGCCGATTCGATGGCCAGGCCGGTGTGCAGATCGGTTTCAAGACCGTGGTTGATGGCGTACTTGGCCTGGGCCAGGGCGATGGGGCCGCCCTCGCAGATCTGAGCGGCCATGGATTGGCATACCCCCAACAGGTCTCCGGCCAGACAGATTTGGTTCACCAACCCGATGGCCAGGGCCTCGTCGGCGGCAATGCGTCGACCGCTGAAGATCAGCTCCTTGGCCTTGCCCTTGCCCACCAGGCGCGGCAGGCGCTGGGTACCACCGGCGCCGGGAATGATGGCCAGCCGGGTTTCGGTCAACCCCATGGTGGCCGTATCGGCCGCGATACGGATATCGGCGGCCAGGGCCAACTCGGTTCCCCCGCCCAGGGCCACGCCGTTGACGCCGGCGATGACGGGCTGGGGCAGCAGCTCGATGTCGGTGAAGAGATTGCGGATGGTGTAAATGAAAGTTTTCACCTGCTCCGGCGCCAGGGTGGCCCGCTCCTTGAGGTCAGCTCCGGCGCAGAAGGCCCGTCCGGCGCCGGTGATGATGATGGCCCGCACCCGGGAATCGAAGCGCGCCGCATCCACCGCCGCTTTCAGGGCATGGAGCAGCTCGAAGTTGAAGGCGTTCATCACCTCCGGCCGGTTGAGGGTCCACACCGCCACCTGATCGATCATCTCGGTCTTCAGAATCGGTTCGCTCATCGGCCTGTCTCCTTTCCGGTGCCTTCAGCAGCCGATATGCCGCGATATGACGATCCGCTGGACTTCACTGGTGCCTTCGCCGATATCCAGCAGTTTCTGATCGCGGTAGAAGCGTTCCACGTCATAGTCCTTCATCAAACCGTAGCCACCGTGGATCTGGACCGCGTGGTTGACCACCCGGCCCATCAGTTCGCTGCAGTACAGCTTGCCCATGGCCGCCTGGAGTTCGAAGGGACGCTTGTGGTCCCGCAGCCAGCATGCCTTGTAGAGCAGGTTGCGACCGCATTCGATCTCCATGGCGCAATCGGCCAGCTTGAAGGCCACCGCCTGGAACTTGCTGATGGGCTGACCGAACTGTTCCCGCTCCTGGGCGTACCGCAGCGCCTTCTCGTAGGCCCCCTGGGCGCCGCCGAGCCCCATGGCGCCGATGGACAAGCGGCCGCCATCCAGGGTCTTGAGCATCTGTTTGAATCCGTCGCCGATCTTTCCCAGAATGTTTTCTTCCGGCACACGGACATCGTCGAAGTACAGCTCGCTGGTGTTGGAACTGCGCCACATCATCTTGCCGTGCATCGCCTGGGCCTTGAATCCGGGAGTGCCGTGCTCCACGATAAAACAGGTGTACTGGGGCTTGCCGTTGGGCATGGTGCCGGTCACCGCCTGAACCGTCACCCCCAGCGACAACTCGCAGGCACCGTTGGTGATGAAAATTTTCGAGCCGTTGATCACCCATTGGTTGCCGTCGCGCACCGCGGTGGTCTTGCTGCCCCCGGCGTCGGAACCGGCCGTGGGTTCGGTGAGCCCGAAGCCCCACAGGGCCTCACCGGTGCACAACTTGGGCAGATAGCGACGTTTCTGCGCCTCGCTGCCGAAGTAATAGATCGGACCGACGCCCAACGAATTGCCCGCGGCGATGGTGGCCGCCTGGGAACCATCCACCCGGGCGATCTCCTCCACGGCGATGATGTAGGAGACATAGTCCATGCCCTGCCCGCCGTAGGCTTCGTCGACAAACATGCCGAAGAGCCCGATCTCGCCCATCTTGCGGGTCAGTTCCGGAGAAAACGTCTCGTTGTCGTCCAGTTCGCGGGCCACCGGTGCAATCTCGCTCTGGGCGAACTTGCGCACCTCGCGGCGGATCATTTCCTGTTCCTTGGTCAGATCGAAATCCACCCCCGACCTCCTTTGTTGAGCCGTATTGCCTGGGGCGCCTGGGGCGCCGGCCCTTGTTGCGGGCGCCGGCCATGCCTTGCCGGACGGCCTGATTCTGGGTGATTCACAGCTCCGTCTCAGGCCCGAACCGCCGAGGCGGAAACGTCGGCGATCACAGCCCCCGTTATCCCCTCGGCCCGCTTCAGGCCGCTGATGATAAAGTTTTCATAGATCTCGGCGATCTCGTCCACCGAAAGCCGGCCGTCGGGTTTGAACCAGGAAGCCCCGGCCGTGCAGAGCGTCAAGATGGCGTAGGAGAGAATCTTGTCATCCCCCGGCGCGAACACCCCCTGCCGGCGGCCGGTCCCGATGATTTCCTGAAACACCCGCTCATAGGCATCCCGGCGATGGACCACCGCTTGATAATGGGCCTCGGTGAGCCCCCTCAATTCACTGTTGGCAATGAAATTTTCCTTCTGTCGGCGCAGATGAAACTGCACATGCCCCCGCACGGCGGCCCGCATCCGGGCCTCGATTTCCTCGATACCCTTCAGGCACGCCTCCAGGTGGGCCATGAGATCGTCCATCGTCTCCTTGAGGATGGCGAACAACAGGGCTTCCTTGCTCTCGTAGTGGTGGTAGAGGCTCGCCTTGCGAATGCCGCTGGCCGCGGCAATTTCACTGATGCTGGCGGCGAAGTACCCTTTACGATAGAAAAGGTCGATGGCGGCCTGGCGAATGGTGTCCTTCATCGAAACGGCGGGCATGGCCAATCCTTTGCTGCGGCGCTGTCGCCGCCGGTCCCCAGAAACCAACCGGCCGTGTGAGCGCTTTTCGAAAATCAACCGACCGGCCGGTAGGCTGATTTTCACTTTTCCATGACTGCCGTCGGATGTCAAGCGCTGTCTTCAGAACAGTGCCGGATACAGGCCGACTCTGTCCGGAAAGGGCTTGGCACGAATCCTTTCGGTTCGGAAACGGTCGAGGTAATCTCCCGTGGGATCCAGGGGTGACACGGCCTCCGGGTCCTTTCGAACCCACTCCGCCAGGGCGGCGGCGACCCGGGGATCGAACTGAACGCCGGCCCCGGCTTCCAGCTGGACCAGCGCCCGGGCCAGGGGTACCGCCGCGATGTGAGGCCGGCCGGAAAGCATGCAGTCGAAGGCATCGCAAGCCGCCAGGATCCTTGCGCCCAGGGGAATCGCTTCTCCGGTCAGGCCATCGGGATACCCCTTTCCGTCGTAGCGCTCGTGATGGTGACGGACCAAGGGGACCAGGGCCTTGAGACTGGTCAGGGGGGCCAAGATACTGGCGCCGACCTCCGGGTGGAGCCGAATGATGTCCATCTCACGGGAAGAGAGACGGCCCAGGCGGCTCAGGATTCGGTCCTGCATGCCGATCTTGCCGATATCGTGAAGCAGACCGGCCTGATAAACCGTCTCGGCCTCCAGGTCGGAAAGCCCCAACGCCAGGGCGGTGCGCCGGGCGTACTGGGCCACCTTGAGCGAGTGGCCGTGAGTGAAAGGATCCTTGGCCTCGAGGGCCATGACCAGTACCTCCACGGTTTGCCGGAAGGCAACGAGCATTTTTTCATCGTACCGCAACGCCTTGTGCAGCGCCACGGCACCCTGCTCGGCCAGGGCCTGCAAAAAATTGGCCTCCCCCACCGTGAGATGTCGCTGCTGTCCGAAGTAGACGGCCAGGATCCCGGCATACGGAGGCACGATTGCCACCGGCAGACCGATGACGGTGCGCACCCGCTTCTTGCCCAACCGCTCCAGGTTGGGCAGGCGCTCGTCGTAGCGGGCATCGTCGATGCAAATCGGCTCCCGGTTGTCCAGGGGAAAGATGGTGGTGAGATCCCGGTAGCCCACGCCGGCCAGGCTGGCATAGCTGAAACCGCTGCCGACCTGGTGAACGATACGCCCCTCGGCCTGATCCACCACCCAGAAAATCGCCCCTCGGGTCATCATGAGGGAGGCGATTCTGGAAACGATGGCCGACAGGATGGCCTGGATATCCTCACCGCCGTGAATGGCGCTGATAACGCTACGAAAGGTATCAAAGTACCGGCTTTGCATCAGGGCGCAGCGGATGGCCGCCGCCCCCTGGCCCACGATGGCATCCAGGAAGCGGATCTCGTCGTCGGACAGATCGATGGGCCGGTCGAAGTAGATCCGCAGCAGCATGCGCATGCCGCCCACCAGCGCCACCGGCAACCCCACGATGGAAACGATCCCTTCCCGCAGCGCCGCCTCCGGGTACTGCACCCGCGGGTCATGGGCCACATCCCGGATCACCACCGGCCCCGGATCGAAAATTTCCGAACGCCCCGGATCGGCCGCCACGGGTCCCTTTTCCAGATAGGAACGGCTCAACCCCCGCGCTTCCTCGATCCAAAGACTGGCGGCACCGGGCTCGAGGATGCGCAGGGTGCACCCCTTGGCACCGAGCACTTCGGCGATGCGCTCAAGCATCAGCCCCAACACGCCGTCGAGGTGCTCTCCGTCCTGGACGGCCCCGCTGATTTCACTGAAGACTTTGAAAAAGCTCGAAAGGCGACGATCCATGACCTTGTCCCGATTGGACGCCGGCGGCCGTCGGTTCGGGCCGCCGGCCGCTGTTGACCGACCGCAGCCCGGCGCTAGCGCAGGCGCCACTGGGGCGGACGCTTCTCGGCGAAGGCGGCCAGGCCTTCCTTGGCGTCTTCGGTGCTGCAGAGGGCCGCGAACATTTCACCCAGATAGTCCAGAGACTTGTGATACGGCAGGTCGCTCATGGCATAGATCCCCTGCTTGCCGATCTGCAGGGCCAGGGGACTTTTGTCCGCCAGCTTTGCGGCCAGGGCCATGGCTTCAGCCTCGACCCGATCGGCGGGCACCACCTTGTTGATCAACCCAAGCCGCTCGGCTTCCGTGGCGGGGATCATCTCACCGCCCAACACCATCTCCAGGGTCTTCTTGCGGCCCACCAGGCGGGCCAGCGGAACGGCCGGTCCCAGGCAGATCAGGCCCACGTTGATCGCCGTGGTGCCGAACTTGCTGTTGTCGGCAGACACGGCAAGATCACAGGCGAAGACCAAACCGGCCCCGTTGGCGATGGCATAGCCTTTGACTGCGGCAATCACGGGCTTTTTCATCCGGGCGATGGTGTGGTTGTGGGCGTCCATTTCCCGGATCAGGGCCCGGTATTCCTCGTGGGTCTTGTTTTCGAACTGGTCCAGGGCAATGCCCACGGAAAAATGCTTGCCGGCAGCGCGAATCACCACCACCCGCACCGCATCGTCGGCATCGAGGTCCATCAAGGCCTTATTGAGGCCCCGGGCAAAAGGCAGAGTGAAGGTGTTCATCTGGTCGGGGCGATTAAGGGTGATGATGCCGACGGGCGCTTGGACTTCCACCAGAATCGGATCTTGGGACATGAAATCCTCCTTGGTTCGGATCGTTTGAATTTGAGTTGCGCGTAACACATCAACCAACGTGTCGGTGCCGCTCCGGCATCTCAACCAAATGACCGGCACCCCCAACACCATCTCACTTCGGCCACTCACAACTTTAGTTCACTTTAGTCACTCGTAACTTTAGTCACTTATTTTAGCGCATTTCAAAAAGCCCACAGATACAGCAAACATCCAACAAAAATGAGGGTCAACGCCGCTGCGATGGCCATCCGCCGGTTGGACAGATCCGCTGCTTGGCGAACGGCCGGAAAAAGAACCGCCAAGGCATAGAAAAGACTGGTGATCAGATAGATGCCCAGCGGGACGCCGCGGGCACCGGTCTGCGCCAAAGCCACGGCCGGAGCGGCCAACCAGAACCCGATGGTGGCCACGCCGATATGGAGATAGAAAGGGAAGAAGGCGGTGGTTCCCCCCATGCCGCGGCAAAACATCCAGATATAAAGCGCCGCCCCCCCATGGATCAAAAAAGCCACCGAAACACCCACCATCATGATGAGCAGCGGATTGAAGGTGGCTCCCGGTTCCAGTAGCCGACGGCCGAACATCAGCACGGAAAAGCCGTAGACCAGCCCCAGGCCCAGCACGTTGGCCACCGTATAGTGAAGCGCCCGGCGGCTCTGGCCGATGCGAGACCAAACCCCCGCCTCCAGGCGCAGAACGGCCATCATGTCGTTCAAATAGTTCATTCAGTGCCACCATCAAATAATCTGGGCGACAGGCCGAAAGCAGCGGCCCCGTCGTCAACGGTTTCTGTGGGGAAAAACGTTTCCGTTATCAAAGGTTTTAAAGGCTACCACAAAAGCATGCGAAAGGGAGGCCGAAGCCTCCCTTTGCGCTCAAAGCCAGCATGATAATCGATTGCGCATCAGCTCCAGGGCTGCAACCCCCAGATCAGCACAATGACGCAGACCACCACCGCCACCAGGGGCCAGACGGTGCTCTGGTAGCGGCTCTCTTCATACTCCTCCCCCCAACCGTGGATCCGGTCGACGAGCTGCTTGTCGGCCAGGGTCGGTGCGAAGGCCTTGAAGGCCTCCATGCGGTTGAAGACCATGGACAGCACGATGAACAGGCCGAAACTCAGGGGAACGGTCACCATGCCGCCGCTCATGCCCAGGGCGGCCGGCAGCCCCTTGCCGATGACGATGGTCTTGAGCACGTGGGGCGAGATGATGATGTAGAGGATCCCGCACACCGTAGAGGAGATGATCAGGGCCAGTTTGTTGGCCTCCTTCCACCACACGCCCAGCAGAATGGCCGGACTGGCGGTGCAAGCGAGCAGGCCGAAGGCCCAAAGGACCGAGGTCACGAGAAATGCCGGCGGCTTGAAGGCCAACAGGATGGCGGCCACCCCGCCGAGCCCCAGGGCCATGTAGCCCCAGCGCATCTTGCGCTTGCGGTCCATGTTGGGGGCCATGATCCCCAACAGGTCGTTGCCCACCAGACCGGCGATGGCCATCAGGTTGCCACCGATGGTGGACAGGCCGGCCGCCAGGGCCCCGCCCATGACGAAAGCCGCCACGATGGTGGGGTTGTAGAAAACGTTGAGCACCAGGATGGTCTGGTCCGCCTTCTCGATGATGTTGCCGGTGGTGGCACGGAAGTAGTTGCCGGCGAAACCGGCGGTGTAGGTGCCGCAGAAGAGCAGGCCCAAGAAGATGGTGAACCACACCACGGCCCAGCGGGCGCTCTTGACACTGGAGGAGGTGAACACGCGCATGGCCAGGTGCGGCAGGGCCACGGGCCCTAACGTGAAGGCCGGGATGAGGGCGAAGTACCACCTGAAATCATACTTCATGTCAAAGAAGGTGGGAATGGCCGCCAGCATGTTGGGCACCATGTCGCCGTAGAGCAGGGGCGGAAACCACCAGCCCGAGGCGCCCATCTGCTTCATGATGGCCCCCATGGGCGCCACCATGGCGATGGTCATCACCACCATCTGGAAAGCGGCGTTGTAGGAGGCGCCGTACATCCCGCCCATGGTGATAAAGCCCACGGTAGCGATGCCGGCCACGATCAGGGCCGTGTTGTAGGGCACGCCGAAGAGCATCTCGAAGGCCTGGCCCAGGCCGATCATCTGGCCCAGGGCGTACATCACCATCACCAGGCACATCCAGAAGACGACGCAGATCGCGGCGCCGTTGCCGTAGCGGTTCTTGATGAAGCTGGCCGGAGTGAAGGCCTTCATGCGCCGCAGGCTGGTGCCGTAGAGCAGGGTCAGCAGCGGAATGGAAATCGACCACTGGATCCACAGGTAGACAAAGGGCACTTGCAGCTTCTGGATCAGGGCGATGACGCCCATGAAGGTTGCCAGGGAGGCCCAGGTGGCGGCCATGCCCAGTCCGTTGGTCACCGGGCCGATGGAAAACCCGGCGGCGTAGAAGTCTTCCTCGCTGGAGGTCTTGCGGCTGGCCCACCAGCCCACGTAGTAGAAAGCGGCGAACAGGACCACCACCACGAAGAGACCGATCCAAACATTGTCGAGAACATATTTCATGGCGATCCCCTCCTTTAGGCCGTTTCACGGCTTCGGCCGGCCTTGGTGTCGTTGGCCAGCTGTTCCATCTCGTCGTCGAACTTGTTGCAGACCAGAGCCATCACGACGCAGAGGATGGCCAGGCCGAACCAGCCCAGCAGGATGGGAACGATGTATTGGACCGGAAATCCGCCGAATCCGCCTTCGACGCCGGCCGCCGTAATCTTGCTCTGCATACCGGGAAACAGCACGAACAGCGACGCACTGTGGGCCATGAGCAGCAGCAGCAGGGTGAAAATAATGGTGATCCGGATCTCTTTCTTGTAGAGCATCTCCTTGGTGTTCATGCACACCCCCCTCTCGATTCGAGGTTTCCCGCCGGCCACCGGCTGGTGACCGGGGAATTCTTGGGCCGGGGCGCCCCCACGTCCGCCCCGGCCCGACAGGCCGCCGTTTTACTTGCGGCCCCACTCCTTGTCGCGCAAATCGATACGCCGGATCTTGCCGGAGACGGTCTTGGGCAGCTCCGTGACGAACTCGATCTTGCGAGGATACTTGTACGGCGCGGTGGCTTTCTTGACGTAGTCCTGCAACTCCTTCACCAGCGCATCGGACGGTT
>JAQVTF010000226.1 GCA_028700185.1 Desulfobacteraceae bacterium | reverse complement strand
GTTTTTCCAGGGAGTCGGGCGCCATGCCCTCGCCCCCGTCGGCCACCTGCAAGCAGGCGTAGTCGGCCGCGCCTGGCTGAAAATCGGCCGGCCAGCGGTGCGCAAAAGAAATCGCGGCCGCCGGTACACCGCCGAGGTCCACCGAGATATCCCCCGCGCGCTCGCCGAAGGTTTCCACGGCATTGGCGAGCAGATTTTCCAGGACTTGGCGAAGCTGTTGATCATTGGTCTTCTTCTCCATGGGAATGATGGGAGGGATGGGATTTATGAGAAAGTTTGCGGGTTGCGCTTCTGGCCTCGAGGCGGGCGCGGGTCATGCGTTCGCGCAGGCCGCCCTGCTGGAGGAAGTCCTGCTCCAGGCGTTGAAGTTGGCGGTCGATGAGGTAGTTGGTCTGGTGAATCAGGCAAATGGCCAGGTTGGCCACCACGGCCGCCGGGCGGGTTTCCACGATTTGGCGGTATATCTCGAAGGTCTGCGGTTCGCGGCGCCCGAGACCTCGGACATACAGCGCTTCTTTGGAATTTTTGGGCCACATCGGCAGATCGCGAGCCCGCAGAAAGTCGCGGTAGTCGTCGAGCAGTTCCTCCAGGCTGGCGCGGGCCACGTTGGTCAGCTTGATTTCAGTCATCTTGGATGTCAGGCCGGCCTTGCTGCCTTCCAGGATGTTCTTCTTGCCCGAGCGTGCCGACTGGATCATCTGGTCGATGGTGCGGTCGCCGCGGGACAAGTACTTGTGGGCAAAGCGGAACGTGATATCGTAGACCACTTCGGCTTTCTGGAAGGAAAGCAGCGTCTGGTAGTCGCCCCGTGGCGGCAGGATCGGCCGAGGATGCCCCTTATCCCTCCCATATTTCCCATTTTTCGCATCATGAAGGACCTCTTTCATCTTCCCTCCAGTTGCCCCAAGGCTTTGGCCACCTTCACCGCCAGCTCCTGGCGGGAAAACGGCTTTTGCACGAAGTGGACCTCGTCTCCCAGGCCTCCCCGGTCGGTGATGATGTCGGCGGTGTAGCCGGACATGAAGAGGACCTTGAGCTCCGGATTTGTTATCTTCAGGCGATCGGCCAATTGGCGGCCGTTCATCTCCGGCATCACCACGTCGGTGATCAGCAGGTGGATCCTCCCGTCATGGGCTTCGGCCAGGGCGAGGGCCTCGGCGGTGCCGGCGGCGGCCAGCACACGGTAGCCGAGGTTCTCGAGCAGGGTCTGGCCGAGCTTGAGGATGGCGGTTTCATCCTCGACGATCAACACCGTCTCGCCGTTGCCGCGAGGGAGGTCTGCCATCGCCCCCGGGTCCTCCGCCGCGGCCTGCCCGCTGTGCCGGGGCAGGTAGATTTTGAAGGTGGTACCCGCCTCCGGCTCGCTGTAGACGTTGATGAAGCCGTTGTTCTGTTTGACGATGCCGTAGACGGTGGCCAGGCCCAGGCCGGTGCCCTGGCCGGCGCCCTTGGTGGTAAAAAAGGGCTCGAAGAGATGGTTTCGGGTCTCGGCGTCCATGCCGCAGCCGTCGTCGCTGACGGCCAGCAGCACGTAATCGCCGGCGGTGAAGCCGAGGTGGTCCCGGCAGTACCGCGGGTCGAAGTGCACGTTTTCGGTTTCGATGGTGATCTTGCCCACCCCGTCGATGGCATCCCGGGCGTTGACGCACAGGTTGGCCAGCAGCTGGTCCATCTGGGCGGGGTCGATCTTCACCGGCC
Source organism: Desulfobacteraceae bacterium (assembly GCA_028700185.1). Lineage (GTDB taxonomy): Bacteria > Desulfobacterota > Desulfobacteria > Desulfobacterales > UBA2174 > UBA2174. Next base: position 2,163 of record JAQVTF010000226.1, on the reverse strand, counting down.
ACAGGCCGCCCTCGGGCAGCCACTGCAGGTCGATGTCCTCGCCGATGAGTCGGCGCAGCATGCGCAGCATCCCCTCGACGGTGTCGTTGAGGTCGACCACCCTGGGGGCGACGGTCTGGCGGCGGGCGAAGGCGAGCAGTTGGCGGGTGATGTCGGCCGAGCGGCGGGCGGCATTGATGATTTCGACCAGATCGGCGTGCAATGGGTCGTCCCCGGCCACCTTGGCCTGGGCCAGCTCCGCGTAGCCCAGGATCACCCCCAGCATGTTGTTGAAATCGTGGGCCACACCGCCGGCTAGCCGCCCCACCGACTCCATCTTCTGGGCCTGGGAGAGCTGGCCCTGGAGCCGCTCGCGCTCGGTTTCGGCCCGCTTGCGCTCCGAGATATCCCGGGAAACGCCCTGGAGGCCGACCGCCTGCCCGTTGTCGTCGAAAATCACCTTGCCGTGAATTTCGACCCAGAACGATTCACCGTTCTTTCTGAACATTTCAGCTTCGAAAACAACCCCTTCACCCTGCAGCCCCCTGTCCATTTCGGCGATGACGGCTTGGCTCATCCTGGCGAAATTCGTCTCGTCACAATGTTGTTGCAAGCGGGTGCCGATCCATTCCTCTGGCCGGTAGCCGGTCATTCGGAAGACGGCCTGGTTGATGTAGGTGAATTCCAGCTCGAGGTTCATGGTCCAGATGGCGTCCAGGCTGTTTTCGGCCAGGAGCCGGTAGCGATGTTCGCTTTCCTGCAGGGCGGTCTCGGCGGCGCGTTCGGCTGTCTGGTCGCGGAAGACCAGCACCACGCCGGTGATTTCTCCCTGGTTGTTGAAGATGGGCGCGCCTGAATCGGCGATGGGCCGTTCGGTGCCGTCCCTGGCGATGAGCAGGGTGTGGTTGGCCAGCCCGACGACAATTCCTTCGCGCAGCACCCGTACCACCGGATCCTCGACTTTCGCCCGCGTCTGTTCGTTGATGATGGGGAACACTTCTTTCAGAAAATGCCCCCGTGCCTCGGCCTCGCTCCAGCCGGTGAGGGATTCGGCCATGGGGTTGAGCAGCTCCACCCGGCCCCGGTCATCGGTGGCGATCACCGCGTCGCCGATGGATTCCAAAATGACGCTGTGGCGCTCCGTGCTAGCGCGCAACCGGGCCTCGGCCACGTACAGGGCGTGGTAGTGCCATTTTTGGTTCCGCTGCCAGGCGACCAGCCCCAGGGCACCGAGACCGACCAGCAGAGCGGCGAGCATTCCCATAATCAGGAGCGATCGGAAATGCCATTCATCGTAAATTTCCATCGCATCCTGCTTGGCCACCATGAACCACGGCGAATCGGCAATGGGCAGGATCACCGACACCACGGGCACCCCGCGATAGTCCGTGCCTTCCACCACCCCCTCCCGGCCCCTCACAGCCATGACCGCCGGCACGTCGGTTTCGGTCAGCGGGATGCGCAGTTTGAGGGCGGTGTCCGGCCGATGGCGCAGGTCGTTGAGAAACAGCACGCCGTCGCCCTGGCGTTGGACGAGGACGGTTTCCGCCGTCCGGCTCGGGGTGGGCCAGGATTGGATCAGCGGGTAGAGAAAGCGGGAGGCATCGCAGATCAGAATCACCGCTCCCATGGGTTTCGCCGACCCGTTTTGAGAAAAAAGCGGTGCGACGATGCCGATATGGGGCGCCGGCTTGTCCTTGCCGGTGTGCAGTTCGGTGAAAATCGGCCTGCCCTGGCGAAAGGCCTCGGACAAGGCATCCAGGTACCCCGGAAAACCGGGGACGCCTTCAGCCGTGCTCAAACGGACTCGTCCCTGGCTGTCCACCAGAAGGATGTCGTCATAATGGTAATGCACCTGGAGACTGCGAAAGCGAGAGCGGATGCGACGGGCATCGATTCCGTTGGAATCGTTTATAAAGCGGGCGACGCCTTCGGCGAAAAAGGATTTTCCCTCCACCAGCACGGCGGCATCCTCCAACCGTTCGCCGCGCCAGTCGGCGATGCGCTCGGCTTTAAAACGGGCAATGGCCGTGAGGTTCTCCGCCACGGTTTGACGTACGGCCCGTTTTTGGCCATGGTAGAACCATCGGCCCCCCGTCATTATCAGCACCAGGGCCGCCAGCAGCGAAATGGCCACCCAGCGCTTCGATGGCTTGGCTTGGGTCATGCTGGAAACATTCTCCT
>JAQVTF010000061.1 GCA_028700185.1 Desulfobacteraceae bacterium | reverse complement strand
TGATCACCTTGAAGACCCCGGGCATCTTTTCCGCCTCGCTCGAGTCGATGCCACGGATCTTGGCGTGGGAAACCGTTGCCTGGACCAGGGCCAGATACAGGGTGTCGGCCGGCATCTTGAGCCCCAGGTCCGCACCGTAATCCAGGGTGCCGGTGACCTTGGCCACCGCCGAGGGACGGGGATACTTGGTGCCCCAGATACGGTTGTCCGCCGGGACCTTGAACACCAGTTCATCGGCGCTCATTTCGCCGCGCATCACCTTGGCCGCGTCGGTGACCGCGTCAACCAACTGCTTGTAGCCGGTGCAGCGGCAGGCGTTGCGGTGCTTCTGAAACCAGTCGCGGATCTCGTCGCGGGTCGGATCGGGGTTTTCATCCAGCAGGGCCTTGGCCGAAACGATGAAGCCGGGCGTGCAAAAGCCGCACTGGGCCCCGCCGTGGGCGATCCAGGCAAGCTGAAGGGGATGGAGGTGATCCGGGGTCCCGATCCCCTCGACGGTGGTGATCTGCGCCCCATCATCGATGCGCGACAGCTTGGTGATGCACGAGCGCACCACTTTGCCGTTGAGGATGACACTGCACGCGCCGCACTGGCCCTGGTTGCAGCCCACCTTGGTGCCGGTGAGCCCGAGCTGGTCGCGCAGTATGGTCGCCAGTGGGGTGTCGGCCGGGGCGATGAGGGTCTTGGGGCTGCCGTTGATCTGCACGGTTCTGGATATCATCGGTGATTTCCTCCATTTCTGTTTCGATGTGAATGAAGACCAGGCCATCGGGCGCCGGTGAGGTTCAGTGGGTTTCATGGAGACGTCAAACCGGTGACAACCGGCCGCGTACCCGGTAAAAGGGTCGCCGTGATCCGGGGTTGCCTCCAGGCATGCGGTTCACATCGGGCGCCCGCCGTATCTTACGGAAAATCATCATTTCAGGACGGACACTCGCTAACCGTTCTCAGTTTAGATGCCGTTAAGCCCCAAAGGTCAATATGTTAAAGTGAATATAAATCCATTGTTGGTTATACGAAGAAATTGAATTACTCGTGATGACGAGAAAGAACAAAAACGCAGGAATCTGGTGGCATCAATTTCAATCCGGACGCCAACCACCGGGGGATCAGTCTTGGGAGAAGAGGCGGACGAGGTGGGGAAGGCAGATCCGGTCGGCTTCCCGGTTGACCTCCCACTGCAGTTGCTCGAAGCTTTCAACGAGGGCTTCGGCGAAAGGCGTCAGGCGGGATCCGCCACCGGTCGCGCCGCCGATGCGGCGCACCAGCAGGGGGCGGCCGAGGCGCTGTTCCGTGGTCTTGATCCGGCCCCATACGGCCCGATAGCTCATTTTCAGCTCGGCGGCGGCGGCATGAATACTGCCATGGCGGCGAACGGCCTGAAGGATGCGCAAGCGTCCGAGGCCAAGCACCACATTACCGGCCTCATCCACGATCCACACCTTGGATCGCACCGCGAAAGGTGTTTTCGCCATCGACGAAACCTCCATTGCAGACGAATTGCCAATCAATTCAATCGCGGAGAAAATGGATCTATAGCGCCTCGGCAGCAATTTGGCCAGTGCTCGCCCGGACGAAACCGACCAGATGGTTGGAAAACGTTATGATCAGTCAGGAAATTGAGGATATTCGGGCATTCAGCGTTAAAAATAACATATATTGTATTGCCTTCACCGGTATGGCATAAAATTCGGATTCGGCGGCCGCCGACCACCGGTCGGTACCTGTGAACACGCAATCCTGGAAACCCGATGAACGATTTGTCCAATTCACCCCTCATCGCGGATCTGCTCCACTTCAATGACCGGATCGATCCGCTTCTGCCCATCGACTTGTCAGAGCCGGACTTGTTGTCGCTGCTCCAGATTCTTCATGACATGGATCGAAGCGACTGCGGGCCCGAGGAAGAGGCCTGTTTCTGGCTCACCGCGGCGCGTATCGCGGAGCTGGCCATCCTCTGCGCCGGCAACTACGCGGACTGTGCCGAGTTTGCCCTCGCCGGCGATCTGTTGGCCAATCCGCTCCGCATCGACATCCATTTCAACGATGGACGAGAACCGACGTCCAAATGGCGTCACGGCCGCTTCAGCGACCAGGTGGGGCAAACCCTCCATCTGGCGCCGCGGGAAGCGATGAAAACCGCCAGGGCTTACCCTCGTGTTGACCGTTCAGCCCTATTGCCGGAACTCCAGCAGCAGCTCGCCGACGCTGGCATGCTGTCCGAAGATTACCTCGAAAGCATCGACCGTCGCATGAAAACCATCGCCGAGACCCTCTGTTTCATGGCGGCCTGGCAGATCCGGGACGGCCAGGACCTTTGCCGAAGGCTGCAAACAGTGAGGGAGCCGGAGAAAAGTTTTGTCGAGAGCGCGTTGTGCCGCTTTCAGACCGGAATCTTCAATCGTCTTGGCGCGGACCTGCGGCGGATGGCCACCCGGCAACAGCGCTGGAGCGGGTTTTTGGCGATGGATTTTTTTTGCTCTCCGTTATGTCAAAATTGATACCACGGAACGATTCCCCTTCCTTGGGGCAATCAGAAGAAAGGATCTCCCATGGCGGTTAAAAAAGTGTACACCATTTGCGGCATGTGCACCGGCCGATGCCCAGCCATGGCCGAAGTCGAATACGGCCGCATCGTCAACCTGAGCGGCAACCCCCACGTAGCGGCCATGGGAAACATCCTCTGCCCCCGGGGATTGGCGGGCAAGGCCCTGGTGGAGGATCGCCACCGGCCCCGGAAGCCGATGATCCGTCAGGGTGCCCGGGGAGAGGGCAAGTGGCGTTTCGTGGACTGGGACGAGGCCCTGGATGTGGTGGCGGATCGACTCAAGGCCACCATCGCCCATCATGGTCCCCGCACCTTGGCGCTTTCCGATCGCGGAGGGCCGTTTCGCGACCTGCACCGCGCCCTGCTCCGGGGGATCGGCACCCCCAACTACTGCAACCACGACGCCTCCTGCGCCCGCAACGTCCAGCATGCCGCCCTGTCGCTCACCGGGCTGGGCCGCAAGGACGTGGCCTACGATTTCCGCCACGCCCGGCATGTGGTACTTCAGTTTCGCAACATCTTCGAGTCCATCAACGTTCCGGAAGTCACCGATCTGCTGGCCGCCATGCAAGAGGGGTGCAAGCTGACGGTGATCGACATTCGCGTCAACATCTCGTCCACCAAGGCGGACAACTTCTTCATGGTGCGACCGGGCAGCGATTACGCCTTCAACCTGGCCGTGATCCACGAGCTGATCCACCAGCGCCTCTACGACGCCCCGTACGTGGAACGCTACTTCAAGGATTTCGACCAACTGGAACGGTTCATCCAGCCCTATAGCCCCGAATGGGCCGCCGCCGAGACCGGGGTGGACCCCGAACGGCTGCGCGCCTTCGTGCGCCAGTTGGCCGAAGCGGCCCCGGCGGTGATCTGGCATCCGGGGTGGATGACGGCCCGCTACCGGACTTCCTTTTATGTCTGCCGTTCGATTTACATCATCAACGCCCTGCTGGGCACCTACGGCGCCAAGGGGGGACTGCCCCTGGTGAACAAGCCCGGCGACGTGGGGCGCAAGGGGCTCAAGAAGTTCATGGACCTCTACCCGGCGCCGGAGGAAAAGCGCGCCGACGGCGTGGGGTGGCGCTATCCGCATTTCGAGAAAGGGCCCGGCCTGGCCCATCTGCTCTTCAAGGCCATGGAGACCGACGATCCCTACCCGGTGAAGGCCTACATCGCCTACCGCCACGATCCTCTCATGGGCTTTCCCGATCCGGACCGGCTCAAGAAGATCTTCGACCGGTTGGACCTGCTGGTCTCGGTGACCTTCAGTTGGTCGGACACGGCCTGGTATTCGGACGTGGTGCTACCCCTGTCCCCCTACCTGGAGCGCGAGAGCATCATCGCCACCAAGAACGCGCTGCAGCCTTATTTTTTCCTGCGCCAACGGGCCGTGGATCCGCGCTATGACACCCTGGCCGACTGGCAGATCATCGGGGGGCTGGCCAAACGGCTAGGACTGCCCGAGCTGGATTACGAGCGCATCGAGGACATCTGGCGTTTCCAGCTCGACGGCACCGGGGTGACGCCCGAGGATTTCGAGGCCACCGGCATGGTCCAGCTCGCCCCGGCGGCGATGTACCGCGACCGCGACGCGCTCAAGTTCAAGACCCCCAGCGGCAAGATCGAAATCATCAACGAGCGGCTGGAAAACATCGGCATCGCCTCCCTGCCGCCCTACGCATCTCCCCCGCGGCCGCCGGAAGGAACGTTCCGGCTCACCTTCGGACGCACCGCTTTCCATACCCAGGGCCATACGGTGACCAACCCGGTGCTCTGCGAACTGATGTCCCACAACTGCCTCTGGATCAACGCGGGAGCGGCCCGGAAGCTGGGCATCGCGGAAGGGGACATGGTCACGGTGTCTCAAAACGGCCAATCGGGTACCATCTGCGCCAAGGTGACCGACGGCATTCACCCCGAGGCGGTGTTCATGTGCCACGGGTTCGGCCGTCGCTTGCGGGTGGGTGTCCAGGGCAAGGTGCCTGGTCTCGCCGACAACCGCTTCATGAAGAATGGCATGGATATCTGGGATCCGGCCGGCGGTGCGGTGGCTTACCAGGAACATTTCGTTACCGTTTCAAAGGCCCTTTTCATGGAAGACCCCCAAGCCGGATGAACATGGAGCGGTGATCGGAATCCAGGGTTCATCCGGTCTTCCGGCGGTGGCGGACTTGGCTCCCCGGCTGCGGTGAGGGGCGACAATTCCAGTGCCAACAGGGTTTCTCTTTAATATGTCAAAATTGACATATTAGGTTGTGTTTTGTGAAAAGTTCATCAACAGAAGAAAGGAAGCAAAAGGATGGCAGTAAAGGAAGTTTACACGATTTGCGGCATGTGTACCTCGCGTTGTCCGGCCATGGCCGGGGTTGAAGACGGAAAAATCAAGTACCTGCGCGGCAACCCCCACGTACCGGCCATGGCCAGCGGGTTGTGCGCCCGGGGGGTGGCCGGCAAGGCCTTGGTGGAAGATCCGGATCGACCCCGAACGCCGATGATCCGCCAAGGCGCCCGGGGAGAGGGCCAATGGCGCGCCGTGACCTGGGACGAGGCCTTGGATTACGTGGCCGACCGACTCAAGACACTGTTTGAAAAACACGGTCCGCGCACCCTGTCCCTTTCGGATCGCGGCGGGCCGTTTCGCGACCTGCGCCGCGCTTTCCTCCGCGGTATCGGCACCCCCAACTACTGCAACCACGACGCCTCCTGCGCCCGCAACATCCACCACGCCGCCCTGTCGCTCACCGGGCTGGGCCGCAAGGGCGTTTCCTACGATTTTCGCCACGCCCGGCATGTGGTACTCCAGTTTCGCAACATCTTCGAATCGATCAACGTGGTGGAGGTGAGCAACCTGATGGCCGCCATGGAGCAAGGGTGCAAGCTGACGGTGATCGACATCCGTGCCAACGTGTCGGCGGCCAAGGCGGACAACTTTTTCATGGTGCGGCCCGGTGCCGACTACGCCTTCAACCTGGCCGTGATTCACGAGCTGATCCACCAGCGACTCTACGACGCCCCGTACGTGGAACGCTACTTCAAGGATTTCGACCAACTGGAGCGGTTCATCAAACCCTATAGCCCCGAATGGGCCGCCGCCGAGACCGGGGTGGACCCCGAACGGCTGCGCGCCTTCGTGCGCGAGCTGGCCGAAGCGGCTCCGGCGGTGATCTGGCATCCGGGGTGGATGGCGGCCCGCTACCGCACTTCTTTCTACGTCTGCCGATCGACGTACATCATCAACGCCCTGCTGGGCACCTACGGCGCCAAGGGGGGGCTGCCCCTGGTGAACAAGCCCGGCGACCTGGGGCGCAAGGGGCTCAAGAAGTTCATGGACCTCTACCCGGCGCCGGAGGAAAAGCGCGCCGACGGCGTGGGGTGGCGCTATCCGCATTTCGAGAAAGGGCCGGGACTGGGCCACCTGCTCTACAAGGCGATGGAGACCGACGACCCCTACCCGGTGAAGGCCTACATCGCCTACCGCCACGATCCCCTCATGGGCTACCCCGATCCGGACCGGCTCAAGAAGATCTTCGACCGGCTGGACCTGCTGATCTCGGTGACCTTCAGTTGGTCGGAAACCGCCTGGTATTCGGACGTGGTGCTGCCCCTGTCCCCCTACCTGGAGCGCGAGAGCATCATCGCCACCAAGAACGCGCTGAAACCGTACTTTTTCCTGCGCCAACGGGCCGTGGAACCGCGCTACGACACCCGGGCCGACTGGCAGATCATCGGGGGGCTGGCCAAACGGCTGGGACTGCCCGAGCTGGATTACGAGCGCATCGAGGACATCTGGCGCTTCCAGCTCGACGGCACCGGGGTGACGCCCGAGGATTTCGAGGCTACCGGCATGGTCCAGCTCGCCCCGGCGGCGGTGTACCGCGACCGCGACGCGCTCAAGTTCAAAACCCCCAGCGGCAAGATCGAAATCATCGACGAGAAGTTGGAAAAGCTCGACATCGCCTCCCTGGCGCCCTACGCTCCCCCCCAGCGGCCGCCCCAAGGCGCGTTTCGGCTCACCTTCGGGCGTTGCGCGTACCATACCCAGGGTCATACGGTGAACAATCCGCTGCTCAACAAGGTGATGTGCGAAAACTGCCTCTGGATTCACACCTCGGTGGCCAAGAAGCTGGGAATCGGTGAGAAGGACATGGTGAAGGTGGCCCAAAACGGTTATTCCGGTGTCATCTGCGCCAAGGTGACCGATGGCATCCACCCCGAGGCGGTGTTCATGTGCCACGGATTCGGTCACTGCCTGCCGCCGGAGTCCCGTGCCAATGGGTGCGGGTTGGCGGACAACCGCTTCATGAAGGACGGCATCGACATCTGGGACCCGGCCGGCGGCGCGGTGGCTTACCAGGAACATTTCGTTACGGTGACCAAAGCGTTGGAAACGGACCTGCAATGACCTGATCCGTTTGCGGGCCGCTTCGACTTTCACCCTCAGCGGGAGGCTGCCATGAGCGAAAATGTCTTTACACTCAACGGAAACGAGGTGGACTTTCAGCCGGGCGAAACGATTCTCGAAGCGGCCCGCCGTCACGACATCGATATTCCCACCCTCTGCCACCTGGCAGGCGCCACCCCCACGGGCGCCTGCCGGATCTGCGTGGTGGAGATCGAGGGGGCCGAGACCCTGATGACCGCCTGTACCACACCGGTGGTCAAGGGGATGCGGGTGCTCACCGAATCGCCCCGGGTGGTGGAAACCCGCCGCACCCTCCTTGAGCTGATGCTGGCCTACGGCAACCACAACTGCGCCGCCGGCCAGGCCGGCGGCGAGAACTGGACCGCCTACCAGCTCAAGGCCCAGGAAATCGACGGCGACGCCCTGTGCCCGGCCTGGGGCGACTGCAAGCTGCAGGAGCTGGCCTTTCGCTACCAGGCCAGGGCCGACCGCTTCGTGCTCACCCCCGACAGTCCGCCCCCGGAGTTGGCCAATCCGATGATCGTGCGGGATTTCTCCCGCTGCATCCGGTGCGGTCGCTGCATCCAGGCCTGCAACGAGATCCAGGTGAACCGGGCCATCAATTACGGCTACCGCGGCAGCGACCTCAAGGTGGTGACCCCGGGCGACTTTCCCCTGGCCAATTCCAACTGCGTCTTTTGCGGCCAGTGCGTCGAGGCCTGCCCCACCGGGGCCCTGGTGGACAGCAAGGCCCGCTACCGATGGCGCCCCTGGAAAACGGAAAAAATCCGCACCACCTGCCCGTACTGCGGTGTGGGGTGCCAGCAGTGGCTCCACGTGCAGGACGGGCGTATCGTGCGCGTCACGGCGGTGGAAGATGCCCAGCCCAATCAGGGGCGCCTCTGCGTCAAGGGTCGCTACGGCTACGACTTCATCTATTCCGAGGATCGCCTCAAAACCCCGCTGATCCGGGAAGGGGAAGGCTTCCGCGAGGTGTCCTGGGACGAGGCCCTGGATTTGGTGGCCGAGCGTTTCAAGGAAATCATCGCCGCAAGCGGCCCGGACGCCCTGGCCGGGGTGAGCTGCGCCCGCAGCATCAACGAAGACTCCTACCAGATGCAGAAGCTGTTCCGGGCCGTGTTCAGGACCAACAACATCGACCACTGCGCCCGCACCTGACATGCCCCCACCGTCGCCGGTCTGGCGACGACCTTCGGCTCCGGGGCCATGACCAACTCCTTCAACGAATTTTCCCGCGCCAAGATGTTCATGGTGATCGGTTCCAACATGACCGAGGCCCATCCGGTGGCGGCCACCTTTCTAAAAAACGCGCTGCTCAGGGGGGCCCAGCTCATCGTGGTGGACCCCCGCCGGCACAAGCTGGCCAAGATGGCCGACCTGCACGTGCCGATCCGCGTGGGCACCGACATCGCCTTCCTCAACGCCCTGATGCACGTGCTGATCGCCGAAGGCTGGTACGACAAAAAATTCGTGGCCTCATGCACGGTGGATTTCGACAAGCTGGCCGCCACGGTGATGCGCTACACGCCCGAATATGCCGCCGATGTCTGCGGCGTTCCCATGGAAATGATCCGTGACACCGCCCGGCGGATTGCGTCGGTGAAGCCGATGATGCTCTGCTACACCCTGGGCATCACCGAGCACACCTGCGGCACGCGCAACGTCATGAGCACCGCCAACCTCCAGATGCTGCTGGGCAACATCGGGGTGGAATGCGGCGGGGTCAATCCGCTGCGGGGCCAGAACAACGTCCAGGGAGCCTGTGACATGGGTGCCTTGCCCAACGTGTTTCCCGGCTACCAGAAGGTGGGGGACATGGCCCTGCGGGCCAAGTTTGAAAAGGCCTGGGGGGTAGACGCCCTGCCGGCGGCCAACGGCCTGATGATTCCCCAGATGATGGAGGGGTTGGTGGACGGACGGGTGCGGGGATTTTACATTTTCGGCGAAAATCTTGCCAACACCGAACCGGATATCCGCAAGGTGGAGCACGAGCTGGCCTCGGCGGAATTTCTCGTCTGCCAGGACATCTTTCCCACCGAGACCACCCGTTTTGCCCACGTGGTGCTGCCGGCGGCCGCCTGGAGTGAAAACGACGGCACCTTCACCAACAGCGAGCGGCGGGTCAACCGGGTGCGCACCGCCTCGGCGCCGCCGGGGCAGGCCAAACCCAACTGGTGGATCTTCAAGCAGATCGCCCGGCGTTTCGGTCAGCAGTGGGCCGCCGATAGCGCCCAGGAGATCTGGGACAACGAAATTTCGGTGCTGGCGCCCCAGTTCGGCGGCATCAAGTATCACCGCCTGGAAGGCGACGGGCTCCAGTGGCCCTGCCCGGTGGAAGATCACCCCGGCACCTGTTTCCTGCACCAGGACGGTCACTTCACCTGCGGCCTCGGCGTCTTTACCCCCTGCGACTGGACCCCGCCGGCCGAAGTGCCGGACGAACAGTACCCGTTGGTCCTGTCCACCGGCCGGCGTCTGGCCCATTACCACACCCGCACCCAGACGGGCCGTTGCGAGGGGCTCAACGAGATCCTGGGCGAGGAGACCGCCGACATTTCCCCCGCCGATGCCCGGGCCAAGGGAATCGCCCACGGGGAAACGATCCGGGTGAGCTCCCGCCGGGGTCAAGTGGCGGTGAAGGCCAATCTCACCGACGAGGTGCCCGCCGGCATGGTCTGGATGGCGTTTCATTTCCGCGAGGCCTGCGCCAACTGGCTCACCAACCCGGTCTACGATGACATCACCATGACCGCCGAATACAAAGCCTGCGCGGTGCGCATCGAAAAAATCCAAAGTGATCGATAAGGAGAAGAGACCATGACCAACGCCCTGTTTAGCGTCCCTGAGCCCTATAACGAACCGGTGCGCGATTATGCGCCGGGCAGCCCGGAACGAGCGGCCCTGGCGGCGGAGTTGGACCACCAGTACGGGACAAAGATCGAGATCCCGCTGATCATCGGCGGCCGGGAGGTGCGCACCGGCCGCACGGTGCGTTGCGTCTGCCCCCACGAGCATGGCCACGCGCTGGCAGAGGTTCATCTGGCCGGACCCGAGCAGCTCTCCCTGGCCGTTGAGGCGGCCCGGACGGCCAGCGGCCCCTGGCAGCGTCTGCCCTGGCAGGAGCGGGCGGCGGTGTTTCTCAAGATGGCCGACCTGATCGCCGGGCCGCACCGTTTGGCCCTGAATGCCGCCACCATGCTGGGTCAATCCAAGAATGCCTACCAGGCGGAGATCGACGCCATCTGCGAGCTGGCCGACTTCCTGCGCTACAACGTTCACTTCATGGCCGAGATCTACAGGGGCCAGCCCCACAGTCCCCGGGGTACCTGGAACCGGATGGCGTACCGCCCCCTGGAAGGCTTCGTGCTGGCCGTCACCCCGTTCAATTTCACCGCCATCGCCGGCAACCTGCCCACGGCACCGGCCATGATGGGCAACACGGTGATCTGGAAGCCGGCCACCACCGCCGTTTTGTCCAACTACCATCTCATGCGGATCTTCATGGAGGCCGGCTTGCCCCCCGGGGTGATCAATTTTCTCCCGGCCAGCGGTGCCGAAGTGGGAAAGACCCTGTTGGTGCACCCCGAGCTGGCCGGCGTGCATTTCACCGGTTCCACCGGCACCTTTCAGACCATGTGGCGCACCATCGGCAGCCATATCGAGGCGTACCGGGGCTACCCACGCATCGTGGGCGAAACCGGGGGCAAGGATTACATTTTCGTGCACCCCAGTGCCGATCCCCAGGCCGTGGCGGTGGCGGTGGTGCGAGGCGCTTTCGAGTACCAGGGGCAGAAGTGTTCGGCCGTCTCCAGAATCTACGTTCCTGAAAGCCTGTGGCCGGACCTGCGTGATCGGATCGTCGCCATGATGGCCGAGATCCGCACCGGTGATGTGCGCGATTTCGGCAATTTCCACAACGCCGTCATCGAACGGGCCGCCTTCGACCGGACCATGGGATACATCGACCAGGCCCGGAATTCGGACCAGGCGGAAATCGTGGCCGGCGGCGGTGGTGACGATGCGGTGGGCTACTTCATCCAGCCGACACTGATCCGATGCCTGGATCCAAAATTTGTCACCATGCGTGAGGAAATCTTCGCCCCGGTGGTTTCGGCCTATGTCTACGAGGACGAGAAAATCGCCGGCACCCTGGACCTTTTGGACGATACGTCGCCCTACGCGTTGACCGGGGCGATTTTCGCCCGGGATCGGCAGTTCATCGCCGCGGCCACCGAGCGGCTCACCCATACGGCGGGCAATTTTTACGTCAACGACAAACCCACCGGTTCGGTGGTGGGGCAGCAGCCCTTCGGCGGGGCCCGGGCTTCGGGGACCAACGACAAGGCCGGCTCCCAGCTCAATCTGTTGCGCTGGTGCTCGGCACGCAGCATCAAGGAGAATTTCAACCCGCCGCTGGTCTACGATTATCCGTTCATGGGGAAAGGTTAAACGGACGTTGGGCCGAGCCGAAAATGGAAAAACCGGTGCCGGAGATGCTTGGTCGTCAGGCCAGGCTGTGGATGGGGCGCCAAACCCTGGCCCGGCCGCTGTCCAACGCCACGAGGCACTCGTGGCCGCGGATCTCAACCACTTGGCCCGGCCCCAGGGGAGTGTTCACCCGCGTGCCCACCGTCACCGGATGCCGGGCCGGTTTCTTTCGGGTCATCGTCGGCTGCGCCGGCTGTGCGGCTGGCCGGTTTCCGCGTTGAGGGTGGCGGCGGATGTCCCCGGCCGATGCCTTCAGGTCCGGCCGGGGACGGTTGCGGTGCGCCACGGTGGCGGAACCGTCCAGTTTTTCCATCAATCGCTGCCAAGCCGGAGTGAGCATCTTTTTGAAACCGCGAAAAAGGTGTACTTTTTCGGTGGGACGGGTAACCGCGACATAGGCCACGTTGATGTCCTCGGGGCTGCCCTCGCCGGACCAGGCCCGCTCCAGGCTGTCGGCGATATCCGCGTGGACATAGACCTGCCGATACTCTTGCCCCTTGGCGGAATGCACCGTGGACAGGGTGACCACCGCGCCCGCGCCACCGTTATCGTCGATGCCGGGTCGGCGGCAACGTTCCGCCATTTCGAAAATCACCGCCGGAAACTGGTCACCGTGCTTTTCCACGATTTGGCACATGCCGATGAGGGGATAGTCCTCCATCTTGTCGGCGTAGCGCTTCAGTTTTTCATAGTCGACAAAGGAAGCGATGAACGGATCGCGCACCGCGTCGCGTCTTTCCGATTGCAACCAGAATACATCCAACACGCGAAACAGCGTCGGCTGGAGGTCGCGTTCGAACTGGAAGGCCGCCCCTTTGTCCCGGAGCTGGATGGCGTTGCCGAACAGAGCCAGGTTGGTGCGGCTCAAGAGAGCGGCATCCCGGGGAACCCTTCCCAGATGGTCGAAAAACCCCACCGTGCTCCGTTGGCCCGGATTGCCCCGAATGGAGAATCCTTTTTCGCCTTTGGCCTCTCGGATCAGGGCCGTGGCCAGATCCGCGATGGGCTGGCCGAACCGGAAGGACAGACTCAGATCCAGGGTTTGGTCGGCTTCCAGGCGTTCCATGGCATTGACGGCATGCCGGAACCCGTAGATCTGCTGATGGGTGTCGCCCACCACCACGATGCGGGAGCGGCAGCGTGCCAGGGCATCGAGCATGATGGGGGACAGATCCTGGCCTTCATCCACCAGCACGGTGTCATAGCGGTTTAGCGCTCGTTCGAAACCACCGGATTTATGAAACATTTTAAGATAAAAATCATGTGGCACGTCACGTTTTCGATGATACCAGGCGCCGGCCAGTTCACGGGAGGCGGCGACGATGGCGTCCCGCCGGTCTTGGTAGATTTCCAGACGTTCGCCGGCCAGGAGAGCGGCGAAACCGTTGGTGGCGTCTTCCAGTCGCAGATGGGCGGAGTTGAGGAAAAAGGTCAAGAATTCAAAGGTCAGCGATGCCATGGTCTGACGGTCGTGCCTGAACGCCGGCAGCAGGTCCACGGGGCCGAAGCTGTTGGTGACGGGCCATTGATGGCCTTCGCCGCGGTAGGCGAGGGCGTGCAGGGTATAGGCCGCCGTATTGGGCGGAAAAGCCTCCCTGGCGGATTCTCTGGCCCGTCGGTTGAAAACCAGGTAGAGGATGCGCCGAGGCCCGTGCTTTTCCGCCAGCATCCGAAGCGTCGTGGTCTTGCCGGTACCGGCCCTGGCGTTGATCTTGACGATTCGACCCCGGGCCTCGAGGATGGCGCGCTGCTCGTCTGTGGGGGATAACGCGGTCACGGATGGACACTTTCTTTTCGGCATTTTTGAAACGACAAAGGGCTTGTTGGCCATCGAGGTGGCCCCCTTCGGCGGCGTCAAGGCCTCGGGCCTGGGCCGGGAAGGTTCGCGCTACGGTATCGAGGAGTACCTGGAGATCAAGTACGTCTGCCTGGGCGACATCGATCCATGAACCCACGGAATCCACTGCGGGATTCAGCTCCAGCCGCACTCGCAGACATGGTTTGCGTCTTTGGCGACTTTTTTGCGCGTCCTGCTCAATCCTGCTTTTCAAATTTCTTTAAAGATTTCAATGCTTCGGCGTCGGCCAGATCTTTGGTTCTACCGGTCGCGTTCTTATTGAGAATCAGATCCTCTATAGAAGGGATGCGGACCTCAATTCCCTCTATGTTGACGGCATCAGCGTTCTCAGGAGAAGGCATGACCCAATGTCGATCTATCGTGGTTCGCTCCCCATCGACCAAATTCCGCGAGGGATGAGCCCATGCTTAAAGCGGCCTTCCATCTCCTAATGCTTTTCACTTCCGCCGGAATGGGGACGTCTCAATTCGCTGATTCGAACGATGACGTATGCAATGAGCGCGATGCAAAAGAAGACCAAGAGCATCCAAGCGATCCCTTGCAGGGTTTCGATGACCGTTCGGTAAAGCTCCAACACCCAACGGTCGTTGGTCAACTGAACGATGCGCTGTTCCTGGTCTCCGCGCCAAGGGGTGATGTACTTTTCCAGCTCGTGGATGCGAACGCCGGCTGACACGCCTACGACGATAATCGCGAATTTGAGGTACCGCAGCCACGCACTGCTGATTTCATCGGCAATAATCCGCCTCAAAATGCTGTCGAGCGGCTTTGAAAATGATCGGACCACCACGATGGATACGGCCATGGATACCAGTAGCGTTACGCCGAGCAATACGATAAACAATTGGTCATCTCCCTTGTTCTAAAATAGTGATAACTATTTAACCAAATCAAGTATTTCCTTAAATTCTGGGGCACGACAGTCTTTAACCAACTCAAACAAACACATTTCCAAGCCTGTAATTGAAACGCCATGATGAATCAATTTGGTCGTCGCAAGATTTTTGTTGACCCGTTTACGAGAAGAAATGCAATCGCTAACCAACTGAACATCATAATTCATTTTTTTTAAATGAAGGGTGGTTTGATAAACACAAACGTGGGCTTCTATTCCACAAATAAGCCATTTATTTCTGCCAGAAACGCTGATTGCTTGAATAAACCGATCCTCTTCGCAGGCGTCAAAAGTAAACTTAAAAATTGGGTCCTGCTGCTCCAACAAAGGACGAAGTTCGTCAACTGTTCTGCCTAACTTTTCAGGGTTTTGCTCCAGCCAGACGATTGGCAAGCCTAGAACTTTTGCGCCTTTTATCAGTTTTTGGCAATGCGCAATCATAGAATCGCTATCAGAAACCAGACGCGCCAGTTTGCCTTGAATATCAACGATGATAAGACCTGTATCCTCCTTAATGAGCATGCTTACTCCTTTTCCACGACTCGCTGTATGCCGGGTATAGGGCTCTCAACTCTTCGCTGGCTTTGCAGCTTTTAAAAGCGACTAAGTTGATTTATTTTTTTCGCGTATCCCTGACAAGGTAGGAGTTGCCTGGCCCCCGCTTGAGTTCAAACAGATCAATGGCTTTAAACAGGCTGCTTAGATTTTTATAACCGTAGTTCCTGGTATCAAAAGAGGTTTTATTCGATATGTGTGATCCCACCGGGCCAAGAGCTGCCCAACCATTTTCATCCTCCGTTGCTTCGACAGCCTGACGCAATAAATTTATCAGCTTGGTATCAGATTTGATATTTTTTGGTTTTGCCTGTCCTGTTCCGTTCTGCTTCACCTCCTGATCTAAAAACAAAAATTTTGAACAAGCATTCACAAATGGCGCCGGGGTCTTACGCTCACCAAATCCAAGAACGACCTTGCCTTCGGCAAGCGCACGTGTGACCATCGGTGTAAAATCACAGTCGGATGAAACAAAACACATTACATCGATATTTTTGGTATACATCACATCCATTGCGTCAATAACGAGGGCAATGTCCGACGCGTTTTTACCCTTTGTGAGGTCATACTGCTGGATCGGCTGAATCGCATATTCGTGTAAAAGATCTTCCCATTGCTTTAAAGTGGGTGATTTCCAGTTGCCATAAGCTTTTCTTATGGTTACAACACCATATTT
>JAQVTF010000225.1 GCA_028700185.1 Desulfobacteraceae bacterium | reverse complement strand
CTGCCGGTGAGCTTCGCCATGTTCATGCTGGGGCTGCTCTGGTACCTGTACACCTTCATTACGGGAGGCCGCTTCACCAACATGAGCGCGCTGCTCCTCACCACCTCGGTGACCATCTTCATGATCGGCATGGTCTCCGAGCAGATCTCCCAGATGCGCTTCGAGCGGCGGGGGGAAAGGGAGGAGGGGGGAGGAAAGGGCTGAGGGATGAGACCTGAGACCTGAGAGGAGGGCTGAGGGATGAGACCTGAGGCCTGAGGAGAAAGGATGGAGGGCGGAAGACAGAGGTCGGAGGGCGGAAGTCGGAGGGGCAAGGGACCGGCGAGAAAAATCCCATTGAGCGTTGGAGGCGAGGGGCGTCAAGGCCTCAATGGGCATGCATATCCGCGGAGCAGTTGTTGAATTGCAAGAATCGCGGCGTCTTCTTGCGCCAGAAGTGAAATGAGATTGCTATTGTTGGCGGTTCTCGGAGCGCGTCAGGTGGGAAAATCCACCCTGGTGAAGCATCTTTTCAGCGAAAAGGTCGCGTCGGTCGTTTTCGACCCGGTGGTGGATGTCGCAAACGCCAGACAAGATCCCGAATTTTTTTACAAAACAACCCGCCGCCCGTTTTTCTGGACGAAATCCAGTATGCGCCGGAATTGCTCGGCCCCATCAAACGGCAGGTAGACCGCCTGGGAACCAAAGGGCTTTTTATCCTCAGCGGATCTCAACATCTGTCCGTGATGCGGGATATCGCCGAGTCTCTGGCCGGCAGAGTGGCTGTCGTGCCCCTTTACCCAATGACGTGGCGGGAAGCGGAGGGGGCAGCAAAAGGCGCCTTTCTCAAAAACTGGGTGGCCGGGGATATCGGTTTCGAGGAGTTTGCAAGTCCTTTGCCGCCGGCGCTCTACCCAAGGATTTGGCGCGGCGGGTATCCGGGGATTCTCGATCTGCCGGACCACCTGGTGGGCGGCTACTGGCAAAGCTATCTGCAGACCTATGTCGAGCGGGACGTCCGGGCCGTGGCCAACATCGGCTCCCTGCAAACCTTCGGACGGTTCATCCGTCTTCTGGGGGCCCTGAGTGCTCAGGAAATCAATTACGCCCATCTGGGCCGAGACCTGGGGGTGGACCGCAAGACGGCGCGATCCTGGCTTGAGACGGTAGAGTCCACCTTTTTGTGGTTTTCCCTGCCGGCCTTTTCCCGCAATCCGGTCAAACGCATGGCCGGAAGACCCAAGGGATACTTCGCCGACACCGGCTTTATCTGCCAGTTGCAGAAAATCAGCGCCCCCGATGCCATTGGCGGGCACCCGCTTCTTGGCGCCCTGTTCGAGACCTGGGTGGTGTTAGAAATCATCAAGGTGGTTCAAGCCTGGCCCGTGGCGCCGGAGATCCATCATTTCAGAAGCTACGGCGGTGCGGAGGTGGATCTGATCCTGGAGATCAATGGCACTCTTTTTCCGATTGAAATCAAGGCCAAGAGCAACCCCACGCGCAACGATGGCAAGGCCATCGATACCCTGCGGGAGTGTTTTCCCAAGGAGCGCATCGGACCCGGTCTGATCCTTTGCGCGGTGCTCAGCCCCATCCGTCTGGACGAACGGCTTTTTGCCGTGCCGTGGTGGATGTTGTAGCAATTTTGGCGGCATTGGGATCGTTGGGCGCGTTGGGAGTTCAGGTGTCAACCTTTTATCCAAAAGCCGAAAGTGGCAAAAGGCCTGGAGGTATCCGGAATCCTTCAGCGCCCGTCACCCCGGGCTCGACCCGGGGGCTTATGTCGAGAGGCTGAGAATTTCCGGAAGGTTTCATGGGATTTTGCATTTAGCCCGGCGCCAGCTTTCCCCCCCAGAGCATCCGCGCAAATTCGCGATGGGGCAGAATGCGGATTCCGTCCTCGGTGACCCGGGGGCGTTTCTCCAGGCAGACGACGATGGATTCACGCATCTGGGGGAAGTCTTTTTTGAAGTTGCGCAGTCCCTTCAAATCCTCCGCGTTCACCCGGGATTTCCCCTTGGCCTCGATGGCGACCGCAGCCGGACCGAGGATGAAATCGACTTCGATCCCGCTGGACAAGCGCCAGTAGGACAGCTCATAGAACCGCTGGCTGTAGCGGCTGTGAGCCGACAGCTCGTGAAAGACCCAGTTTTCGAAAGCTTTGCCGAAAAGCTCCGAGCCGGGCTGCACGGCGCCCCGGCGGGCCAAGTGATTGACGACCCCGATGTCGCGAAAATAAAACTTGGGCGCCTGGACGGTGCGGCGTTTGGGCCGCAAGGTGAACGCCGGCAAAAAAGCGCCCACCAGGGTGTCCACCAGGATCGTGTAATGGTCGCGCACCGTGGATGCGGCCATGCCCGCCTCCCTGGCGACGTTGGCGATGTTGAGCACCTCGGTGTCGCCGATGGCCGCAAGGCGCAGAAAGTCGGAAAAGACCGGGAGCTGGCGGGTGAGGCCCTCCTGCAGGATTTCTTCGCGCAGATAGTCGTCCACGTAGCTGCGCAGCCTCAGGGCCGGGTCCCGGGCGCCGTAGTGCTCGGGCAGGGGGCCGGTGTTGACGAAGCGCTCGATGGTAAAATCATCGCCCAGCTCTTCGGCCACCAGGCCCAGCAGTTCATAGCGGACGGCGCGGCCTCCCAGCAGGTTGGCGTGGCCCCGGCGCACCTTGCGGGCGCTGGAACCGCAAAGGGCGAAAACCGTCTGTCGCTCCTGGATCAGGTAGTGGATTTCATCCAGCAGCACGGGCGCCTTCTGGATTTCGTCCACCACCACCAAGGTCTTTGCCGGCAGGGAAGCCACCTGCTCGCGCAGCAGGGAAGGCTGTTTGAGATAGCGCACCAGCTCGTCGGTCTTGAGCAGGTCGATGCGCCAGGCGTCGGGATAGCACGCCTTGAGCAGGGTGGTTTTGCCGGTCTGGCGCGGCCCCCAGAGAAAGAAACTGGTTTGCGGGGATCGGGGAAGGTCGAGCAGTCTTTTGTACATCGTCGTCTCCTCCGTCAATATGCATGCATATTAGCGGAGGAAATGTTGAATTGCAAGGGCCGCGATCAGCTTTTCAAAGTCCACCGAAAATCTCAAAGCGGCGTGTACTTCATTTTGGACTCGATCCGTAAATGTACAAACCCGCCGTCACCAAGGTGATCGATCCGACAGCCTATGCCCGGTGGCGCGATTCCTCCGCGACCGGCTATCAAGTTCCGGGAAACCTTTCTTCGACCTAATCGGCGGCGGGCAGTCTGACCGCGCAACGGGCAAGACCCGCGGCGCTTTTGATCATAACTTTATCGAAGGCGAGAAAGCGGACAACGACATGGGTGTCAACCGTTACCACGAGAAGCCTCCAATGCGCCTCGGCGAATAGCGTCCTCCATGTCTTTCAATGATTTGGCCTCGCCCTTGTAGCGGAGGCATCCACCGCCTTCCTCGATGAGCGTTTCAGGAAAGGGGGCCGCGGGCTTGAGCAGCACCCCGTCTGCGCAATCGATCACCACCAGCGTCTGCCCCGCTTCCCACCCCTGGGCTGCGCGCACGGATTTGGGGATGGTCACCTGCCCCTTGCTCGATAGCTTGATCGTTTGCATCGAACCTCCCTAAAATAAAAAATTTGGAAGATGATTAAGGGTGATCCAAGCCGGTGCAGCTGTCAAGTCATCGGCCTGCTTCAGGACCATGTTGACCGGCCGCCTTCCGCTACATGGAAAAAGGGTCGTCATTCCGGTCCCGTATCGATTTTCGCCTCTCCCCCGTCATTCCCGCGAAAGCGGGAATCCATGTTCATCGGAACGAGGCCTCGGAAAGCCGATCCGGAAATGACCACTGACCCCTGACGAATGACTAATGATGATGCCTTCGTAAAAAATCCGAATTGTC
>JAQVTF010000060.1 GCA_028700185.1 Desulfobacteraceae bacterium | reverse complement strand
GCGGGCGATCACCGCCGCTCCGCCGATCTGCTCCACCGCCTCCGACCCCCCCGCCTCCGCCGCGGCCGCCGCCTGATCGGCCTTGAGCCGTTCCAACTGTTTTTCCAACTGCCGATGGTCGGCCAGGATCCGTTCCAGGCGATCGATGACCGCTTCCGGGGCCACCTTGAGCCGACGGCTCACCTCGGCCACCTGGCCCACCGCGTTCTGGAAATGGGCCAGGGCCGCGGCCCCGGTGAGGGCCTCGATGCGCCGCACACCGGCGGCCACACTGGACTCGGACACGATGGCAAACATGCCGATGTCGCCGGTGCGGGCCGCGTGGGTGCCGCCGCACAGTTCCTTGGAAAAATCCCCCAGGCTGATCACCCGCACCCGATCGCCGTACTTTTCCTCGAACAGGGCCATGGCACCGGTGGCAAAGGCCTCGTCGGCGGCCATTTCCGCCACGGCCACCGGCACGTTGGTGCGGATGAAGGCGTTGACCCCGGTTTCGATCTCAACCAGGGTCTCGGGGGCGATGGCGGAAAAATGGGTGAAATCGAAGCGCAGCCGGTCCGGTCCCACCAGGGAGCCGGCCTGCTTGACGTGGTCTCCCAGAACCCGCCGCAGCTCGGCGTGAAGGATGTGGGTGGCGGTGTGGTTGGCCGCGGTGGCCGCCCGCCGCACCGTGTCCACCGTCAGCGTCACCGTCTCGCCCCGGGTGAGCCGTCCGGCACTGACCGTGCCCCGGTGAATGATCATGCCGGTGGGATCCTTGATGGTATCCTCGATGCGCACCTCGGCGCCGGAGGCGCCGATCATTCGCCCCTGGTCCCCCACCTGGCCCCCGGCTTCACCGTAAAAGGGCGTGCGGTCGGTGACGATCTCCACCGACGCGCCGGTTTCGGCCTGTTCCACCGCCTGTCCGTCGGTGACCAGGAGCAGGACCCGCCCCGTGGCCTCGGTGCCGTCGTAACCGACGAACTCGGGACGGATTCCCTCGCTGGACAGGGCCGCATAGGCGTCGGCCAGCTTGCCGAAACTCACCACGGAACGGGATTTTTCCCGCTGCCGGGCCATCTGGGCTTCAAAGCCGGCCATGTCGAGGGTCAACCCCTCGTCGCGCACCACGTCCCGGACGATGTCCACCGGAAAGCCGTAGGTGTCGTAGAGTTTGAAGATCACGTCCCCGGGCACCTCGGCGGCCCCGCGGCCACGAATCTCCCCCAGGGTTTCATTGAGCAGGTGCAGGCCGTGGTCCAGGGTCTGGGAAAAGCGCACCTCTTCGTTGTGAATCACGTTGGTGATGAAGCTGGCCGCTTCCCCCAGCTCGGGGTAGGCCGGTTGCATCACGTCGAAGACCACCCGGGCCGTCTGGTCCAAAAAGGGCTGGGTCAGCCCGATGTTGCGTCCGTAACGGATCGCCCGGCGCATGATGCGCCGCAGCACGTAGCCGCGCCCCTCGTTGGACGGCAGCACCCCGTCGCCGATGAGGAAAGCCGCCGCCCGGCTGTGGTCGGCGATCACCTTCAGGGCCACGTCGGTGTCCCGCTGGACCCCGTAGGAGCGCCCGGCCAGCTCGGCCGCCCGGTCGATGATGGGGCGAATCAGGTCGATCTCGAAGTTGGTGGGGGTGCCCTGGAGCAGCGCGCAGAGCCGTTCCAGCCCCGCGCCGGTATCGATGCTCGGTTTGGGCAGCGGGGTCAGGGTGCCCTGGGCATCCCGGTTGTACTGCATGAACACGAGGTTCCAGACCTCGAGGAACCGATCGCATTCGCAGCCGAGGGTGCACTCCGGTCGCCCGCAACCGTAGGCCGGTCCCCGGTCCAGATGGATCTCGCTGCACGGGCCGCAGGGGCCGGTGTCCCCCATGGACCAGAAGTTGTCCTTTTCTCCGAAGCGCACGATCCGTTCGGCCGGCACGCCCACGATGCGCCGCCACAACTCGTAGGCCTCGTCATCGTCCAGGTAGATGGAAACCCAGAGCCGGTCCGCCGGCAGGCCGTAGCCGTTGGTCAGCAGGTCCCAGGCCATCTCGATGGCCTTCTCCTTGAAGTAGTCGCCAAAGGAGAAGTTGCCCAGCATTTCAAAGAAGGTGTGATGGCGGGCCGTGTAGCCGACGTTCTCCAGATCGTTGTGCTTGCCGCCGGCACGCACGCATTTCTGGGAGGTGACGGCCCGTCGGTACGGGCGCTTCTCCTCGCCGAGGAAACAGCGCTTGAACTGCACCATGCCGGCGTTGGTGAACAGCAGGGTGGGGTCATCGGCCGGCACCAGCGAACTGCTGCGCACGATCTGGTGCTGATGGCGCTGGAAGTATTCCAGAAACTTTTGGCGAATCTCGTTGCCCGTCATAAGTGCTCCCTGGTCACTTTCCCTCGGTCTCGGATGCCTCGGCCGGGGCCGGCTCCAGGTTCATCTTCTGGCGGACCTTGGTCATGATGGATTCGAATATATCGGGATTGTCCTTGAAAAAACGCTTGACGTTCTCCCGGCCCTGGCCGATGCGTTCCCCCTCGTAGGCGTACCAACTGCCGCTCTTCTCGATCACCGCCACCGCCACGCCGTTGTCCAGGAGATCCCCGGAGGCGGATACCCCCTCGCCGTACATGATATCGAATTCGGCTTCCTGGAACGGCGGGGCCAGCTTGTTTTTCACCACCTTGACCCGGGTGCGGTTGCCCACCACTTCCTGGCCTTCCTTGATGGCGCCGATGCGCCGGATGTCCAGGCGCACCGAGGCGTAGAACTTAAGGGCATTGCCCCCGGTGGTGGTTTCCGGATTGCCGAACATCACTCCGATCTTCATTCGGATCTGATTGATGAAGATCAGCGTGGTGTGGGTCTTGCTGATGGTGCCGGTGAGCTTGCGCAACGCCTGGCTCATCAACCGGGCCTGGAGGCCCATGTGGGCGTCGCCCATCTCGCCTTCGATCTCGGCCCGGGGCGTGAGGGCCGCCACCGAATCGATGACCACGATATCCACCGCCCCGCTGCGCACCAGCATGTCGGCGATCTCCAGGGCCTGCTCGCCGGTGTCCGGCTGGCTCACGAGCAACTCGTCGCAATCGACCCCCAGCTTGCGTGCATAGACGGTATCCAGGGCGTGCTCGGCGTCGATGAAGGCGGCGATCCCCCCCTGGCGCTGGGCCTCGGCCACGGCGTGCAGGGCCAGGGTGGTCTTGCCCGAGGATTCCGGGCCGTAGATCTCGATGATGCGCCCCCGGGGCAGGCCACCGATACCCAGGGCCTTGTCCAGGGCCAGGGACCCGGTGTGGATCACCGGCACCTGGACCACCGGCTGGCTGCCGAGCTTCATGATGGCCCCCTTGCCGAACTGGCGTTCAATCTGACTGATGGCGCTCTGGACGGCGCGGTCCTTTTCGGCGGCCTGACTCATGGTTCTCCTCCTGTGGTGGCTGACACCCCGGCCGCGCCGAAAGTGGCGCCGACCAGCGGGCGGTAGCGGGCCGGGCCCGCGCCCAGCTCGCTGCGGTACAAAACAATGTGATCGACGTGAAACGACGGCCCGATGAATTCGCGGTGCCGTTGAAGCACCGCATCCAGTGGATCCGGATCAAAGGTTTCCCGGGCCCGGGCCAGGGTCAGATGCCCCACGGCGTTTCGCCGGGACGGCGCAACGCCCAGGGGCACCAGCGCACGGCCCACGGCCGTCGTCAACGCCGCCAGGGCCTCCAGCTCGCCCTGAAGCCCCACCCACAACACCCGGGGCCGCCGGCGGCCCGGGAAAACCCCCAGGCCGGCAGGGGTCAGGTCAAAGGGGTGACGGCGGGCCGTCGCTTCGGCGATGGCCTCTTTGATGCGGTCCACCGCCGCCGGTTCCGTGGCGCCTAAAAACGCGAGGGTCAGGTGGATATTCTCCGGTGGCACCCACCGTCCCCGCAATCCCCCGCTTTGCATCCGGGCGGACAGGTCTCCCAGCGCCGCCCTCACCGGGGCCGGCAGCGGCACGGCCACGAAGGTGCGCAACAGGGCATCATTCATGAAGGCAGCAGGGCCTGGGGTTCTCCGAGAAGGAATTTTCCTTTGGCAATGCGTTGCTTGAGCGCTTCGGCGATCTCCCGGGCCTTGACGTAACTCGACAACGGCACCGTTTGAATCTCTCGCCCCTGGAAGCGTAAACGCCCGCTCTTGAGTTGGGCGTAACTCACCTTGGCCAGCCGTTTGGCCTTGCCCTGGGGATAGTCGTTGCCGTAGTCCACGACCTGGGTGAAGATCTCCTCGTCGCTGATACCGGTGGCGGCGGCGATCTCCTCGTTAAGCAGCGGGATGGGGATCCCCAGCCCCACCGCCAGGCTGCAGCCGTAGCCCTGAATGCTCACCCCCCGGAGGAACCGGGAACTCATCTGCTTCAGATCCCCCATGACGAAAAGGGTCCCGGCGCCCCGCAGGGGCACCCCCTTGTCGGTGCGCGGGACCTTGGGATTGTGCTGGGTGCCCGGGAACACCACGTAGCCTTCGCCGCCGCCGAGGAAGATCCGTGTGCCGATGCCGATGGTCCGGTACTTCGGATCGTTGAACAGCGGACTGAGCTGTCCGGCCGAGCAGTAGTTGGCGTTGCCGGCCCGGGGTTTGAGGGTTCCCATGTAGGTGTAGACGGTCTTGTTGGTCAGATTCACCGCGCAGTTGTAGTTCTGGTAGCCGTTGCGCGGGTTGCACAGCACCGCGTAGGGCAGCGTCTTGAGGCTGATCTCCTTTTCCAGCTCGGTGCGCGGGTAGCAGTCGGTCCCATAGCTCTCGGCCCGCAGGAACACCTTGCGCCCGGCCACCAGGTCTTCGATCACGTGCCCCCCCCCGTATCGGAACTCGCCGGGATAGACCTTGTTGAGCGGATCGTCGATACAGGTCTCGGTGGCCCCGATGTAGCAATCCACCGCCGCCACCCCGCCATAGGCCGGCACATCGTTGAGCCAGGCCCGGGAAGCCCTGATCCCGGGCGTGCTGTGACCGAAATTGATGAAGGCCCCCGAGGAGCACATGGGGGAAAAGGTGCCGGTGGTGACCACGTCCACCTGCCGGGCCGCCTCCTCGGGGCCCTCGCTGCGCACGATGTCGATGATCTCTTCGGCGGTGACCACCACGGCTTCGCCGCGGCGGATCTTTTCGTTGATCTCGGCGTAGGTCTTGGTAACGCGATAGGTTTTCATTTTCAGTCGCCCGTTTTTTGCGGCGCCCCGACGCCGGCGATCTTGTCGGTGACGTTGTCCTTGATCCAGTGGTCGTCCCACCACTCGATGGGGTTGATGAAAGTGGCGCCGACCATCATGCCGTAATGCAGATGGTCGCCACCGGCCAGGCCGGTGGTCCCGGTGCGTCCGAGAAGGGCGCCGCGCTCCACCATCTCACCGGCCTGAACGTCGATCTGGCTCAGGTGGCTGTACATGCTGAAGAGCCCGAACCCGTGATCCAGGACCACCGTCAGGCCGTAAATCCCAAGATTTTCGGCAAAGACAACCCTGCCACGATTTCCCGCCGGCACCGGACTGGCCGCCAGAGAGGCCAGATCCACCCCCATGTGCACCTGGTGATCGATCTCCTGGCCCTGATAGCGGTAAACCCGCTGATCGGCGAACATGGCCCGGTTGGCCGCCGCCGGCAACCGCACGAAGCCGTCGTGCCAGTGAAGCTGATTGTCCGAGGTGCGGGTCACCTCGACCAGCCTTTCGTAGTTGGCTTTTCTCAGGTCCCGGTTGATCTTGAGAAACTGCTCCACCGGCGGCAACCCGGCCACATCGCCGATCTGTCCCGTCAGGGCCGGCAGGACGGTGGCAAGAAACCCGTCGCTGATCTGGAGCGTGTCCTGGCGCCACTGCTTGGGTCGGATAAAATGGTTCAGGCCGATGCGGGTCTGATTGCCGGCTTCGTCCTCGGCCGACACCGCAACGGGTGTCCCTTTTCCCTGGTTGTAGGCCAGGGCGACAAAGCTCGCCAAAATCAGCGGGTCTTCGTAGAGACCGCTCTGTGCCGGGTAGAAGGTGTCGCCCACCGTCACGCCGCTCACCGGACACGGCTCGGAGCTGCGGAAAATCACCAGCCCGCAACCGCCCTGGTTGATATTGAGGGGCTCCGAGAGGACCTGGAGCACCGGGGCTCGGGTGTCGATCCGGACCGTCTGCTCGATGCGCGCCGGGTTGCCCTTGCCCCAATGGCGCCAGGATCGGTCCCGGGACTCGACCCGCAGCATGGCCGCGCCTTCGGTGAGGCCATGGTCTCCAACCGCCAGCCGCAGGGTTTCCCGCACTTGTCCCTTGCCCTCGGCAGCATCAAACCGCCGGCCGAGGAGCACCACCGTCTTTTCTCCCTGGACCAGCGACACATTCAGCGACCGCAACCCGCTGCCGGCGTCCTCGGCCTCCACCACAAAGGCCCGTTCGGTACCCACGGCGGAAAACGGCGGATCGATGCGCACCACCGGCGCCGTTCCTTCAAACTTGGTGAAAAAAGCCCAACCGCCAGCGACCAATAGCGTCATCACGGCCGCCAGCAGAAGGATCCATTTGGCCTGACGCTTATCGTTTTTCAATGAATTCACCCTCTTCTCTGGTTTTTTAACGTTGTCAAAACAAAGCGCCACATTAACAAGGAGCGCCGTTTGAATCAAGGCCAAAACCTTTCGGCCGCCCGGGCCGTCCGGAGCCCCCCGGGCGGCGGGTTGACTTTTCAACCACCGCGGGATAAGGGACGAACACCATGCAAGACACCGAAATAACAGCAGCCGGAACCTCTCGGCCGGTTCAAGTGGGACCGTTGACCGTGGGCGGCGGTGCCCCCCTGGCCCTCATCGCCGGCCCCTGCGTGATCGAAAGCTTCGCGCTCGCCTTTGAGGTGGCCTCCTTTCTCAAGGATTGCTGCCACCGCATCGGGATGCCCCTCATCTTCAAATCCTCCTACGACAAGGCCAACCGCAGCTCGGTGACCAGCTTCCGGGGACCGGGGATGGTGGACGGTCTGGCGGTACTGGGCCGAATCCGGCGGGAGCTGGACATTCCCGTGATTTCGGATGTCCACCGTATCGAAGAGGTTCAGCCCGCCGCCGAGGTACTCGATATTCTTCAGATCCCGGCCTTTCTCTGCCGGCAGACGGATCTGCTTCAGGCGGCGGCCCGCACCGGCCGCCCTTTGAACGTGAAGAAGGGCCAGTTCCTGGCCCCCTGGGACATGCGCCAGGTGGTGGCCAAGGTGGAAGCCGCCGGAAACCGCCGAATCCTGCTCACCGAACGCGGCGCCAGCTTCGGTTACAACAACCTCGTGGTGGATTTCCGGAGCATCCCCATCATGCAGTCCATCGGCTATCCGGTGATCTTCGATGCCACCCACAGCGTGCAGTTGCCCGGCGCCGCCGGGGACCACAGTGGCGGGCAGCGGCAGTTCGCCCCGCTGTTGGCCGCCTCCGGCGTTGCCGCCGGCGCCGACGCCGTCTTCATGGAGGTGCATCCCGATCCGGATCGCGCCTTGTGTGACGGCGCCAACTCCCTGCCCCTGGAAGCCGTCGAACCCCTTCTGATCCGTCTCCAGGCCATCCATCGGGCCATCTCGTCCGAGACCGTCCCGCCGGCCCCATGAACACCCCCACCCCCTTGTCGCTGGATGCCCGCCTGCGACGGATCCGTCTGTTGCTCCTGGATGTCGACGGGGTGCTCACCGACGGACGGCTCTACTACGGCCCGGAGGGGGAATGGCTCAAGGCGTTCCACGTCCGTGACGGTCTGGGGCTGCGCCTGGTGATCCAGGCCGGCATCCAGGTGGGCATCGTCACCGGGCGCCAAGGGCCGGCCCTGGCGTCCCGGTGCCGAGACCTGGGCATCGACCTGGTTCTCTCCGGCGTGCGCGACAAGGCGGCGGAACTGCCGCACATCGCCGCTTCCACCGGGGTGGCGCCCGAAGAGATGGCGTTCGTGGTGGACGACCTTCCCGACTTGCCCCTGATGCGGGCCGTGGGCCTGACGGTGGCCGTGGCCGACGCCGATCCATCGGTACGGCGCCTCGCCCACTGGGTCACCGAGGCCGGCGGCGGCCGCGGCGCGGTACGCGAGGTGTGTCAGCGCCTGCTGGCGGCGCGGGGCCAGTGGGAGGCCATGGTGGACCGCTTCCGGGGCCTTCCATGAGCGCCCGACGCACCCGCCTGTTCAGACGCCTGCTCATCGCCGCCATGGTCTTGATCTGCCTTGCCGTGGCAGGCGTGTACATCGGCTATCGGCACTTTCGCCGCCAGGCGCCGGTGGTCACCCGCACCGTGGACCAGCAGGCCCTCATGAGCATGGACCGGGTCCACCACACCGCCATCCGCGACGGGCGCACCGAATGGATCCTGGATGCCGGACGGGCCCGGGCGGACGAAGACGGCGCCGTGGTGCACCTGACGGACCTGACGGTGCGCTTCTTCACCGCCGAGGGCGGTCAGATCGATCTCAGCGCCCAACAGGGCCGAATGCACGTCGCCTCCAGTGACATTGAAGTGCAGGATCGGGTTGTGGTAGAAAATGACATCTACCGGATGGAAACCGGGGAGCTGTTCTACGACCATGAACGGCGCCAGATCCGCATTCCAACGCCCGTGACCATCCACAGCGGGGACGAGCGGCTCAGCGCCGCCACCATGACGATTTTCATCGACGACCACCGCGCCGAAATGGAAGGCGCGGTCGAAGGGGTGTTCAGTGGATCGATGCTGCCCTGAGAGACGGGCCATGAGACGTGGCGCCGCCGGTCTGCTCATCGCCGTGGCCATGATGCTGGCGGCGCCGGCCCTGGCCGCCGACAGTGACAAACCGGCGGATCGGGTGTACATTACCGCAGAACACCTCACGGCGGACACCGCCGGTCGTTGGGCCGAGTTCAGCGGCAAGGTGAACGCCAGGCAGGGCGCCACCGTCATCACCGCCCGGCGGCTCAAGGTGTTTTATGCCTCCCGCGAGGCCGGGTCGGACACGGGGCAAGGCATGGGACAAATCGAGCGGATCGAGGCCGGCGGGGACGTGGTGATTCACTTCGACCAGCGGGTGGCCGAAGCCGACGAGGCCCGCTACGCCGTGGCCGACCGCGTCCTGGTGCTCACCGGCGACCCGGCCCGGGTCACCGAGAACGAAA
This sequence comes from Desulfobacteraceae bacterium, assembly GCA_028700185.1. GTDB lineage: Bacteria > Desulfobacterota > Desulfobacteria > Desulfobacterales > UBA2174 > UBA2174. The sequence goes on along the minus strand of JAQVTF010000060.1, from coordinate 6,414 downwards.
ACACCGTCACGGGCGGACGGATCGTCATGAACCGCGACGAGAATCGCATCATCGTGGAAAAGCCGGCGGGCGGAAGCGTGGAAGCGGTTTTCACCACCCGGGACCAGGGGTTGCAGTAGACCGTGCGCCGGTGCGAGATACCATGACGACCCTGAAGCTGGAAAATCTGTCCAAGCGCTACGGCGAGCGGCATGTCGTCCGGAATGTCAATCTCTCTTTGACCCGCGGCGAGGTGGTGGGGTTGCTCGGTCCCAACGGGGCCGGGAAAACCACGACGTTTTACATGACCGTGGGCATGATCCGGGCCGACGGCGGGCAGGTTCTGCTGGACGACGAGGCCATCACCGATGCACCGATGCACCAGCGGGCCCGGCGGGGCCTCGGCTATCTGCCCCAGGAAACGAGCGTTTTCCGTAAACTGAGCGTGGAGCAAAACGTGCTGGCGATTCTTGAACTGCTGGGAGTGAAACGGGCGGAGCGCCAGACACGCACCGCGGGACTCCTGGCCGAGCTGGGGATCCAGCGCCTGGCCCGCAACCGTGCCGGGGATCTGTCCGGCGGCGAGCGGCGTCGGTTGGAAATCTCCCGGGCCCTGGCCACCAATCCGTCCTTCATGCTGCTGGACGAGCCGTTTGCCGGCATCGATCCCTTGGCGGTCATCGACATCAAAAAGATCATTGGCCATTTGAAAAGCAAGGGGATCGGGGTGTTGATTTCGGACCACAACGTGCGCGAGACCCTCGAGGCTTGCGACCGCGCCTACATTCTCAGCGACGGCGTGGTCATCGAGGCCGGCACCCCGCAACAGATCGCGGCCAGCGAAACCGCCCGACGCATCTATCTGGGAGACTCATTCAGGTTGTAACCATGGCCCTGGAACTTCGACAACAACTCAAGCTGTCCCAACAGCTCATCATGACGCCCCAGTTGCAGATGGCCATCAAGCTTCTGCAACTCTCGCGCCTGGAACTGATGGAGACCATCCGCCAGGAGCTCGAGGAGAATCCGGCCCTGGAGGAGATCCAGGAAAATGCCGCCGAAGCACCGGAGCCGGGCGAAGAAACGGTCAATGCCGAAGCCCCCCTCATCGAAGCGGTGACCATCAAGGAGCGACTCAGCGACGATATCGACTGGACCAACTATATCGACGAGTACAACTCCCCCGGCCGGATCAACTTCGAGAGCGAATCCCACGAATCCCCCGGTTTCGAGCCCTTCCTGGCGCGTCCGACATCACTGCAAGACCATCTGTTGTGGCAACTGCTCATGACGGCCCCCACCCCTGAAACCGAGCGCATCGGGAGCCTCATTGCCGGCAATCTCAACCCGGACGGGTACCTGGAGATCTCCACGGCGGAGCTGGCCGAAACGGCCGAGGTGGAGGAAAAAGAAGTCGAAGCGGTGTTGGCGCTGATGCAGACCTTCGACCCGGTGGGCGTCTGTGCCCGCAACCTCACCGAGTGCCTCCTGATCCAGATTCGCCACTTCAACCTGGACAACACCCTGGTCACCGACATCCTCCAACATCATCTGCACCACCTGGAAAACCGAAACTACAAGGCCATCTGCAAGGCCCTGCGGGTGTCGATGGAAGATGTGGCCAAGGCGGTGAACGTCATCCGGGGCCTGGAGCCCCGCCCCGGGCGTCAGTTCGTCGAGGAGACGCCCCAGTACATCACCCCGGACATTTACGTGCACAAGCTGGGCGATGAGTATGTCATCATGCTCAACGATGACGGCTTGCCCAAGCTGCGCGTCAACTCCTTCTATCGCAACGCCATCCGCCGCGGGGACCACATCCCCACCAGCGCCAAGGACTACGTCCAGGACAAGATGCGCTCGGCCGCCTGGCTCATCCGCAGTATCCACCAGCGCCAGAAAACCATCTACCGCGTCATGGAAAGCATCCTGCGCTTTCAGCGCGAATTTTTCGACCGGGGCATCGCCCATCTGCGCCCCATGGTGCTGCGCGATGTCGCCGAGGACATCGGGATGCACGAGTCCACCATCAGCCGGGTGACCACCAACAAGTACGCCCACACCCCCCAGGGAATCTTCGAGCTGAAATACTTTTTCAACAGCTCGATCCGACGGGTCCACGGCGAGGCCATCGCCTCGGCCAGCGTCCAGGACAAGATCCGTCACATCATCGAGAACGAAGATCCCCACCACCCTTACAGCGATGACAAGATCGCCCAACTGCTCAAGGACCAGAACATCGACATTGCCCGTCGCACCGTGGCCAAATACCGGGAAATTCTCAGGGTGCTACCGAGCAACAAACGAAAACAGTTATAGGGGAGGTCGGCCATGCAGACGTCCGTGACCTTCAAGAATCTGGATTCATCCGAGCATCTCAAAGCCTACGTTCGGGACAAACTCACGCGCCTGGACAAGTACCTTCACAACCCGGCCGAGGCCAACGTGGTCCTCTCGGTGGAAAAGCATCGCCACATCGCCGAGGTCAACATCATGGGGGACCGTCTCAACATCAACGGCACCGAGGAGACCACCGACATGTACTCGGCCATCGACATGGTGGTGGACAAGATCGAGGCCCAGATCAAGAAGGGCAAGCAAAAGGGGCGGGAACGCCGCGGTGAAAGCCCCAAGGAGATGCTGGCCGATGCGGCCCTGGCCGAAGAGGTGGAAGCCATCGGTCGGGTGGAGGTCATGAGCATCGAATACAAGCCCATGGATGTTGAAGAGGCCGTGATGCAGTTGAATCTTTCCAAGGAGGCCTTTCTGGTCTTCACCAATGCCCACACCGACCGGGTCAACGTGTTGTACCGGCGACGCAACGGAGATTACGGGCTGATTCAGCCAAACGACTGACCATGAAAATTCTCGACGTGCTGCAGACGGATACGATCCTGCCCAACCTCCGGGCAACCGACAAGAAGGGGATACTCGAGGAACTCGTAGCCCCGGTGGCCATGCGTACCGGCATCGAGGACCGCCGGCTGGTGCGGGTGCTCATGGAACGCGAACGGCTGGGCTCCACCGGTATCGGTGGCGGCATCGGCATCCCCCACGGCAAGATCGACCAGCTTGCGTCCCTGGTGCTGGGAGTGGGCATCAGCCACCAGGGTGTCGATTTCGAATCCCTCGACGGCCGCCCCACCCACATTTTTTTTCTTCTGATCACGCCCGAAAACGCCGCCGGGCTCCACCTGAAGCTGCTGGCGCGGATTTCCCGGCTCCTCAAGAACGACCTTTTCAAGGAAAAACTTCTCGCGGCCCAGGACGCCGAGTCCATCCTCAAGGCCATCGCCGAGGAGGAACGGATCATCCAGGATTGACCGCCACCGGTGAGGTCAGGAGCGCGGCAAGGTGAAAGACCTTCGCATCATCGTGGTGACCGGGCTCTCCGGCTCCGGCAAAAGCACCGCCCTGGCAGCCTTCGAGGACGCCGGTTGCTACTGCGTGGACAACCTGCCGGTGGCCCTGCTGCCCAAGCTGCTCGAGTTGCCCCTGGACAGCGAGGCGGCCGTCACCGGCCTGGTTTTCGTGATGGACCTGCGGGAAAAACGGTTCATCCAGCGATACCCGGCGGTTTTCGACACGTTGCGCCAGCGGGGCATCCAGCCGGAGGTGATCTTTCTGGAAGCCGAGGAGACGGTGCTGGTCCAGCGCTACTCGGCCACCCGGCGCCAGCACCCCCTGGGGCAGGACCGACCGCTGCGGGAAGCTATCGGTGCCGAGGCGGCCCTCCTGGCGCCGCTCCGGGCCACCGCCCATCGCATCATCGACACCTCCCAGCTCAATGTGCACCAGCTCAAGGCCCTGATGTTCGACATCGCCCGCCAGGGCGCCCGGCGGGCCGCCCTCAACATTCACGTCATCTCCTTCGGCTTCAAGCAGGGGGTGCCCCACGAGGCCGACCTAGTGGTGGATGTTCGCTTTCTGACCAATCCCTTCTTCGATCCGACCCTTCGCCACCTGGACGGCGAAAGCGAACCGATTCGGCGTTTTGTTCAGGGGGATCCGGAAGCCACCGAGTTTCTGCGGCGCTACGGCGAGCTGCTTGACTATTTGATCCCGTTGTATGAAAAAGAGGGCAAAGCCTACCTCACCATCGCGGTGGGCTGCACCGGCGGAAGGCACCGCTCGGTGGTCATGGCAAGAGCGATTTTTGAACATCTTCGGGCCCGCGACAAACGGGTCAGCCTGGCGCACCGGGACATCGGACTGGCCGGCTAAACCGCCGGGGCCTGACCTCGGCGTCACCTCCAACACTCGATACGGATAATTCATCTCATGATCGGAATCGTCATCGTCACCCACAGCCAACTGGGCGATGCCCTGATCGATGCGGCCCGCTTCATCATCGGCGCCGTGCCCCAAGCTGTTGGCGCCGTTTCCATCGATTTGAACCAGAACGTGGACCGGTTGCGCCAGAAGATCGCCGATGGCCTGCGCCAGGTCCGCAGCGGCGACGGCGTCTTGATCCTCACCGACATGTTCGGCGGAACGCCCTCCAACCTGAGCTACTCGTTTCTGGAAGAGGGACGGGTGGAGGTGCTCACCGGCGTCAACCTTCCCATGCTGATCAAGGCCATCAACACCCGCGAACGGCTGCCGCTCTCCCAACTGGCCACCGAGCTGGAAGTCTATGGCAAAAAGAGCATCTCGCTGGCCAGCAGCATCCTGAAGGGCAACAAGCGCAGCAGCTAAACCAGCGAGAGAAGGGAAATGAAATGGGTTTAAAGATCGGCATCAACGGGTTCGGACGCATCGGCCGGCAAGTGTTGCGGTCCACCCTCAAGCGCTCGGACCTTGAGGTGGTGGCCATCAATGACTTGACCGATGCCGCCACCATGGCGCACCTGCTGGCCTACGACTCGGTACACGGCAAGTTGGCGGCCACCATCACCGCCCACCAGGACGGCATCGATATCGACGGCCGCAGCGTGGCCATCACCTCGGTGCGCGACCCGGAAAAACTGCCCTGGGGCGATTTGGGGGTGGACGTGGTGGCCGAATGCACCGGCGTTTTCAGGGAGCGTGAAGCGGCGGCCAAGCATCTGGGCGCCGGCGCACGCAAGGTGATCATCAGCGCACCGGCCAACAACCCGGACCTCACCGTGGTCATGGGGGTCAACCACAGCAAGTACGATCCCCGGCAACACCACATTCTCTCCAACGCGTCGTGCACCACCAACTGCCTGGCCCCGGTGGCCAAGGTGCTCATGGAACACTTCGGCATCCAGTCGGGGCTCATGACCACCATCCATTCCTACACCGGTGACCAGCGGTTGCTGGATTTCCCCCACAAGGACCTGCGCCGGGCCCGGGCCGCGGCCCTGTCCATGATCCCCACCACCACCGGTGCCGCCCGGGCCGTGGCCCTGGTCCTGCCGGAGCTCAAGGACAAGCTCAACGGCCTGGCCGTGCGGGTGCCCACCCCCAATGTCTCGCTGGTGGACCTGGTGGTGACGGTGGAAAAAGACGGGGTCACGGTGACGGACGTCAACGAGGCGTTGAAGAACGCCAGCCAGACCACCCTCCAGGGGATCCTGGGCTACAGCGAGCTGCCCCTGGTCAGCAGCGACTTCAACGGCAACACCCTGTCGAGCATCGTCGACGCCGCCACCACCTACACGGTGGACCACATGGTCAAGGTCCTGGCCTGGTACGACAACGAAGCCGGCTACGCGGCACGCATGGTGGATCTGGCGGCCTTGGTGGGGGGGCAGTTGTAACGGGGAATCCGACAGAAGCGCGCAGTGACCAAGATTCCGGGTGACTAAAGTTACGAGTGACTAAAGTGAGCTAAAGTTGCGAGTGACTGAAGCGTGCTGAAGTTGAGGGGCGTCACGCAGCGGCGCTGAAACCGGTAAGACGAATCTGGAAATTTTCATCCTTTTTATCTTGTGAAGAGGAGCGAGAGAGTCTGTTATGTCCCAGCGCATTCCGTTCATCGCCGGCAACTGGAAAATGCACAAGACGGCCGGGGAAGCGGCCCGGACGGCCCGGGATCTGGTGGCCCGGCTGGGGGCCGTTTCCGACGTGGAGGTGATGATCGCCCCACCGTACACCGCCCTGGACGCCGTGGGCCGGGAGGTGAAGGATTCTCCGGTGAAGCTCGGTGCCCAGAACCTGTTCTGGGCCGATGAGGGCGCCTACACCGGGGAAGTGGCCGGCGGCATGCTCATCGACCTGGGCTGCCGTTTCGTGCTGATCGGTCATTCGGAACGGCGCCAGTACTTCGGCGAAACCGACGAGACCGTCCACCGGCGCATCGCGGCGGCGCTACGCCACGGTTTGGCCCCGGTGATGTGCATCGGTGAAACCGAGGCCCAGCGAGAGGCCGGCGAAACATTTTCGGTGCTTGACAAACAAATTGCAGATGGGTTAAAGGATCAAATTTCCGACGGGCTGGAAACGTTGGTGCTGGCCTACGAACCGGTC
>JAQVTF010000224.1 GCA_028700185.1 Desulfobacteraceae bacterium | reverse complement strand
AAACCCTTATCCGAAATTAAGAAGATGGATGGTCATGACGGATGCTGCATCATTGAAACACTGGATCGTGGATATCGACCTGCAACCGCCGACGCTGCGCAACAACACCGCCGACAGCGAACGGCTCCTGGAGGCCATCGGCGAACATCTGGGGAAAAGACCGATACGCGCCGAACTGGCGGTAATCCGTGGCCTGCCCGCCCGGCTGCGCCAAACCGGATACCGCGCCCGCTGCGTACTTTTCGAGGACCGGGATCGGTGGCTGCTTCTCGATGTCCTCGATCCGCTGCATCCGACAGCGGCGTTGGGGCTGGCGGTGGATCTGGGGACCACCCGGATCAGTCTTCGGCTGGTGGACCTTCAGGCCGGCGACATCCTTGCCGAACAGACCATCGATAATCCCCAGGTGGCGGTGGGGCCGGATATTCTGACCCGGATCCACCACGCCGACCGGCCCGGGGGGGCGAGGGATCTTCAAGCCCGGATCATCCAAGCGCTCAACAGGGAAATCAAGGCCCTCACCGCCACCGCGGGGTACCGTTCCACCGACGTTTATGCCGTCAGCCTGGCCGCCAACACCGCCATGACCCACCTGTTGCTGGGTCTTGACTGCCGCTGGATGATCCGCGAACCGTATATTCCGGCCGTCAACCGGCCACCGGTGATGGGCACGGCCGAGTTGGGGATCGAGGTGCATCCCGCGGCCCGGATTTTTGTTTTTCCCAACGTGGGAAGCTATTTCGGCGGAGATCTGATTGCCGGTGTTTTTTTCAGCGGTCTGCACCGACGGGAGGAAACCGCCATCCTGGTGGACGTGGGCACCAACGCCGAAGTGGTTCTGGGCAACCGGGACTGGCTCATGGCCTGCGCCGGAGCGGCCGGACCGGCCCTGGAGGGCGGGGTGACCCGATTCGGGATGGCGGCTGCCGAAGGGGTGATCGACCGGGTGCGGTGGGATGAAACCGGTGGCGACATCGCCTGGCACACCATCGGGGAACAGCCGCCCAGGGGGATCTGCGGATCGGGCTTGATCGATCTGGCCGCGGTGCTGTTTCGTGCCGGGATGATCGATATTCGCGGAAAACTGGTCCCTTCGCGGTGCGGCGGCCGGTTGAAGAACATCGAGGATATCGCCCATGTGGTGGTGGCATGGGCCCATGAGACGGCCACCGGTGAAGACCTGATGATCAGCCAGGCGGACATCGACAGCCTGATCCGCTCCAAGGCGGCCATGTACACCATTTTGGAGACCATTACCCTGACCATGGGGATGAGCTTGGCCGAACTGCCGGCCTTCTTCGTGGCCGGGACTTTCGGGGTGTTCATCGATCCGGTCTCGGCGGTGACCATCGGCATGTTGCCGGATCTGCCGCCCAAGCGTTTCATTCCCCTGGGCAACAGCTCCCTGGAAGGGGCCACCCGGCTTTTGTCGGCGCCGGGCAGCCTGGCGGAAATCGACCGGATCCGTGACGGGATCACCTACCTGGAGCTCAACGTCAACCAGGATTTCATGAATCGTTTTTCAGCCGCCAAATTTTTGCCCCATACCAATCGGGGGCTGTTTCCCTCGGTGGATTTTTGAAGCCCAACGGGATTTGGTTCTTGACTTTTTCCCGGCAACTTAGTGTCCGTTCAGAAATGAGGATTTTTTCGTGAGCTCAAGGCGGGCGCCCGATTTAAACCGGAGGAATAGCAGAGCTATTTCGAGGATTTAAATCTGGGGACCCAACGCTGAGATCGCGGAAAAAGACCATTTATGGATGGACACAACTTAACAAGCAGGGATGATCCTGGTATAAGCCGGGCCATGAAAAGCTTTCGTTCAGAAGGCGGCCATCCGCTGGTGCAAGCGATCCCAGCGCGGAGATGCCTCTCTTGCGGCGAGCCGTTGAGCGGCCGGCGGCGCAAGTACTGCTCGGTAAGCTGTCGCCAGCGCCTCCACCGGCGGCTTGACCAGCGCACCGGCCTGCTGGTGGCCTTGAATGCGCGCTATGCGACGTTTTATTTTACCCGGCGCATGGTGGTGCTGGATATGGTTATCGGTGAGGACAGCGCGGTGCACAGTTTCATGTATCCCCGGTGCCCGGACGCCGTGCCGGCCGAGGATTTCAGCCGTATGGCCGACAGCCTGGGCAGACTCTGGTGGGCGGCACGGCATCGTAGCCGGCGGCGCTATCTGGCGTCGCGCAGTGTTTTGGCCGAAGCGATCCAAAGGCGCAACGGGCGGTTGTCCGTGGTGCCGGCAATGGTGCGACAGGCTTCGGTGCGGCAGGATGCGCTGACCTGCCTCAACATCGACCGGGCCAGCCTGGCCGAACCCGATCTGGAGAGCCGGATCAAGCGCGCCTTCCGGCGTCAGGCCATGCAGCGGCACCCCGATGTGGGGGGAGACGGCGCGGGGTTTCGCAGGTTGCGTCAAGCCTACGAAGATCTTCTCGACTGGGCGGAAGCCCCCAGTTTCATTCTGCGGCGGGGGTTTGTGGATAAATGGTTCTACGATGCGACCCGAAACGCCTGGGTGCAACCGTTGCCCGGGGGACGGTGACGGTCCATCGATGAAAGACAATCCTTTTTTGGCATGCAAGAGTTGTTTGGGAGGTGGCAATGTTGATTTCAGTGCTCAAGAGCAAGCTTCACCAGGCGCGTGTGACCGACAAGAATATTGCCTATGTCGGGTCCATCACCATCGACCTGGAGCTGATGCGGCTGGCAGGCCTTCGGGTCAATGAACGGGTGGAGGTTTACGACATCGAAAACGGTGAGCGCCTGGCGACCTACGTCCTCGAAGGGGAAGCCGGCAGCGGCTGCATCGTGCTCAACGGGGCGGCCGCCCGCAAGGTGGAAATCGGCGACCGGGTGATCGTGGCCGCTTACGGCCTGGTGACGCCGGACGAACCGGCGGTGGATCCCCATGTGGTATTTTTGGGGGAGAACAATCGGGTGGTGCCCCCCCTGGGCAACTAGGGCCGTTTCGCCAGCGTGCCTGCTTTCCCGCCTTGCTCCCGGCGGAGTGGGGCCCCAGCGGTTGGAAAAACGGCGGGAGGCCGTGGCGACCTCGGAAAAGATTGTCCCTCCCGGGATGGCAGAAAGGGGATGGGGGAGGAAATTGACACAGATGCCCCCGAGTGACGACTCGGGGGCATCTTTTCATTGGGGATTCAGATCGAAGGCGATCAGACTGGACTTGGCGCTGGTGAAGGCGATGGTGCCTTCCTTGGTTACCACGGCGATGACCAGCTCATCACCGCCGTCGTTGTCGAAATCGCCAACGGTGAAATCGCTGGCGCGGCCGGAGAAGGTACGGGTTTTCCAGACGGGCACCAGGCCGAGGCCGTCCCAGGCCAGGGATTCGATGCGCGCCTTGCTGAAGGAACGAAAGTCCTTGAGCATGTTCCTGGCAAGCTCGTCGTGGCGGGCGATGAGTATTTCGGGGTTGCCGTCGCTGTTGATATCGGTGGTCCGCACCCGGAGTGGAAAGTACTGATAATTCGGTTCACCTCGTTCAATGGGGGGCAACTCGAAGTAGGCGGTGTTCCCGCCGGAGCGGTCACCGTCCTCCCACATCATCTCCCCGGTGACGCCGTTGTACAGCCGCAGACGATCCCAATCCGTATAGGCCACGACGCTTCGGTCGCCGGCATCGGTGATGTCCGCCACCGTCAGGCCTAGTACGTTGGCCTTGCCGCCCTTGATGACCTGGACGCCCGGGGCGAGCCGGCCGCCTTCCCAGTTCATCTCATACACTTCACCCTTGAAAACGGATTCTTCGGCGGCGCGCTGGAGTTGACCCAGCAGAAGCGGGGGGCCGATGACCGGATCCACCACACGGTAGTACCAGGGCTGGTCGTCCAGCAGGGTCTTGTAGTTGCCGTCTGAAAATT
>JAQVTF010000059.1 GCA_028700185.1 Desulfobacteraceae bacterium | reverse complement strand
GGATCCAGGTCCACCTGGCCGAGGACGCCGCCGCCGCCAACCGGATCATCGGCGAGATCGCCCGGCAGGGAAAGGTGCGCACCATCGTCAAATCCAAGTCCATGACCGCCGAGGAGACCCTGCTCAATCACCACCTGGAGGCCGAAGGGCTGGAGGTGGTGGAAACCGACCTGGGCGAATGGATCATCCAACTGCGTCACGAAGGCCCCAGCCACATGGTGATGCCGGCCATTCACCTGTCGCGCTACCAGGTGGCCGACCTGTTCAGCGAAGTGACCCGGGCCAAACAGGACGCCGAAATCGAGCGCCTCGTCAAGGTGGCCCGCCGTGAGTTGCGCGCCAAGTTCGTCGAGGCCGAGATGGGGATCACCGGCGCCAACTTCGCCCTGGCCGACACCGGCGCCATCGGGCTGACCACCAACGAGGGCAACGCCCGGCTGGTGGCCACCCTGCCGCGGATTCACGTGGCCCTGATGGGAATCGACAAGCTCGTGGCCACCGTGGGTGAAGCCCTGCGGATCAATCAGGCCCTGCCGCGCAACGCCACCGGTCAGAAGATCACCTCCTACGTCACCTGGATCACCGGCCCTGCGGCCTGCGCGGTCGGCCCGCAAGGCCGCAAGGAGATGCACATCGTTTTTCTGGACAACGGGCGCCGGGCCTTGGCGCGGGATCCGGTCTTCTCCCAGGTGCTGCGCTGCGTGCGTTGCGGGGCCTGTGCCAACGTTTGCCCCGTCTATCGCATGGTGGGCGGCCACCGCTACGGCCACATCTACATCGGGGCCATCGGGCTGATTCTGACCTATTTCTTCCACGGCCGGGAAAAGGCCCGCAACCTGGTGCAAAATTGCATCAACTGCGGCGCCTGCAAGGCGGTGTGCGCCGCCGGCATCGATCTGCCCTTCCTCATCAAGGAGATTCATGCCCGGATCCAGGACGAGACCGGTCACCCCCTGCAAAGTTCCATGCTCGGCAAGGTGCTGGCCAACCGGCGCCTGTTTCACCGCCTGCTGCGGGCCGCACGCTTGGCCCAGAAGCCGGTGACCGGCGGCACTCCCTATATCCGGCATCTGCCGATGATCTTCTCCAAGGAACACAATTTCCGGATCCTGCCGGCCATCGCCGAGGTGCCGTTCCGGGACCGCTGGCCGGCGCTGAGGCCCCGGGTGGATCGGCCGCGCTGGCGCGTGGCCCTGTTTTCCGGCTGCGTCCAGGACTTCGTTTACCCGGAGCAACTCGAAGCCGGTCTCAAGGCCATGGAAGGCCTCGGCATCCAGGTGGATTTTCCCATGGGCCAGAGCTGCTGCGGGCTACCGGTGCAGATGATGGGGGAAAAAGAAGCGGCCCGCCGGGTGGCCATCCAGAACATGGATGCCATGGCGGCCGAAAACTACGACTATATCGTTACGCTTTGCGCTTCGTGCGCCTCGCACCTGGCCCACGGGTATCCCAAGCTCTTTGCCGCCGAGCCGGAGCTGAAACAGCGCGCCGAGGCCTTTGCCGCCAAGGTGATCCCCTTCAGTTCCTTTTTGAGCCGGGTTGTCCAGGTGGGGCCGGAAGTGTTCCGATCCACTCCCGTCAAGACCACCTACCACGCGCCGTGTCACCTGTGCCGGGGGATGGATGAACACGAGGCGCCCAAGCGGCTGCTCCAGGCCGCCGGCATGGATTTCGTGCCCGCCATCGAGGAGGAGACTTGCTGCGGCTTCGGCGGCACCTATTCGAGCAAGTTTCCCAGGATTTCATCCCAGATTCTGGCGCTGAAGCTGGCCGACGTGGAAAAGACCGGGGCCGAGGTCCTGGTGACGGAATGCCCGGGGTGCGTCATGCAGCTTCGGGGCGGGGTGCAGAAAGCAGGTCTTCCCGTCCGTGTGCAACACATCGCCGAGGCCCTGGCCGCGGCACGCAAGACGGCGATCTAGACTCGGTATTGCCCGGATCTTGATTGATCGGTTTTTTCAGGGAAGGGCGTTTAAAACGCTCCCGGCGGCCATACGGTCGCCGGGAGTCGACTTGAACCCGGCGCAGAAGCGGGGAACAGGAAGGCGGGGGCCGCTGCCCGGGCAGCGGCGAATTTATTTCTAAGCCCCGTCGAGGCCGTGTTTTTCCATGCGCTGGAACCAGGCCTGGGGATCTTTGAAGTACTCGTAGGTGTCTTCCAGCGACAGGCGGTGTTCCCGCTCCATGGTCTCCAGCATGCCGTAGAAGGATTTTTCCACCGGGTCGTCGGCCGCCTCGCGCAGTTTCTTGTAGTGGGCTTCGCCCTTGGCTTCGAAGGCGATGGCGATCTTGACGGCCTCCATGTCGCTGGTGCGGTTTTCCGGCGAGCTGTCCACCGCTTCCACCACCGATTTGAGCACATCGCGAACCTTGGTGCCCTTGACGGTGAGCGGCAGGGTCTCCGGCCATTTGCCGTCTTCCTTCAGCTTCTGATGCAGGGCCTGGATCCGCTGGTAATGTTCCCGCTCATCGGCGGCCAGGGTCTCGAACATCTTCTTGCCCAGGGGATCGGTGGTCCGCTCGGCATGCTTCTGGTAGAAGGCGGCTTCCTGCTCTTCGTTGTTCAGCGCCACTTCCAGCGCTTCGATGCGTTCTTGGGTGTTGGCAGTCATCGATCGGTCCTTTCCGGCTTCGGCGCGAAGGCCCGGTCAGGCGCCGGCGGCAGGCCGCCGGCGCGGGTTTCGGCTACCGGCAATGCACGCAGTGCTCGGTAAAATGCGACAGGGGCTGGTTGGTGATTTTGGCGAAGTACTCGAGCTGTTTGACCGGAGCGATGATGCGGCCGCAGCTCTCGCAACGCTGCAGGGGATAGTCGGTTTTCCAGATGGTGCGGATCCCGGCCTTATCCTTCAAAGGAATCACGCCCACCGGGCACACCGTGGCACAGGCGCCGCAAGCGATGCAGTCCGGCGGGGCTTCGTTGAACGGGGTGGTCACCCGGCGGCTGGTACCCCGGCCCTCGAAGCCGATGGCCGACACCCCCACCACTTCACGGCAGGTGCGCACGCAAAGACCGCAGAGGATACATCCCTTCACTTCGACCTCGAAACGGGTTTTTTCAATGCCCAGATCAGCGGCCATTTTCAGCAGGGTGGGGTGGGTGGGATTGCGGGCCAGGAGCAATTCGATCACCAGCCGGCGCACGTTGAGGACCCGTTCGGTGACCGTCTGGACCTCCAGGCCCTCTTCCACCTCGTAAATACAAGAGGCCACCAGCCGGGTACGCTGGCCTTGGCGGATTTCCACCATGCACATGCGGCAGGCGCCGTAGGGGGCCAACTCTTCGTTGCTGCACAGGTGGGGAATCTGGATATTGACGCTGCGGGCCGCCTCCAGAAGGGTGGTCCCGGCCTCGGCCTGGACTTGCCGACCATCGATGGTCAGCGTGACTGTTTGGGACATCTCGCTCTCCCTTGGGCTATCCGGGATCCGGCCCGACATCAGTCCGGCCGGCCGCGGTTTTATCACACGATGGTGATCGCATCGAACTTGCAGGCTTCGTAACAGGCCCCGCACTTGATGCATTTTTCTTGGTCAATCTGGTGGACTTCCTTCTTTTCGCCGGTGGCGGCGCCGGTGGGGCAGACCCGGGCACAGGCATGGCAACCGGTACACTTGTCCGGGTCGATGCCGTAGGTGATCAGGGCCTTGCATACCCCGGCGGGGCATTTCTTGTCGATGATGTGGGCCTCGTACTCGCTGCGGAAGTAGCGCAGCGTGGTGAGCACCGGATTGGGGGCCGAGCCGCCCAGGGCGCACAACGAGCCGTCCTTGATCGCCTGTCCCATCCATTCCAGGGTATCGAGGTCTTCGAGTTTTCCCTCGCCGTTGGTGATGCGGTCGAGGATCTTGCGCATCTGGTAGATGCCCTCGCGACAGGGGGTACACTTGCCGCAGGATTCCTCTTCAAGGAATTTCAGGAAGTACTTGGCCACATCCACCATGCAGTTGCGCTCGTCCATGACGATCATGCCGCCGGAGCCCATCATGGTGCCCAGCTTGGAGAGCTCGTCGAAGTCCACCGGTATGTCGAGGTGGGCTTCTGGAATGCATCCGCCCGAGGGGCCACCGGTCTGCACCGCCTTGAATTTGCGCCCCTTGGGGATGCCGCCGCCGATCTCGAAAACGATTTCACGCAGCGTGATGCCCATGGGCACTTCCACCAGGCCGGTGTTGTTGATCTTGCCCACCAGGGAGAAGATCTTGGTGCCCTTGCTGTGTTCGGTGCCGATGCCGGCGTACCACTGGGCCCCCTTGTTGATGATCAGCGGGACATTGGCCCAGGTTTCCACGTTGTTCAAACAGGTGGGTTTGTCGTAGAGCCCCTTGTCGGTGGCATGGACGTACTTGGCCCGGGGCTCGCCGGCACGGCCTTCGATGGAGGCGAACAGCGCCGAGGATTCGCCGCAGACAAAGGCGCCCCCGCCGCGGTTGATCACGATGTCGAAGTCGAATCCGCTGCCAAGGATGTCCTGCCCCAGCAGGCCCATTTCCCGGGCCTTGTCGATGGCCAGGGTGATGTTTTCCACCGCCAGCGGATACTCGTTGCGCACATAGATGTAACCGTGGCTGGAGCCGATGGCATAGGCGCCGATGATCATGCCTTCGAGCACCGAGTGGGGGTTGCCCTCCAGCAGGCTACGGTCCATGTAGGCCCCGGGATCGCCTTCGTCGGCGTTGCAGATCACGTACTTGGGCGATCCCTCCGCCTTGCGGGTGGCATTCCACTTGCGTCCCGTGGGAAAGCCGCCGCCCCCGCGACCCCGCAGGCCGGCGGCGCTGATATCATCGATCACCGCCTGGGGATCGCCCTGGGTCAGGACCTTGGCCAGGGCGCCGTAGCCGCCGATGGCCAGATAATCCTCGATGCGGGTGGGCTCGATCATCCCGTTCATGCCGAAGACCAGGCGCATCTGCTTCTTGTAGAACGGCACTTCGTACTCGTGGACGACTTTTTCCTTTGTTACCGGATCCCGGTACAGGAGACGGTCGATGATCTCTTCGCCAAGAATGGTCTTGTCGATGATCTCCGGGACGTCGTCCACCTTGATGCGCTGGTAGAAGATTTTTTGCGGATGGAGCACCACCATGGGGCCCCGCTCGCAGAAACCGTGGCAGCCGGTGCGTCGGAGGGAGATTTTTTCCGTCAACTGTCGGTCTGCCAGCTCCTGCTGAAACCGTTCCACCAGATTGCGCGTGCCGTGGGCCATACACCCGGTGCCGCAACAGATGGCGATGCAGGGCTTGTTCGGATCCAAGCGGGCGTTGAGTTCCTCTTGCAGGGCATTCAACTCTGCGGCGGATTTAATCTTCTTCATCGGTCGCGACCTTTTTTCCCAGCTTTTTAAGAAGTTTGTTGGCCTTGGAAAGCGTCATCTGGCCCTGGTACTCACCATCGACCACCAGAATGGGGCCCAAGGCACAGGCGCCAAGGCAGTTGACCGTCTCGAAGGTGAATTCGAGGTCCGCGGTGGTCTGGCCGGCCTTGACCCCCAGCACCCGCTCGATGCCGTCCTGGATGATGGGGGCACCGCGCACGTGGCAGGCGGTGCCCACGCAGAGGCTCATCTGGTGCTTGCCCCGGGGGGTGAGACTGAAAGCCCGGTAGAAGGTGGCGATTTCGTAAATCCGGCTCAGGGGCACCTGGAGCAGGGCGCCGACAGTCGTCAGCGCTTCTTTCGGCAGGTAGTTGAACTCCTTTTGCACATCCTGAAGGATGGGCACCAGGAACCCTTTGTCGTGGTGGTACTTGCCGATGATGTGGGCGATTTTTTCTTGCATGGGCAATACCTCGGCGCCCGATCGTGCGCCGCTGCGGCGCTCGAGGGGCTAGAATTTGAACTGTGTCTTGGCGACCAGCTTGCGGTATTCGAAATCGACCCGTTCCTGAATCCGGGCGGTGATCTCCGGGGTCAGGTGGCGAAAGCGTCCCTGGGGTTTCAGATACTCTTCCACCGGGCGCATCTCGGGCACGTCCACCGTGATCCGGTAGCGGCCGTCCTCCACCTCGAACAGGGGGAAGATGCCGGTTTCCACCGCCAGACGGCCGATCCAGATCGATTTACTCGGCGGGATGCGCCAGCCGGTGGGGCAGACCGACAGGATGTGGATGTAGGCCGGTCCCGGCGTTCTGGCCGCTTTTTGCACCTTTTCCATCAGGTCGAAGGGGTAGCTGGCGCAGGCGGTGGCCACGTAGGGCACATTGTGGGCCACGGCGATTTCGGCCATGTTCTTTTTCCAGGTGATCTGGCCGGGGACTTTCTTGCCGGCCGGCGATGTGGTGGTGCTGGCGCCGAAGGGGGTCGAGGACGAACGCTGGATGCCGGTGTTCATATAAGCTTCGTTGTCGTAGCAGACGTAAACGAAGCTGTGGCCCCGTTCGAAGGCCCCCGACAGGGCCTGCAACCCGATGTCGGTGGTGGCACCATCGCCGCCCATGCCCAGAAACACCGTGCCGCGATCCTTGATCCGACCTTTGCGGGCCAGAGCCTTGTAGGCCGACTCGGCGCCGGAAAGCACCGCGGCGGTGTTCTCGAAGGCCACGTGAATCCAAGGAACATCCCAGTTGGTAAACGGCAGCGGAGACGAGATGATCTCCATGCAGCCGGTGGCACTGGCGACGATGACATTGTTCCCCAGTGCCTTGGCCACCAGACGCACGGCCAAGGCTTCGGCGCATCCCTGGCAGGCCCGGTGGCCCGGCTTGAAGTACTCCTGCTTTTCCAGGATCCGTGCGGCGTATACATTGACTGCTTCCATAGGTCACTCTCCGTGGTAGCGCCGGATCGGCACCGACAGGTTATTCCCGGACACCATAAAAAACGGAATCCTCCTGGCCGACCTTGCTTTGGGTCATCTCCAGGCTGCGCTCGTACATGGCGATGTAGTCGTCGGGGGTCACGTCCCGTCCCGCCAGCCCGCAGATGAAGTTGGTCACCGCCGGCATGTGGTCTTCTCCGTAGAGGGCGCTGCGGATTTCGCTGGCCACCGGTCCACCGGTGCCGCCATAGGAAATGGCCCGGTCGATGACGATGATCCGTTTGGCTCCGCGCACCGCATCCCGCAGTTCCTCGAAGGGAAAGGGACGCCAGAGGCGCAGCTTCACCAGGCCGGCCGGCTCGCCGCGGTCACGCAATCTTTCCACGGCCATGGCCACGGTCTGGCCGATACTGCCCATGGTGAGAAACACGGTTTCCGCACCTTCGGTGAGATGGGTCTCCACCGGCTTGTAATGGCGGCCCACCACCTGACCCAGTTCTTCCCAGGCCTTGAGAATGTGCTCCTTGGAGTGGATCAGGGCTTCGTCCTGGGCCTTTTTGGCTTCGCTGTAGATGCCGGGCAAGCCGAAGGCACCCACCGTGGTGGGCCGATCCGGATCCAGCGCATTGACCGGCTTGAAGTCGGGCAGATAGCGTTTGACCTGTTCCGGCTCCCAGTACTCGATGGGCTCGATGACGTGAGTGAGGATGAACCCGTCCATGTTGAGAATCACGGGCAGGGAGACCGCGGGATCTTCGGCCACGCGGAAGGAGAACAGGACGTGGTCGTAGACTTCCTGGCCGGTTTCGGCGAAAACCTGGATCCAGCCGCAGTCCCGAATCGACATGACGTCGGTGTGGTCGTTCCAGATACTCAACGGACCGGACAGGCTGCGATTGGCCAGAATCATCACGATGGGCAGACGCAGGCCCGGGGCGATGAAGACGATTTCGTTCATCAGCGCCAGCCCCTGGGAACTGGTGCAGGTGAAGGTGCGCGCTCCGGCCGCCGAGGACCCGCAGCACACGCTCATGGCCGAATGCTCCGACTCCACCGGAATGAACTCGGCGTCCAGTTCGCCGTTGTTCACCAGCTCGCTCAGATGCTCCACGATGTGGGTCTGGGGCGTGATCGGGTAGGCAGCGACCACGTCCACGTCGGTGCTGGCGACGGCGTCCGCCGCCGCGATGGAAACTTCGATTCCGACTCGTTTTCCCATTATTCTTCCTCCGGCACCATCGAGATGCACCCCGTGATGCACTCCTGCTGGCAGATGCCGCACCCCTTGCAGTAGTAAAGGTCCGCCTCGAAATAGCCTTCCGGGGTCTTGTGGATCGCCATGTCGGGGCAGAAGATGTAGCACACGCCGCAGCGGATGCAATGTTCCTTGTCGACCACCGGACGCATGGAACGCCAGTCACCGGTGCGGTATTGGCTGGCGTTGCCCGGGTCGCTGATGACGCAGCCGACCTCCAAATCTTTCCAGCTCAGCTCTTCCTCTGATTTCACGGAAGCTCTCCTTTCCCAATTGCAATATGGCCACCGCGCAGCGGTGGTCAGGGGCGATCGATGACGGCCTCTTCGTAGGCACGTCGAAAAGCGGCAATATTCTTGGCGGCGATACGCCCGAAACGCTTTTCCAACGGTTCGATGAGCGCTTCCACCGGAACCACCGGCTTGGCCTTGAGCAGGGCGCCGAGCATGGTGGTGTTGGTGATGGGCAGCCCGAGCACCTCGTTGGCAATGCGGGTGGCGTTGACGGTGACCAGGGTGTGGGTGATGCCCAGTTCCTTGCGCAGCTCCGGCGCGCTGTACTTGGTGTTGGTGATGAGAATGCCGTCGGGTTTCAGGCCGGCGGCGACTTTCACCAGGCGCAGAATGGACGGGTCCAGGACCAACACCAGATCCGGGGTATAAATATTGGTGCGCAGACGGATCGGTTCGTCGGCGATGCGGCAGAACGCCACCACGGGCGCACCGCGTCGCTCCGGTCCGAAACTCGGAAATGCCTGAGCGTATTTGCCCTGCTGGATGGCCGCCTGGGCCAGCAACTCGGCCGATGTGACAGCGCCCTGTCCCCCTCTGCCGTGTAACCGAATTTCGATCATGAGCTGTGTCTCCCCTATCGTGTTTTCCAATCAACCAAGGAAAAAGGCCTATCCGAATCAAGCGCAAAATTCAATCAAAAAATGATCCGTTTTCGAAGGGACGATTCGTTAAAGTTTATATTTTTTTTGATTTCAAATAGTTGTGATATTTTTTGGCCGGGCGTCGACAAAGGCATTTTTTGTTTGGTCGAGGCAGCGAATCTCCGCTGGATTGCCTCGGCAAAGGGGCGGCCCCGGGGTGAATCGACGTTACTGGTTCTCGGTCATGGGACGCGTTCTTGGCCATGGGCCGCGCCTGAAATGCCCGCAATGGTCACGGGGATCAGGCCTTGGATGATTTGGCGGCCAGCAATTCCGCCAAGGCGGCGAAGGGCTTGTGGCTCAAGCGGTCCGGGTCCTCAGCGACATCGGCCCCCGCACCATCCAGATGATCGAGATAGCGCCGATGCTCGTTTTCGTGGCAATAGATGCACAAATTTTCCCAGTTACTGCCGTCCGGCGGATTGTTGTCGTGGTTGTGGTCCTTGTGATGCACCGTGAGCAGGTGAAGGTTGCTGCGGTCGAATTCCCGCCCGCAACGGGCACATATCCAGGGATGGATCTTGAGGGACTGCTCTCGGTACCCCTTTTCACGTTCGGCGCGGCTGCGGCGCGCTTCGGCAATCAACTGATCCAGTTTCTGCGCGCCGTCCTTGGACTTGGAGCCGCCGGCGGACTTGTTGGCGGTCATGGTTCGGGCTCCTCGGAGGAATTGTTGGAGATGACTAAAATGGCGAATGACTAAAATGGCGAATGACTAAAATGACGAATGACTAAAATGACGAATGACTAAAATGACTAAAATGACTAAAATGACTAAAGTAGATGAAGTGATGAATTCGGCCGATTTCTGGAGTCTTCCGGGAGTTCTGGTGAAATTCGTTGGATCAAAATGCCGGAGCGAAGCGACACCACAACTTTAGCTCACTTTAGGCACTCGTAACTTTAGGCACTCGCAACTCTATCCAATCGTAATTTCAATCATTTTAGTCATTTTAGTCATTCTAGTCATTACAGCAATTATCGTCATTTCAACTATTTCCACTGACCTTCACTTTCCCGGATGATTCAAGATGGCCCCTACCGCCGCCGGCAGATCGCCGGGCAACATCACGACCTTGGTGTTGGTCGAAGCGGCCATTTCCCGCAGCGCCTCCACGTACTTTTCACCGAGCAGGTACATCACCGGCAGGTCGTTGGCCCCCACGGCGCCAGTGATTTTTTCAATGGCGCGCTGGGTCCCCTCGGCCAGCAGCACCTTGGCCTGGGCATCGCGCTTGGCGGCTTCCATGCGTCCTTCGGCCTCGAGGATGGCGGCGGCCTTCTGCCCGTCGGCCCGGGTCACGGTGGCCCGGCGGGCCCGCTCGGCGGCGGCCTGCTCCTCCATGGCGCTTTGCATGGTTTGAGAGGGGTTGATGTCCTGGATCTCCACCGTCTTGAGGGTGATCCCCCAGTCGGCGATATCGTCGGAAATGGCCAGTTTCAGCTTGGCCTTGATCTGGTCGCGGGAGGAGAGGGCGTCATCCAGGTCCATCTCACCGACGATGGCGCGCAGCGATGTTTGCACGAGGTTCTGGATGGCGATGTTGTAGTCTTCCACCCCGTAGACCGCCTTTTCCGGAGACACGATGTTGATGTAGGCCACGGCATTGACCACCATCACGGCGTTGTCGCGAGTGATCACCTCCTGGCTGGGAATGTCCAGGACGATATCCTTGGTGGTCACCTTGTAAGCCACCGTGTCGATGTAGGGAATGATGATGTTGAGCCCGGGACCGAGGGTCTTGCTGTACTTGCCCAGGCGCTGGACCACATGCTTGCTTCCCTGGGGAACGATGCGCACCCCGAGAAAGATGGTGAGGATCACCAGTACCAGAAATACGCTGACAACCGCCATGCCGGCCATGGAGTTCACTCCCTCCTGAAAACCTTGCCTGTTAAAATTTGACGAAAGTCCACCTCGAAGCCGTTCGCAACCTTCACTTATTCCCGCTTTTCCACGATCAGGGTATTGCCGGAGATATCCCGCACAAAGACCCGGTCTCCGGGATCCACGGACTGTTCACAGATGAACGGCCACTCATCCGCCCCGAGAAGGGGGGTGGCAAAGCGTACCATGCCGCGGCGGTCAGCCTCCGGGGCGCGGATCACCTGACCGCTTTCGCCCATCACCGCCTCGCGGCTGATGCCGGCCTTGGTGCGGTCCTTCATGCGCGGCCGGATCAGGCGGAACCAGAGCCAGGTGAACAGGGTCGAGGCCAGAGCCCAGAGGAGAAGCTGACCGGTCAGCGACAGGTGCGGGGCGAAAAAAAGCCAAGCCGCCACCACCATGGCCCCCAAGCCGAACCAGAAGATGGTGAAGCTGGGGATGAAGAGTTCGGCAATGATCAGTCCCATTCCCAGGATCAGCCAGTGCCAGTCGCGCAACCACAAGTCCATTCGGGCGCCTTTCCCGTCGCGTCGTCGATGGGGTCAGTCGTTGGGGGGATCGTTTTTCCGGAGCGGTAACGGCGGGGAATCGGAGGGGCCCACCCCGGGCAGGAGATCGGCGAACACCACCCCGTAGATTTCCCACACCGTCACGAACAAGGCGGCAATGATCGGCCCGATGATCACCCCCAGGACCCCGAACATGGCGATGCCGCCCAGGGTCGAAAAAAGAATCATCAGTTCATGCATCTGGGTGTCCTTGCCCACCAGTTGGGGCCTGAGGAAATTATCCACGCTGCCCACCACCACGGCGCACCAGATGGCCAGGACCAGTCCTCGTCCCCAGTTGCCGCTGACAGCAAGAATGAGAGCGGCCGGCACCCAGACCAAGGCGCTGCCAATGCCGGGAATGAAGGAGAGCACGGCCATCACGGTGCCCCAGAAGACGGCGCTGGGAATCCCCACGACGGCGAAGGCGCCCCCGGCCAACGTTCCCTGGATGACGCCGATCACCGCGGTGCCCTTGAGAGTGGCGCGGGTCACCGAGGTGAACTTGTCCAGCATCCGCCGTTCGTCCTTGTCTTCCAGCGGCAGGTAGTAGAGGATTTTTCCCAGAAGTCGTTCGCCGTCGATGAGGAAAAAGAACATCGTGTAAAGCAGGACAAAAAGCATGAACAGGATATTGACCGTCACAACGGTGGCCGAGCCCAGGCTGCCGATGAGAAATCGGCTCATGGAGGCCACCAGCTCCCCGGCCTTGCGCAAGATGGACTCCCGGTAGGGCAACAGGAGGTCGGCCACCCGGTCGTAAAAAGGCAGGTGGTGCAGTTGTTCCCAGAATTCGGCCGGCTGGTTGACCTGTTCCTGTACCCAGGGGGTGACGGATTGGCCGACCTTGATCGCCTGGGCCGTGACGATGCCCAGCAGACCGCCCAGGGGGATCAGCACCAGCAACACCAACAGCACCAGGGTGGCGGCCGAGGCCAGGGGCGGTCGATGCCCGAAAAGCCGATTCAGGCGCTGATAGACGGGGCGGGCCATGGCGGAAAAGATGCCGGCCAGAAGGATGGCCATGAGAAAATGGCGCACCATGGCGAGGAAAATGGCCGAGATGAGGCTGATGAGCCCCAGCAAGGCCAACTTGTTCACCGAGGAGGGATTCATGGTAGGGATGATAGCCGATTCCAGGGGGCGACTCAACCGGGAACCGCACGACCGTTGTCAGATGGTGGGGGAATCTGATAGGTGTTGATTCCAATTATTGATCCGATGCCACCCGACAGGACGTTTTTTCTCAATGAACCATCTCCGACCCGATCCCTCTTTGGCCTCCCGGGAGACCACCGCTACCGACACTGGACCTATCGGAACGTGCCGGCGTTGCGGCACCTGCTGCCGCCGCGGCGGTCCGGCCCTGCACCTGGAGGACAAGACGCTGGTGACCGAAGGGCTCATTTCGCCGGCCGACCTCTACACCATCCGGGCCGGGGAGCCGGTGAGAGACGATGTGGCCGGCGGCATCCTCGTTTCGGCAGAAAGTGACATCGTCAAGATCCGGGACGCCCCCCGATCCCGGGCCTGCATCCTGTTCGAGGCAGACGGCAATCGATGCACCATCTATGCTCGGCGACCGTTGGAATGTCGTATTCTGCGGTGCTGGGACACCACCGAGATTGAGCGCTGCTACCGGCGGGATCGCCTTGCCAGGGTGGATTTGATCGGCCATATCGACGGGCTGTGGGATCTGGTGGCTGAGCATGACCGACGCTGCGATGCCCGGCGCCTGACGGAATTGGCCCGGCGCCGTGGAGAGCCCGGCGTGGAGGCCGAGTTGTCCGGCATGATCCGCTACGACGAAACCCTGCGGGAAGGGTTGACCGCGGACGGGCGGGTTCCCGCCGTGATCCTGGATTTTCTTCTGGGGCGACCGGTAAGCGTGTTGTTGCGTGCCCTGAGGATCGCCGCCCGGTAGAGCCCGGCGGGTGGCGTTTTCGGCAGACCGGTCACCGACAGGCAAGCCGGTTGTCCGGGGAAAAATCCTCGTTTCTGGACGGACACTACCCCTGGTTCGGGTGACGATGACGAAACCGCCACTGGAAAAACCGCATTCCGGCCCCCATCTGGCCCGGCGCTCGGATGTCGAATCATACTTTCTCGAGTTGTTCCGGGCCCAGATCGGTGCAGCCCCGGGGGCGGAAACGGAGCTGACGCTGGTGGCCGAAGAGGCGCAGCAGTGGCAGTACCGGATGCGGCTCTTTCACCACGGCCAGTGGCGGGAACGACGCATGACCATTGGTGTCCTCGGCGTTGGAAGCGGACGCCGGAGCCAATGTTTCCATGTTATTTTTGATACGTACCTGGTGGTCAAGATCCCTCCGAAACCCATTGCCGACCTGTCCGATTACCTGGAGCGCCTGGAAAAAGAGGAGCGCATCGTCCACCGTCTGTCGGGACGATGCTGCGTTGTGCCCCGTCTCAGCGCTGTTCTGCGTCGGATCAAACGTTTTGCCGATGTGCCGGACACCGACGAGCCGCAACTGGAAGCGCGCTACCGTCGCTGGCTCGAAGCGGATCCGTCGCGGCAGCGCCACCTGAAAATCGGTGATACCTTCGCGTTTTTCATGAATTTTTCACGACATCGGTTTCTTGGCCCGGTTCTCCGGGAAACGATTTGGGACACCCGGCGGCTGGCGGCGGCGGTGGCGGGGGAAGATGCGGCGCTGGTGGACGACTGCGCGGCTTTCGAGCAGAAGTACGGGAGCGCGGGAACTGCGCTCTGTTTCGAGCTGAACGATCTTTGCGCCGCTTTCAACGACAGGGCGCGCCGTGTCCTGAGGGAAGCGGCGCCGGACGTGGTGCTGACGGAAACCGAAACGAGAAACTGGCTGTTAAGGCGGGCGGTGCAAGTTCCGGTGGAAAAAGGAGGCCGGATTGGTCCCTCGGTCGCGGCGGTTCTCACCCCGCCGGGAGACGAAGTGCTGGCCCAATACCGGTCAACCGTCCATCGCTACCGGCAACTGTCCCACACCGAAGTCCAGCGTCGCGCCATGCAAAAGGGCAGGGGGCCCATGGCCGCACTGGGTGCCAACCTGCTGGATTTGTTGATTTGGCTGGGCCGACATCAGGTGGCGATGCGGGACTTGAAGCCCGACAACCTGTTCGTGGCTGGAGACCCGGCCCAGTACCCGCATTTTCTCTCCGATCCCGAACGCTTCACCATCGGTCTCATCGACCTGGAAAATGCCGTGGTGTCTCCATCCGCCGGGGGCGCCGCCGGCTGTCAACCCCAGCTTGGCGGAACCCCCGCCTACGCCACCCCGTCCCATTTTGTGCCCAACGTGCTGTTGGGCGAATTGTACGATGAGATCGACCAGATACTGCATTTTCAGGATTGGTATGCCGTGGTGGGGATTCTTTTTGAAATTGTCGCTGGCAGGCGTCTTTTTGACCGCAGCGGCCACATGTTGATGCGCTGGATTGGCGAGATCCGCCGTCGCGGAGGACGGTATCCGGTGGGGCGCAGTGATTACGAGCGCTTCAACCGCCGTTTCTGGTACCAGGCGCGGGCCGAGTTCCGGGCCCGAACGGCGGCGGCCGATGCCTGCCTCAGGCCGGTTTCGGTGCCGGTCCCCGAAATGCTGCGGGATTGCTTGCACGCCTATCTAAAGTGGCGCGGCGAAACGTTGCGCCGAAGAATCGACGCCCTGGTGGCCACCGGAGACTTTATCGGCGAGAAACGGCTGGGCCGGACCTTGGCCAGCGGTGGCGTCGCGTCCCTGGAGCGGCTCATGGCCCGTTGCCGGCAGCAGGCGAGTCCGGCCAACCAGCGGATTGGGGCGCTGCTGCAAAAGCTCGTTCTCCTGAAAACGGCTCAATCGCAGAAAGCGGCGGCCGAGCAGGCCCTGGCGGCACCGGGGGCCAGAATCCCCGTCAAGGCGTTGCTGACAATGATGTTCGAGAGGGTCGCCCAAGCCATGCGCTCGCCTTTGCGCGCTGGTGATGCGCCCCTGTCGCCGGCGCCCGACCGGCCCTTGCGGGGCACCGAGGCGCTCCTGGTGCAATGCACCCACAGCCTCTCGTGAACCCCTGTCGCCATCTTTTGGATCCCGGCCCCCGTCGCACCGTTTCCGTTTTGGCAGTCCACCGGGCCGGGGGGCGTCGTTTGGTCAGTTGCCGCTTTTGAGCTTCTGCCAATACTTCTGGTACGTCAGGATGGCATCACCCACATCGAGCTGAAATTCTCCTTTTTCGATGATCTCTCCGGACGGGTAAACCACCGGGTTGTGGC
>JAQVTF010000223.1 GCA_028700185.1 Desulfobacteraceae bacterium | reverse complement strand
GGTGCCTATTGTCACCGTCCCCGGGGAAAAAAGCTTTCTGCGGCAGGTGCGCCTGCTGGCGGGACCTTACTGGAACTGCCGGCACCGGGCCAAGGTCCGCGGCGCCACGCTGCTGCTCATGCTGCTCACCATGGGACAGGTCGGCCTCGCCGTGTGGAGCAACTACTGGCACCGCGCCCTCTTCGACGCCCTCGAGCAGCGGACGGTCCGGGGGGTGTTGGTTCAGGTGGGGGTCTTCGCGGCGATTTTTGCCACCTCCATCGCCGTCACCGGCGCGCATCTGCTCGTCAAACGCTGGCTGCAACTGGACTGGCGCGCCTGGCTGACCGAGGAGCTGGTGGGGCGTTGGCTGGGAAACGCCCGGCACCATCGTCTGCGCGCCATGCCCGGCGAGCACGACAACCCCGACCAGCGCATTGCCGAGGACATTCGCATCGCCACGGAAAGCGCCATCGCCCTGGCGCACACCTTGCTCTATTCCCTGGTGATCCTGGCGCTCTTCATCGATATTCTCTGGTCAGTCTCCGGCGCCATCGTCCTGCCGGGCACCGGTATCCGCTGGAGCGGCTACATGGTCCCCCTGGCCTTCGTCTATGCAGGGGTGGGCGGCGTTTTCGGCTGGCTGGTGGGTCGGCCGCTGGTGCGGGAGACCAACGCCCTGCAAACCGCCGAGGCGACCTTCCGCTTCGGTCTGTCCCGCACCCGGGAGCATGGGGAGGAAATCGCCCTCGCCCGAGGCGAACCGATGGAACGGATCGGTTCCACCATGCGCTTTGGCCGTATCGTGCACGACTACCACCGCCAATCCCTCGCCTACCTGTGGATCGTCTCGTTCGGGACGGGGTACGGGGCCCTGCTGCCGGTATTTCCGATCCTAATCGCCGCGCCCCAGTACATCGCCGGCATGATGAGCCTCGGCGTTCTGATGCAGGCCGCCCAGGCTTTCCAGCGGCTGACTTCCGCCCTCTCCTGGCCGGTGGACAACCTCGGCGAGATCGCCCGCTGCCGGGCTTCCGCCGACCGTGTGTTGGCTCTCCACGAGGCCCTGCAGCAACTGGAAGCCGAGGAGATCCGCCAGCGGAACGCACCGGCCATCCGGATGGCGCGATGGCAGCGAAAGCGCCTCGCCATCAAGGATCTTCACATCCATGAACCTTCGGGACGGATCCTCCTCGAAGGATTCAGCCTCGAGCTACGCCGGGGCGAAGGGGTGCTGCTCATCGCCGACGCCGAGGTGGCCACGAGCCTCTTCAAGGTAATCGGCGGCCTCTGGCCCTGGGGCAGCGGCACGGTGTCCCTGCCCGAAGATGCCCCGATGCTGTTGATGACCCAGCGACCGTTCCTTCCCGAGGGCCCCCTGCGCGGCGCCCTCACCTATCCGTTGCCACCGGCCGCCTTCACCGATGCGGAAATCCACCGGGCCCTGGAATGCACCGGCCTCGCATGGCTGTCCTCACGCCTGGACGAATCCAACAACTGGAAAGACACCCTGCCGCTGCTCATCCGCCAGCGCCTCGGCTTTGCGCGTCTGCTGCTCCAGCGTCCCGGTTGGGTGGTGATGGAAGAGGCCACCAGCGCCTTCGATCCCAAGGCGGAACGGTTGATGTTCGAGATGCTGCGCCGGGAGCTGCCCAACGTGGGCCTGCTGCGGATCAGCGCCAACCCGGCCGTCCGGCACCCCCATCATCGCACCGTCACCGTTGGGCGGTATCACCAGGACCAGAACACCTCGACCCCCGGCGGGAAAGCACCGGCCCCCCTCAAGTGAATCGCGCCGGCAGCCAGCCTCTTTCCACCCCATCGCGGAAACACCACTCCGGGGTGGTTTCGGTGCGATAGCTCCAGAAGAACCAGCCGTGGTAGCGCTCGAAGGAAAGCAGTTGGGTGGCCCCGTAGGCCCGGCAGGCCGTCTCCTGCTGAAAGCGGTCCAGGTGCCGCAACGGATGGTGGAACGGCCCGGGGGCCCACAGCGAAACGGCCTCCAGATCCAGCCCGAGGCTCCATTCCCCTGCAATGGCCGGCAGGCCCAGATCCCCCTGAACCGTGTCGGCCTCCTCGCCCCAGCCTCTTCCCGCCTTGTCCAGATGGCCATGGATGTCCAGGGCGATATCTTCGGGCTCGAAACACTGGTAGCGGTGCACGTCGAAGATCACGTTCTCGAACGGGGGCGACTGCATGAATCCGAGGTATTCCCGGTGCGACCGGAAGCCGTCGTGGAAGATGATGGCGGCGCGCCGGGGGGAAAGGTGAGCGCGGATGGCATCGTAGCCGCGCAGATAGTAATCTTTCAGCACCTCGGTGGGCACGTCCCAGCGGGGCTCGTTGAGCAGTTCGATCCCGTAGAGGGCCGGCGCCGAACGGTAGCGCTGGGCAAGCCGTCCCAGCAGCGCCACCGAGAAGGCGATGTACTCCTCCCGCGTGTGCCAATCGCAGACATCCTTGATCCCCCCGTTATCGAAACCGTTCTGGCATCCCGGCGCGGCGTGAAGGTCGATGATGACCCACAGGCCGAACTCCTCGGCCCATCCCAGCGCCCGGTCCAGCACTTCGATGCCCCCCTCCACGAAGGGGTGGGGATGGTCGCCGTAGGCGGAATGAAACGGATACGGCGGCCCGAAAATCCAGTGGCCGATGGGAATCCGCACCGCGTTGATCCCCGTGTCCGCCAGCCAGGCGAAATCCTCCCGGGTGATAAAGTGGTCCCAGTGAGCGCGCAACCGCCCGGGAGCCTCGTCTCCCAGGATCACGCACCAGGAGGTTTCATCGGTGGCCTCCAGCCCGGCAAAGAGGCTCGGGGTCATCCATTTTTCCAGCACCAGCCAGCCGCCGAGATTCACCCCGCGTAGATGCTCCGGCCTGCCGACATCGCTGACAGACGCCATTTGCAGCCTCCTTTCCAGGCCTTGGCCCAGCCGACCTGCCCCCAGGCCCCTGGATGGGTTCAAGGCGTTGAAGACAATCCCCGAACGCTTATGGCGGATCTCTATCTATCCTTTTGGTGGATTCTCCGGAATTGTGCCTGATTTCCAGTGACGAGACAAGGTAAAGAGATTAGGGCCAGGGACTTCGGGCTCCAAAAAAACCCCACGGCGCCTCACCGCTCCGTTTCGCTGCCGCCGATGATGAATCGAAACACCATCACCGCCACCGCCAAGCCCACGGCCAGAGACAGCGGAAACCAGAAAAAGGTCTCCTTGAAGACGATGTTCTCCACCGACAACGCGGTTCCATCGCCAAGCCCCACGCCGGCCTTCTCGGCCTCCAGCAAGGCGGCGTAACCCACCCCGATCAACCCGTAGGCCAGGTTGCAGGCCAACCCTTTGAAGCTGAGCACCGTGGCCCGGCGCGCCGAGGAGACCTTTTGATTGACGAAGTAGCTCACGTAAAAGCCCGTCATGTACATGGCCGAGAAGGCGATCAAGGCCGGCACCAACCCGGCGTAAGGCCAGAAAAAGGCCATGCCGGTGAGCCCCACCAGTGCCGTGGCGCCGGTGGTGGCCAGGCAAAAGACCGGGGTCCGCCTTTGGGCGATGTACAGCGCCAGGCGGGGGATAAACACCCCGACCAGGGCCATGGCCGACCCGAGGACGCCGAAGACGGATTCCGGCAGTGCCACCATCCGGTAGTACTGGCTGGCCAGGGTGACCACCATGCGCAGGATGCTGTCAAAAAGCATACCGAAGCAGATCACCGCCAGCACGAAGGGCGCCTTGAGGATCCAGCGTCCCGTATCGAAGGTGAGCCGGAAAGCCGTTACGGCCGAACCTCCCGCCGCCTGCCGGCAGGGGCCGCCGCCTTCCGTTTGGGGGCAGACTTCGTCCATGGGCCAGACGGCGGCCACCGTCAACAGCGCCAGACCGAGGGTCAGGTACAGGGGAAAGCGCAGGGTCTCCGCCTGGGAAAAGACGTGTTGCCCTCCGAAAACGCC